>CALKWU010000074.1 GCA_938004015.1 uncultured Oceanobacillus sp.
CTGCGAGGCAACTGTATTTGATTGATGCAAACGGCATGGTCGTTTCGCAAATTCTCGAACTGCCTCTTTTGGATACGAAAGAAGTGGCAACTCAAGTGATGGAATATCTGGTGGTCGATGGTCCGATTACGGAGCTGCTGCCTAATGGGTTCCGTGCTGTCTTGCCGGCTGGAACGGAGATTTTAGGGATGAATCTTCTTGAAGATGGCACTATGGTTGTTGATTTATCCGAGGAGTTCAAAGATTATGCACCTGAAGATGAGGTGAAAATCATTGAATCCATTACACATACATTGACGCAATTTGAGGGCGTCGAACGGGTACGTTTATGGATTAACGGTGACCCATTAGATGAGATGCCAGTCAATGGAACCCCAATTGGTAATGGCTACTCGAGAGCACATGGCATCAACGTCATTCCGAACGATACGATCGACTTCATCAATAGTCAAGCGGTGACGATGTATTATCCGGCGAGTTTCCAAAACAACAGATACTACATTCCAGTAACGCAATATGTTGAAAACGAGGATGGCGATATGTACGAGGCAATCGTCAACTCATTATTGGAAGGGCCGGGATATATGGCGAATGTCTTGCACGTATTCAATGATGAAGCAATGTTGACTGCTGAACCTTCCTTATCGGATGGTGTTCTAGAGCTGACATTCAACGAAGATATTTTACTGGACCCTGAGCAAGCGATTATTGCGGATGAAGTAGTCGAGACGATTGTCCGCACACTGACGGCGCAAGATACAGTGGAAGCGATCGAAATCAAAGTGGAAAACAAGGAATTTCTCAATAGTGAAACCGGTGAAACGTACAGTGAACCGGTAACCGCCGATTACTTCCTTCCTTCCGATAAATTGTAAATCGGTCAAAAGTTTTCTTTCATGTCCAGCAGTTTTCCAGCTGCTGGATTCCTTTTTGCAAAAATTTATTGTCTTGCTTTTGAAGAATGTGATTCCATGATTGGAACGTTGATGTATCGTGATTTTTCTTTCGGGAAAAGTATGGTAAGCTAGGTTTGATGAATGAGGAGGACGTATATATGAGAAAAGACGGAAGAAAAAACAATGAACTGAGAAAAATCAATATGACGACGAACTATATTATGCACCCAGAAGGTTCTGTATTAATAGAGGTGGGGAATACAAAAGTGATTTGTAATGCAAGTATAGAAGACCGTGTGCCGCCTTTCATGCGTGGTCAGGGAAAAGGCTGGGTGACGGCTGAGTACGCCATGTTGCCGCGGGCAACGGAACAACGGAATATCCGGGAATCTTCCAAAGGAAAAGTTTCCGGACGTACGATGGAAATCCAGCGTTTGATCGGCAGAGCATTACGTTCAGTCGTCGATTTGGAAACTTTCGGTGAACGGACGGTTTGGGTCGATTGTGACGTCATCCAAGCAGATGGGGGAACGAGAACCGCGTCGATAACTGGAGCATTCGTGGCGATGACTCTTGCATTTGGAAAACTTCTCAAAGATGAAACGATATCGGCTCTACCAGTGACAGATTTTTTGGCGGCGACATCTGTCGGTGTGCTCGCAACAGATGAAGAAATCCTCGATTTGAATTATGAGGAAGATGCCGAGGCGAAAGTCGATATGAACATTGTGATGACAGGAAGCGGGGAGTTTGTCGAGATCCAAGGAACTGGAGAAGAGGCGACATTTTCCAAAGATCAGTTGTTGACGATGCTTTCACTCGCTGATGATGGGATTCGGCAAATTTTTGAATTACAGCGAGAGGCTCTCGGTGAACTAGGAGAAATGATCGGAAAAAAGGAAGAGTCTGAGAATAAGGAGTAAGCCAATGGAAAAGATCATGATTGCATCACGGAATAAAGGGAAAATAAAAGAATTCACTGAATTTTTTCGGCCATACGGTATCGAAGTCACTTCTTTAGTCGACTTTGAAACAATCCCGGATATAGAAGAAACGGGTGAAAGTTTTGAGGAAAATGCGAAAATCAAGGCAGAACAAGTTGCGGATATTGTGCGAATGCCTGTATTGGCGGATGATTCAGGTTTGACGGTGGATGCATTGGATGGTGCACCAGGAATCTATTCCGCCCGCTATGCAGGTGAAGGAAGCAGTGATGATGAAAATAATGAGAAACTGTTAGAAGCATTGCGAGATGTCCCTAAGGAAAAACGCACCGCCCGTTTTGTCTGTGTACTCGCCATCAGCGTTCCGGGAGAAGAGACGGTTTATTACAAAGGATACTGTGAAGGTGAAATCGGCTTTGAAGCTAAAGGGGAAAATGGTTTTGGTTATGATCCTGTTTTTATACCAAAAGGGTATGATCGGACGATGGCTGAGCTCAGTTCCGAAGAAAAAAATGCAATCAGTCATCGTAGCCAAGCTTTTAAACAATTGGAACGATGGGAAAAAATCTCTTCTCGATAAATCGATTCATCGAAACACTTGATTCAATCATAAGAGGAGGAAGGATTCGACAATGGCAACGGTTTTGATTGTTAGCGACAGTCATGGACTCACGGATGAACTGATGGAAATCAAAGCAAGACATCAAACGGATTACCAAATCCATTGTGGAGATTCCGAATTGGATATCGACGCAGATCCCCTCGAAGGTTTCTATAAAGTAGGGGGTAACTGTGATTTTGACCGGCGCTACCCAAACGAACAAATTCTGGAAATTGATGGCTTGACATTTTTAGTCGTCCACGGACATCGTCATCGGGTGAAATTCGGACTTACAGACTTATCACTTCGAGCGCGGGAAGTCGGTGCAGATATCGTCTGTTTCGGACATACCCATGTAGCCGGGGCTGTCAAAGAAGGCGAGCAACTTTTCATCAATCCTGGAAGCATTTTGCAACCTAGGAGCGGCAGAACAGAAAAAACATATGCGATTCTCGATTGGAAATCCCGGGATGAAGTATCTGTTCTTTATTATAGTGTCGATGGCAGACGGTATGACGTGCTCGATTATCATACGAACTTATCATAACTGACCCGCTTGCCGGTGGATGGACAAATCTTCCGGCAAGTTGATTTTTATGGTTGACAACTTGAAGGAAAATACGTATAATAAATCTTGTCCGCCCGAAATAAACCTATCATATCACTTACATATAATAGAATATGTGCGGGTGTAGTTTAGTGGTAAAACCTCAGCCTTCCAAGCTGATGTCGAGGGTTCGATTCCCTTCACCCGCTCCATGTCCCGGTAGCTCAGCTGGATAGAGCAACAGACTTCTAATCTGTAGGTCGCAGGTTCGAATCCTGCTCGGGACGTATTTCCACATCAAAGAGAAACCTAAACTTGTGTTAGGTTTCTCTTTTGTATTATGATTGACATTACACCTTTAATTTTTTGTGATCCATGTTTCAGATTGCAGCGGACGGGTAAAACTATCTATTAGGTTGGAAGTCGTAAAGGAGGTGACGGAGAATTTGATGAAGCCGGAAAATATCATCCTTTTTCCGAAATGGCAACAAAAGTTGGAAGAAGAAAGCATTGCAGCGATTCAAGAAAAAAGATTTGAAGAAGCGTTGGAAAAACTGGACAAATTATTAAGTTATCAAGTAAAAAAACATGAAATATATACAGGGAAACTGATTTGCCTGATGGAATTGGAACGATATGATGACGCTCAGGAACTATGTGAAAGTCTCATCGAGGAGAAGGATGAACATTATTACGAATACATACATATCTATTTGACACTACTTTTTCAAACGAATCAATATGAAGAATTGATGGAGACCGTCCATAATGAATTGGAAACAGGGAATGTACCGGTTCAGCTTGAAGCCCTTTTCAGCCAACTTTATACGATGAGTGAAAAAATGTTGAAGAGCGAAGAAAACGATCAATTCCATTTCCATCTTGATGCTTTGTTTGACGCAGTCAATCAAGATAACCACATCGAACAGTGGCGTCTGATTCAAAAGTTGAGCAAATTAAATGTCGCTCCGAATGAAAAAATCATCCATCTTTTAGTGGATGAACACATCCATCCGTTGAACAAAACTGCCATATTCCTCTGGCTGAAATACGCAGGAATAAATGAAACGATAGAAATACATAAATTTGGAACATTGATGGAAATGAAACCGACAGATGCTCCCGACATTAAGGAAAGTGAACTTGCAATAATGATATCTGCCGAAATCCGGGAAGTGGAACAGGAGAATCCATCATTGCATCAAGTCATGGATACGCTTTTACATCACTATTTGTACGTGCTTTATCCCATCACCCCGCCAGTAATGGATGCGCCACATATTGCGGATGCTTTGTTTCATGTCGGCAACGAATATTTGAATATCGACACGGTATCGATGGAAGATGAAAAAGTGAAAAAGTATATCAATGAAATAAAAACGACCGAATTATTGTATGCAAGCATACTGGATGATTAAACAATAGTTTAAAAGATGGGCCAACTATGCTATAATGTAGTGGTTGTAAAAATTGAAATCGTTAATATTAAATTTGTCAGCAAGACAATAGATATGTTGGAGGTAATTGTAATGACAGTAAAATGGGAAAAACAAGAAGGAAATAAAGGAATTCTTACATTTGAAGTTCCTGCTGAAGAATTTGACAAAGCATTGGATCAAGCATTTAAAAAAGTAGTGAAAGATATCGAGATCCCGGGATTCCGTAAAGGCAGAATTCCACGTCCGATTTTCGAAAAACGTTTCGGTGTCGAAGCCTTATATCAAGACGCAGTAGACTTGGTGCTCCCGGATGCTTATACAAAAGCGATTGACGAAGCGGATATTTTCCCAATCGATCAACCGTCCATTGATATCGAGCAGATTGAAAAAGGTAAGGCATTGGTTTTCAAAGCAGAAGTGGAAGTGAAGCCGGATGTGACCCTTGGTGAATATAAAGGGTTGGAAGTCGAAGAAGAAACCGTTGAAGTGACAGACGAAGATGTGGAAAAAGAATTGGAAAATCTGCGTGAACAATATGCCGAACTTGTTGTAAAAGAAGAAGGAGAAGTGGAAGAAGGCGACACGGTCGTCATCGACTTTGAAGGCTTCATGGATGGAGAAGCTTTTGAAGGCGGAAAAGGGGAAAACCATAACTTGGAAATCGGATCCGGCCAATTCATTCCAGGTTTTGAAGAACAACTTGTCGGGAAAAAATCCGGCGATGAAGTGGAAGTTGAAGTGACTTTCCCTGAAGAGTATCATGCGGAGGAGCTGGCTGGTAAAGAAGCGGTTTTCCAAGTGAAAATCCATGAAGTGAAAGCGAAAGAACTTCCGGAACTGGATGATGAATTCGCAAAAGATGTCGATGATGAAGTTGAAACATTGGAAGAACTGAAAACGAAGAAAAAAGAACAATTGCTCGAAGAAAGAACGACAGCGGCAGATAACGCAAAACGTGAAAAATTGATTGAAATGGCTTCAGCTAATACGACTGTCGATATTCCGGAAGTGATGATTGAAAATGAATTAGATCGGATGCTTACGGAATTTGAACAACGTCTGCAAATGCAAGGAATGACGTTGGAAATGTACTCCCAGTTCTCCGGTCAAGATGAAGATGAGTTGAAGGAACAGATGCGGGAAGACGCTGAAAAACGAGTGAAAACGAGTCTCACGCTAGAAGCGATTGCTGAGGAGGAGAATCTCGAAGCAACGGAAGAAGAGGTCAACGAAGAAGTTGAAAAAATGGCGGAAATGTACAATCTCGAAAAAGACCAGCTCATTGAAATTCTTGGAGGCAATACAGAAACAATCGAAGGCGACATCAAGATCCGTAAAACGATTGAGTTTTTGGTGGAACATAGCAAAACTGCTAACTAATTATGCAAACACATCGAGATGAAACAAAACAAGGTGCGACCTCCATCGCACCTTGTTTCTCTATTTGAACCGTTGATTCAGCTCAATATATTTACAGTCTGATGCAGGCCACAAATAATAAATTCTTTAAATTGTCAATATATATTTTACAGTTTATTGACTTAAAGCTTGGCATCTGACATATGGATAAGTAATGTGGTATGGTTCAAAGTAGAGATGAGCAAGGTGTATCGTTTTGTTTTTTGATATGTATCTGATATGATGACTATAATCAAATTAGGAAATATCATTTTCTTATGAATTTTAGGGGTGAAAAAATGTTTAAATTCAATGATGAAAAAGGGCAATTGAAATGTTCTTTTTGCGGTAAAAATCAAGAACAGGTTCGGAAGCTCGTAGCTGGACCTGGTGTTTATATATGTGATGAATGTATTGTCCTCTGTACAGAAATTGTTGAAGAAGAACTCGGAAATGAAGATGAGATGGAATTGACAGAGATTCCTAAACCAAAAGAAATTTGTGACATCCTCGACCAATATGTGATCGGACAAGATGATGCGAAAAAAAGTTTATCTGTCGCCGTTTACAACCATTACAAGCGAATTAATACGATGACCAAATCGGACGATGTGGAATTGGCGAAAAGTAATATAGCTCTCATCGGCCCGACTGGAAGCGGTAAGACGTTGCTCGCACAGACACTTGCACGCATTATCGATGTTCCGTTTGCGATGGCAGATGCGACATCACTTACTGAAGCAGGTTATGTCGGAGAAGACGTGGAAAACATCCTCTTGAAATTGATCCAGGCTGCGGATTATGATGTCGAGAAAGCGGAAAAAGGGATCATTTACATTGATGAAATCGATAAAGTAGCGAGGAAATCAGAAAATCCATCCATCACGAGAGATGTTTCCGGAGAAGGTGTCCAACAAGCATTATTGAAAATTCTTGAAGGGACAGTCGCCAGTGTGCCGCCTCAAGGAGGCAGAAAACATCCGCACCAAGAATTCATCCAAATCGATACGACGAACATCCTGTTCATTGTCGGTGGAGCGTTCGATGGAATCGATCAGGTGATCAAACGTCGTCTCGGTAAAAAAGTCATCGGTTTTGGTGCCAACCAGTCGCAAGAAGATTTGGACATGGGCGCACTTCTATCCAAAATCTTACCGGAAGACTTGTTGCGATATGGTTTGATTCCGGAATTCATCGGTCGGATTCCGATCATCGCCAGCTTGACGCCATTGGATGAAGATGCTCTCGTACAAATCCTCACCAAACCGAAAAACGCACTCGTCAAGCAATATAAGAAGTTGTTCGAGATGGACGGTGTGGAATTGGAAATTGAAGAACCTGCTTTGCGTGAAATTGCGAAAAAAGCGATTGAACGGAAGACCGGCGCACGTGGACTGCGTTCCATTCTTGAAGGCGTCATGCTCGATGTCATGTTTGAACTGCCTTCTCGGGAAGACATTGAAAAATGCATCATAACGGAAGAAGCGGTTAAAGATGAAAACATCGGTCCGAAACTCGTTTTCCGTGATGGAACCGTAGTGGATGGTAAGGAAAAATTGCCGAAAGAAAGTGCATAAAACATAGAAAAGAAATGTTTAGCAAGTATGTGGAGACCGGCAGCTTCCATCATTTCGCCTTTATCGGCGGAATGACGGAGTTGCAAGTCTCCATTTTGTTTGTTGTTGAAATGTTAGGGGATACTAATTGCCGGATAAAGCAAAAAACTATATAATGAAACAACTGGAGAATTATGAATGTTAAGGTGTTTAAGTACATATGGAGGTAATGGAAAATGATCAACAAAATTAAAGAAGTACCCCTCCTGCCGTTACGTGGGCTCATCGTTTTCCCATCCATGGTACTCCATTTGGATGTGGGAAGGGATAAGTCGATTGCTGCTCTCGAACGAGCCATGCTCGATGACCAGGAAGTGTTTCTTGCTGCACAGAAAAAAACGAGCATCGATGAACCGAAGATAGAAGACATTTATTCTGTCGGTACTTTAGTAAGAGTGAAGCAAATGTTGAAGCTTCCTAATGGAACTCTCCGTGTATTAGTGGAAGGCATCGCCCGCTATGAAATCGTTCGCATCCTTGAAGAAGAGAAAGAGTTTTTAGTTGAAATCGAAAAGCTCGAAGAAATCCACGAAGACCAAACAGAAGAAGAGGCATTGATGCGCACCTTGCTGAAACAATTCGAACAATTCACAAAACTTTCCCGCAAAATTTCCCGTGAGACATTCAAATCCGTCTCTGATATGGATAATCCTTCCCGAGTTGCGGATATTATCAGTTCCCATTTGCCAATTAAATTGAAAGAAAAACAAACACTGCTAGAAATGACGAATGTAACGCAACGTTTGCATCATATCATCAACATCATCACGAATGAAAAAAAGGTGTTGGATATTGAAAGAAAAATCGGCCAGCGTGTCAAAAGCTCCATGGAAAAAACACAGAAAGAATATTATTTACGGGAACAATTGAAAGCGATCCAAAAGGAACTCGGTGAACGGGATGGAAAATCCGGTGAAGTGAGTGAATTGAAAGAAAGAATCGATGAGTCGGATATGCCGGATCACGTCCGTGAAGTGGCTTTGAAAGAGTTGGGGAGATATGAAAAAGTTCCTCAAACTTCATCAGAAAGTTCCGTCATCCGCAATTATTTGGAATGGTTGCTTACCATTCCATGGACGAAACAAACCAAAGATAGAATCGATATCAAAGAAGCAGAAGAAGTTTTGAATGAAGGCCATTACGGACTCGACAAAGTGAAAGAACGGATTTTGGAATATTTGGCCGTTCAAAAACTCACCGATTCGTTAAAAGGTCCAATCCTATGCCTTGTCGGTCCTCCTGGAGTCGGAAAAACTTCTTTGGCCCGTTCCATCGCCCGTTCGGTCAATCGGAAATTTGTGCGGATTTCCCTTGGTGGTGTCCGGGACGAAGCGGAAATCAGAGGGCATCGCCGGACATATATCGGTGCCATGCCGGGACGGATCATCCAAGGTATGAAGAAAGCAGGAACGATCAATCCGGTGTTTTTGCTCGATGAAATCGATAAGATGTCCAATGACTTCCGGGGCGATCCGTCCTCTGCCATGCTGGAAGTGTTGGATCCGGAACAAAACAACAGTTTCAGCGATCACTACATTGAAGAGGCTTATGATTTATCAAAAGTATTGTTCGTTGCGACTGCCAATAATGTCAACAACATCCCCGGTCCTTTGCTTGATCGGATGGAATTGATTTCGTTATCCGGTTATACGGAAGTGGAGAAGCTCCATATTGCGAAGGACCATCTTTTACCAAAACAAATCAAGGAAAATGGGTTAAAACCGACGAATTTGCAAATCAGGGACGAAGCGTTATTGCAAATTATCCGCCGTTACACGAGAGAAGCCGGTGTCAGGGGTTTGGAACGGCAATTGGCGAAAATATGCCGGAAAACTGCCAAAATGATCATTTCCGGTGAAAGGAAACGGATTATCGTTACGGAAAACAACTTGAAAAAATTCCTTGATAAACCATTATTCCGCTATGGTCTGATGGAAATCGAGGATCAAGTCGGAGCAGCGACTGGTCTTGCATACACTTCAGCAGGCGGGGATATTTTATCCATTGAAGTGGCCCATTACCCTGGAAAAGGAAAACTCATATTGACGGGGAAACTCGGAGAAGTGATGCAAGAATCGGCACAAGCCGCTTTCAGTTACGTCCGTTCCCGTGCTGATGAACTGAAGATAGAACGAGACTTTTATGAAAAATATGATATCCATATCCATGTTCCGGAAGGGGCGACTCCAAAAGACGGACCTTCTGCCGGAATCACCATTGCGACAGCCCTTGTTTCCTCATTGACAGGAAGGGCAGTCAGAAAAGAAGTCGGAATGACCGGAGAAATCACCTTGAGAGGAAGAGTCTTACCAATCGGTGGATTGAAAGAAAAAGCGCTAAGTGCCCACCGTGCCGGATTGACGACGATCATCATTCCGAAAGAAAACGAAAAAGACATTTCATCCATTCCGGAAAGCGTAAAAGAGAAGTTGACGTTTGTGCCGGTCAGTCATTTGGATGAAGTGCTGGAAATAGCTTTGGTAGGGGATGTCAATGAAAATCAATCAAGCTGAATTCGTAATTAGTGCGGTCAGTGAAAAACAATATCCAAAGGAAAGATTACCGGAAATTGCACTTGCGGGAAGATCGAATGTCGGTAAATCGTCATTCATCAATCGGATGGCAAACCGTAAAAATCTTGCACGTACCTCCCAAAAGCCCGGGAAAACCCAAACGCTCAATTTTTATAAATTGAACGATTCTTTTTATTTCGTTGATGTCCCGGGGTATGGTTACGCACAAGTATCAAAAAAGGAACGGGAAAAATGGGGACGGATGATGGACGAATATTTCCAAACGAGGGAGACGTTAAAAGCGGTCGTACTTGTTTGCGATATCCGCCATGAACCGACGGATGCCGATGTGCAAATGTATGATTTTCTTAAATATTACGAAATTCCCGTGCTCATCATTGCAACCAAATTGGACAAATTGAAAAAATCACAACGTCAGAAGCAATTGAAAATGGTAAAAGATACATTCGAAGTGGAACCCGAAGATGTCGTCATCCCCTTCTCCGCCCAAACCGGAGAAGGCAAAGAGGAAACCTGGGAAGCGATTGAAAATTTGTTGTAGTGACATGCATATACCTCATAATAAAAATCGTCCAGTGCAGGATAACACTGGACGATTTTTATTTTTTCCTTAAAAGAACGAACCCTAAAACAATCAATAGCACCGGCCATAAACGTTCCACCCAAGCGAACAAATCATAAAGCCAATGGAAATATTGATTGAACTGTCGAGAGTAAATGAAGAGAACTCCAATACCTAGAAACAGAAGCCCCGACAACAATCCCGACTTCGTTTTAGTGTACCGGAAGAGAAATGCCAATCCGATGATGATCAAATATACTCCCCAATGGTCGATCCAAAAACGATAATGCTCGACGCCATGGAGGTGAAGTCCGACTCCAAGGATGAACGTCCCGGTAAACAGATGATTGTAATATTTCGAACGATAGCCGTACAGCAGAAATGCAATCCCGACAATGATCAACATCGTTTGCCATGAAAAAAAGTCAGTCAATATCGGGAGTTTCAATTCACGTAAAAGAAAAAACAGCCCAATACCGATCAATATGTAGGCAAGCAATCGGTTTTCCCTATTCAATACCATCCCCCCTAATTTTATGTAACTATTTCAAAACGATTCATTTTAACATGGTTCACGTAAGTTCCAATGATTTTATCATACTATACTTTTTCCGAAAGTGGGATGGGATTTACTCTCTTTCGATTTTAGTCTATCCATTCCATGCATAACTCATTTCCTCAACACATATAAATAGGGTATACAAAGGCTTGCTGCATGGGTGAAACGGAAAGGGGGGGTTCCATGTCTTCGGGAAGTAATGATTTTCAATTTGAATTGAATGAAACGTTATATTTTGATCGTGGGGAAGAAGTGAATGAACTCATAGGCATTTCGCTGAATCCGGAAATATCGATCCATTCATACGATACGTATGTCTCCATCCGTGGAGAAATTGAACTGAAAGGTGAATATGTCCGGGAAGAGTCCAGTTTAGAAGATGAGGATGATTTCACGTTCGATGATTTGGAGGCGAAACGTTATGTGGCGCATGTGAATAAAAAAGAAGATAATTTGACCGAATTTACACACCGTTTTCCGGTCGATATTTCCATTCCGACGTATCGGATTGAGAATATGGATGATGTGCGGATTCAAATTGTCGATTTTGACTATGAATTGCCGATGAACTCGAAACTGCAATTGACAGCATTGGCTGAAATCCATGGAATTATGGCGGACGAAGACTTGTTGGAGAAAAAACCGCAACTTCGTGAACGTGATGAGGAAGATGCTTTAGAAGAGTTGCAGCCATTTTCTTTTGAAATTAAAAGAAAAGAAATGACGGATGAGGAAACTGCAAAGTTAGAAGTGGATAGTGTAAATTCACGAGAAGAAGCAGAGGAAATGGAACAAAAGGAAAAACGAATAGAAGAAGCGGAAGAGGAATTGCAAGAAGAACAAGCGGAAAACGAATGGACGATCCGGGCGATGGAAGAGGTCGAGGAAGGGGAAGAAAGTGAAGCTGAAGAAGAGAAAGACATCAGTTATTTGACAGATATTTTCCGAGATACTGAAGAGGAAAGTTATACAAGGATGAAAATTTGTATTGCACAGGAAAATGATACGATTGAATCGATTGCCGAAAGATTTCAAATCAGTGCCTTGCAATTGATCAAACTGAACAAACTTGATGATGACTTTGAAATCAGCGAAGGTCAACTTTTGTACATTCCACAGAAATAACATTTCCCCTTGCATGTCCGACAAGGGGTTTTTTTACGTAGATGACGGAGGTGATCAGGATGGAAAAAATCACGGGAATTCTCCAGGAATACGCCATTTCTCCCCAGGTGATTGTTCCGGTCACCGAACGGGTCCATAAAATCAAAGCAAATGGGAAAGAGTTCGCTTTAAAAAGAAGCAGACTGGATCAAAACTCATTAAATCGTTGGTTAGCCGCCTATCGTACAGCAAGCGAATTGGGGCTTTCCGAAATCATTCCAGTCTATTTGACAGTACGGAAACGATTATATGTGAAACGGGAAGATGAATACTATTATCTCACCCCTTGGATAGAAAAAAATAAACGTTCATACGGAAAAAAAGCGGTGGAAAATGTATACCGCCATATCGGCAATATTCATGTCAGGACGAAAAAGTTGACGACACTTGAAACAAATAAATGGACCGATCCATTTGATTCCTATAAAAAATATTGTGAAGAAAAGGAACGTCGCTTAACGATTTGGATAGAGAGACTGGAACAAAAACACTATCCGTCACCGGTGGAACTGCAAATATTGACACATTACCAAAATGTAAGAACAAGCCTCCGCCGTTCCGGACAGCTCACGGAAGAAATCCTTTCACTTTCAGAGTCCGACACTGGTTGGGGAGTATGTTTAAACCATGGAAATTTAGAACAAGGGCATTTTTTGGATCGTTATATCATCAATTGGGAAAAGGCTTCCTATCAACATCCTGTCCATGATTTGACGGATATGATCCACCATGAAGCGGTTCATGCTCCACAATTAACGGAAGATTATATCCAGTCTTTTTCTGCTTATATGGATGAACATCCGTTAAATCCACTGGAACGGACATTACTTGTTTTATATTTAATGAATAGCACGGAATACCTCCGAATGGTGGAAGATTATGTGATGGCGCGTGTACGAGATGAATCGGAAATCGAGTGGTCGATGAAGTTGGAACAAAACTATCGCAAAGTCATCATCGGACTCATGTTTGATGCTTATAACCGTAAAAATAAACAAACAAGTGAAATGGACTAAATCCAATGCAAATAAAATGCGATGTAAATGAAAACAAATACAGCAAGGAGAAACACATCCAATGTTGTCGGAATAATGATCGTACGGAGCAATTGATAGATCAATAATGGAGTCATCGCTTTTTCTAAAGCGTATAAAAATTGTCTGGCCCAAGGAGGCAGCTTGTAACGATAAAACCGGGACATATCCATCACCTCTTTTTCACATATTCCATAGGCTACGTTACATGTTATGTTCATAAAAGATTTTTGTTCGAAAGAGTTGACGTTTCGAGATGAAATGGATACAATATAACACAAACGAAATATCGCGATGCAAATGATAGGGAAGAGTACAGGATAAACGCCTACAGAGAGGGAAATGGAAGGCTGAGAATTTCCCAGGAAAGTTGTTCTGGAAGGTCGCCCTGGATGCAGCTGCTTTGAAATGACAGTAGAAGCATGCCGGCATGAGCCGTTATCAAGAATGAGTGTACAAATTTTTTGTAAACAAAGGTGGTACCACGGAAAGCAACCCTTTTCGTCCTTTCACGAGGATGAAAAGGGTTTTTTGATTTCAGGAAAAGGAGGATGATTGACATGGCTGAAAAACAATCGATGTTGCCGCCGAAGTATAATCCGAAAGAAGTGGAAGAAGGTCGTTATCAATTTTGGTTGGAAGGTGACTATTTCAAAGCGACGGGTGATCCGGACAAAAAACCATACTCCATCGTCATCCCGCCTCCGAACGTAACTGGAAGACTGCATCTCGGGCATGCGTGGGATACGACGATGCAAGATACGATTATCCGGATGAAGCGGATGCAAGGCTATGATGTGCTCTGGCTTCCGGGAATGGACCATGCCGGTATCGCAACCCAAGCTAGAGTTGAAGCAAAGTTAAGAGAAATGGGAACGAACCGCCATGAGCTTGGCAGGGAAAAGTTTCTGGAAAAATCGTGGGAATGGAAGGAAGAGTATGCTGCCTTCATCCGCTCCCAGTGGGAAAAGCTTGGTTTGAGCCTCGATTATTCCCGGGAAAGATTCACATTGGATGAAGGATTGTCCGATGCGGTGAAGGAAGTCTTCGTCAAACTGTATGAGAAAGGGCTTATTTACCGTGGTGAATACATCATCAACTGGGACCCGGAGACGCAGACTGCCTTATCGGATATCGAGGTCATTTATGAAGAGGTGGAAGGAAAGTTTTACCATCTCCGTTATCCGATTAAAAATAGTGATGAATACATTGAAATCGCAACGACCCGCCCGGAAACGATGCTTGGGGATACAGCGGTTGCGGTGCATCCGGATGATGAAAGATATCAACATTTGATCGGAAAAACCGTCATTTTGCCACTTGTCGGCAGGGAAATCAAAATCGTAGCCGATGAGTATGTCGATATGGAACTCGGTTCCGGGGCAGTTAAAATCACACCAGCTCACGACCCGAATGACTTTGAAATCGGTAATCGCCATAATCTGGAACGGATCCTCATCATGAATGAAGACGGGACAATGAATGAAAATGCCGGAAAATATGAGGGTATGGATCGTTTCGAATGCAGGGAAGCGATCGTCAAAGATTTAGAGGAAATCGGGACGCTCATCAAAATTGAAAAAAGAATCCATCAAGTCGGACACTCGGAGCGGAGCGGTGCCGTCGTCGAACCGTATCTATCCACCCAATGGTTCGTGAAAATGAAGCCGTTGGCGGAAGCGGCGATTGAATTGCAAAAAAGCGAGGATAAAGTCAATTTTTATCCAGAACGCTTTGAAAAAATTTATCTCCATTGGATGGAAAATATCCGTGATTGGGTCATTTCACGGCAATTATGGTGGGGACACCGGATTCCTGCTTGGTATCATAAAGAAACCGGAGAAATTTACGTTGGAAAAGAAGCACCGGAAGATATTGAAAATTGGGAGCAAGATGAAGACGTGCTCGATACGTGGTTTTCCTCAGCGTTATGGCCATTTTCCACGATGGGTTGGCCGGATACGGAAGCACCGGATTTCAAACGTTACTTCCCGACAAAAGTGCTCGTGACCGGTTATGACATCATCTTCTTCTGGGTTGCACGGATGATTTTCCAATCGGTGGAGTTCACCGGTAAAAAGCCTTTTGACGACGTGCTCATCCACGGTTTAATCAGGGATTCCGAGGGAAGGAAGATGAGTAAGTCTCTAGGCAACGGGGTCGACCCGATGGATGTCATCGATAAATACGGTGCAGATTCCTTGCGCTATTTCCTATTGACAGGGTCCACTCCTGGTCAAGATTTGCGTTTCCACTGGGAAAAGGTCGAATCGACATGGAATTTCGCCAATAAAATTTGGAATGCCTCCCGATTCGCCTTGATGAACATGGAAGGTTTCAACTATGAAGATATCGATTTGTCCGGGGAACTTTCCATTGCCGACAAATGGATTCTGACTCGATTGAATCATACGATTGAACAAGTGACGAGAAACACCGAAAAATATGAATTCGGTGAAGCGGGTCGCTACTTGTACAACTTCATCTGGGATGAATTATGCGACTGGTACATTGAAATGGCGAAACTTCCACTCTATGGAGATGATGAAGAGAAGAAGAAAACGACCCAATCGGTACTTGCCTTCGTTCTGGATCAGACGATGCGTTTACTCCATCCGTTCATGCCATTCATTACGGAAGAAATTTGGCAAAAACTCCCACACGAAGGGGAGTCGATCACGATTGCCAGTTGGCCAGAAGTAAAAGAAGAATTTCATGATGAAGCCGCGGCAAAGGAAATGGAGCGTTTGATGGCGATCATTAAGTCTGTCCGGAATATTCGGGCAGAAGTCGATGCACCGATGTCCCGGAAAATCGAAATGGTCATTTCTGCTGAGAACGTAGCGGTAGCAAATGAGTTGGAAAAGAATCGGGAGTACTTGGAACGGTTCTGTAATACGGAAACGCTGAAGATTTCAACCGAACATCAAGTTCCAGACAAAGCGATGACTGCCGTCGTCACCGGAGCGGAAATTTTCCTTCCATTGGCGGGACTCATCGATATCAACCAGGAAATTGCGCGACTCGAAAAAGAATTGGATAAATGGACAAAAGAAGTTGATAGAGTTCAGAAAAAATTGTCCAATGAAGGTTTCGTGAAAAAAGCTCCTGAAAATATTGTTGAAGCAGAACGGAGAAAAGAAAAGGATTATTTGGAAAAACAAGCGAAAGTGAAAGCAAGATTGGAAGAACTGAAAGGTTGATAGGAAGAGACCGGGATTTGCCAACTTTTGATTCCCGGTCTTTTCTAATATTTTTGGTGCGGATCTTGAGCTTTATGATCCTGGAAAATGAAGAATATGGTTCGATGCCGGTGTCCATTGGCGGAACGAGCGACAATGATTATTCAAATGCTCCCGGCCAAACACCGGCATGTTTTAATGCCTAAAGTTCAGCTGAAACCGACCGCTGATAAAATATGCTTCATAATGAAGTGTGCCGCATTGACTCCTGTACAATCGAGAAGATTCCGGATATGGGCATTGGAATTGACTTCGCAAATGAGCGGAACACCGTCTGAATCCCATAAAATATCGACTCCGGCAAAGGCGGCACCGATTGCTTTTGTCGCCTCAACTGCCAGCTTTTCTTCTTCCTCTGTCGGATTATAGGGTTCCATCGTGCCGCCGGAAGTGATATTCGCCCGGAAATCACTTCTGGACCTCCGTTTCATACTTGCGACGACCTCGTTTCCAACGACTTGTAAACGAGCATCGATTCCATAACTTGACGAAATGAACTCTTGAAAAACAAACGGTTTATTCCCAATGGCATTTATTTGCGCCAACAAATCCTCTTTAGTTTCCACGAGATAGACTTGTTCTCCGAAAGATCCGAACGCTTCCTTCACAATCATTGGAAAGCGGAGTTGTTCAATTGCTTGATTGATTACTTCTTCATCGAGTGTTCCTTCGATGAAAATTTTCGGGGCGATGACCGTTTTCGGAATAGGTATCCCGAGTTGGGCCAACCTTTGATAAGTGGCGATTTTATCGTCACTCGTGGCGATGGCGTCGGCCGAATTGAAAACTGGTAAACCTAAATATTCCAGTTGTTTTGCCAAATATATATCCTTGTCCGTAAACACGACATAATCGGGGAGCTCTTTATTGGGAACCAATGACAATCCGGAAGAAGTGAGCAAACTGGCAAGCTCGTTGTTTTTTATCAGTTCCGCATCACTGCCGTATTTAAGTGCACTTTTTTGCAGCATTTGAGCAAAGTCAAGGAATTTATCCCCAGGTAAATTCCCATTGTAAATGATCCAACCGATTTTTTTCACCTTACATATCCTTTCTGCTATAATTCAATTTATCGATAAATGGAAAACGGTGATTCTATGTTTTTAAATATACAGGAGGCAAATGCTTTTTTCAATCAACGCTATGAGTTAGGGGTGAAACCAGGACTCAGTCGGATGCATGAGCTTTTGACGAGAATCGGCAATCCGGAAAAACGTTTCCGGGCGGTTCATATCGCCGGGACGAATGGGAAAGGTTCCACTTTGCACTTTTTGAAAACTGCTTTACGTGAAAACGGTTATGATGTCGGCGTATTCACATCGCCGAGTTTCCATGGATTGAGGGGACATATTTATTTGAACGATGACATACTTCCGGAATCGGATTGGCTGGCCCTTTTGAATCAACTCCATCCGCATATTTTAGCGATGGATGAAAAAGGAATGGCCCCTTCAGCTTTTGAAATTTTAACCGCCATCGCTTTTTTGTATTTTGCGGAACATGGTGAAATCGCCCTGATTGAAGCGGGAATGGGCGGAAGATTCGACACGACGAACATGATCCAGCCGGAATTGTCGATTATAACGAAAGTGGCGAAAGATCATACCACCTACTTAGGTGAAACTGAAAAAGAAATCGCTTGGCATAAAGCAGGAATCATCAAACCGAACATTCCGGTCATCATTGGTAGGATGTCAACTGAAGCCCTGGATGTCATCCGGCAAGAAGCAAAAGCAAATGGAGCACCACTTTATGAACTCGACAACGATTTTCGAGTGGAAGACCGAGGGGAACAGACGTTCTGGGAAGGTGCAGGAATGAACCAAATAGCGAAAGTGAAGATGAATATGAAGGGAAACCATCAATTGCATAATTTAGGCATTGCCCTTCAAGCATTAAATCTATTGGAAAAGAATGGCTATCCAGTCGATTGGCAGAAAGCTGAGGAAGCGATTGGCAAAATACGTCTTCCCGGCCGCTTTGAACAAGTGAAGGACCAACCGCTGGTGATCATCGATGCTGCGCATAATCCGGATGGCATCAAAGCATTGATTCAAACGGTGGAAATGCATTATCCAAATTGCGGCAAACATGCTATCGTTGCTATGTTTCATGACAAGGCGACGGATGAGATGCTGGAACTTCTCAACCGACATTTTGACGAAGTGTCTCTGACATCATTTCAACATCCCCGGGTGTGGGACATTGATCAAGTGGGGAAAAAATGGCGAACTCACGTCGTGGCAATCGAGCCGGATTACCGACGCTTACTGGAGGAGTTGGATGACGGAAAGATTCATGTCATTACTGGCTCCTTGCACTTTGTGGCAGAAGTGCGTAACTATTTTTTGTAAATTTTTGTAGAGGATTTTTGTGTTGCAACCGACAACTTTCTTCTAGTTTTTCACTTCCATTATGCTAGAGTGATGAAAAGGTTCTTTAGCAGGGAGTGAAACCTTTGAAAAACAAACGACCGAATCATGAATTTCGGGATGACCACCCGAAAAATGAAAAATATCTCTATTCTGTAGAAGATGGCAATACGTTAAAAAACGAAAAAAATGCTTCGTTGCCTGTTTATTATCGGCCCAATTTGTTGAAGAAGAAGAAACATAATTATTTGGTTCCAATCATTGTCACCGTTTTATCCGCCGGTGTCATCGGTACGGTTTTTGGAATATTTCTTTTGCAATTGTTCGTCGGAGTGGAAAATGAAGAAGCCCAAGACAGTCCAACACTCCAGAGTTCTCAAGCGAATCCCCGAACGACTGTTATACAAGAGGACGAACCTGCGAGATTATCTGCTCATGTCATTCAAGCAGGTGTCTTTGTTGAACGACAAAATGTGGAAGATTGGCAAGAGCATTATGCATCATTCGGTGAACCTACTTTCGTCTGGGAGCGGGATGGCCAGTTTTATCTCTTTATCGGCATTTTTGCGACTGGTGAAGAAGCGAAACATAAGGTGGAAGAAATGCAAAACGAGGATTTTGATGTTTTCGCTAAGCCGTGGGTAACCGAATTGGAGAATATGGACTCTATTGAATCAGACGACTGGATGAATGATTTTCAACAAGCATGGCATGAAAGTTTAGTGCAAAGGGATGCGGCTCCTCTTCAGAAATTGGCGGAAACGGGAAGTGTAGCGGATGAATTTCAGAGGATTTTGGACAATCCAGAAAACGAAAACATTGAACTTGAGCTGTTGTTGCTTGAATTGATGTATACTTTTGACCAATTAAATAACTGACTTGCAGCATAAAACCACCCTGTACAAAGAGAATGTAAGGGTGGTTCAATTTTTTAAAAACAAGAGATAGAATTTGATTTATTTTCAGAATCTTATAAAATGTTAGTAGAGAAAGGAGGTGCAAGTATGGGGATGACGCTGAAAAATGTTCCTAAGGAAGATCGACCAAGGGAACGGGCCATCCGTTTAGGAATGAGCCATTTGAGTAATCAGGAGTTGTTGGCCATCCTCATCGGCAGCGGGACAAAACAAGAGTCGGTCATGACACTTGCCGCAAGAGTGTTGATGCATTTCGAAGGGTTGAAGTTGTTGCAAGAAGCTACGATTGAAGAATTGACGGCAATTAAAGGTATCGGAGAAGCAAAAGGTGTGCAAATTCTCGCTGCAATTGAACTCGGTAAAAGAATGAGTCAATATAAACCGGATGAAAATTATTATATCCGCTCGCCGGAAGATGGAGCCAATTACGTCATGGAAGAAATGCGCATCTTGAAGCAAGAGCATTTTGTCGTTCTACTCCTCGACACGAAAAATCGTGTCATCCATCGTCAGACGATCTTCGTCGGCAGTCTCAATTCCTCCATCGTCCATCCTCGTGAGGTCTATCGGGAAGCTGTAAGACGTTCGGCGGCTTCCGTCATCGTTGCCCACAACCATCGTGCGACACGTTCGTAACTGAAAAGGTTACGCATCTTCCAAAAGATGAACATTTGACTCGATAGGCAGAATGAGAGGGTAACGCCTTGAAATGCCTACTCTAATCCTCCGACATGCGTTGTTTTTGGTGTCAGAAATTGACGTGTGAAGCTCGGTGAAGTCGGCTGAAGATCACCGAATGCCAATGATGAAGGGAACCGAAAGCTAGCTGTAATGGCTCAGTGTGATCGATAGGCCGGGAGTCGAACTCTTAATATGGTGAGTCTGAAGTGGCGAACCGGCGGAATGTCTGTAAGTGGGCATCTTAGGATTGTACAAGCATCCTGTGGTCAAGTAGTGTGGTGGTGGCGAACGACCATGCATCGTTACAGGCGATGGATGGGATGCCAGGCAAGAGTCGGCACCTAAGTTAAGAGGGTGATAGAGTCAAGTGGACGTGGAAAGCTATCGACGTGGAGAGGACACCATCGATGAAACGGTAAGAAGGAAAGGCGGAAGCTATAACTTCTTTTTACGATAGTGAGAGTAGAGGCAGGAGCGATGAACTTTCTGTAATGGAAAAGGAGTGATAGCCTCAAGTCGCAAGTCGAGCAACTTGCGATGGAATGCCGTGTGCGGTGAAAGCCGCATGCACGGTATGGAGCAGGGGAAAAGATGGAGACGGATGGAATGTCAAAATCTTACCTATTGCTATCGTCAGGAGATCCAACTCCCTCACAGGAAGACATCCATGTTACAAGACGATTGGTGGAAGTCGGCAAAATCATGGGAATCGAACTGCTCGATCATCTGATCATCGGAAACCGGAAGTTCGTTTCTTTAAAAGAAAAAGGATACTTATGATATAAAACTATCTATTTTATCCTTTTTTTCGTATAATATTATAGGGATTGTTTGTCAAGGCAACGTCATCTTCACCGCCATTGAGAAGCTGAGCGGATATCGGAGATGGTATACCTTCGATTGACACAAACTCATGCTGCCAATGGTGAGCTGGATGAGTTCGTATTTGAGCGCCATTTTTCGACTGGAAATGAAAGTGGCGCTTCTTATCTTTTTTATTTGAAATGTTGAAAACTGTTTGCAACAACATGGAGAAACCGATATAGTTAAACTACATAATACGGGAAATCTGCTAACGAAAGAGGGAGATTTGGATTGGCGAAGTTCAGTTTATCACAAGACTTAGGCATTGATTTAGGTACTGCTAATACATTAGTATTTGTCAAAGGAAAAGGAATTGTAGTGAGAGAGCCATCTGTTGTGGCCAAAAATATAGAAACTGGTGACATCGAGGCGGTTGGAAGCCAGGCACGGAATATGATCGGCCGTACCCCGGGAAATATTTCCGTCATCCGCCCGATGAAAGACGGTGTCATTGCTGACTATGATACGACAGCGGCAATGATGAAATACTATATTAAAAAAGCGATGCGCCGCCGTTCGGTTTTTGCGAAAAAACCGAATGTGATGATTTGCGTTCCATCCGGCATTACGATGGTGGAAGAGCGCGCTGTCATCGATGCTACCAAACAGGCGGGTGCCCGTGAAGCTTATGCAATCTCGGAACCATTTGCAGCAGCAATAGGAGCCGGTCTGCCAGTTTGGGAACCTACCGGAAGCATGATCGTCGACATTGGTGGAGGAACGACGGAAGTTGCCGTCATCTCGCTCGGTGGCGTTGTGACGAGCCAATCCATTCGCGTGGCCGGAGATGACATGGATGAAGCGATCATCAATTACATTAGGAAAAAATACAGCTTATTAATCGGTGAACGTTCCGCTGAATCGGTCAAGTTGGATATTGGAACGGCCGGTGAAGTGACGGAAAATAAAGAGCTCGATATTCGTGGTAGGGATTTGCTGACTGGTTTGCCGAAGACGATCACCGTGACAGCGGAAGAAATTTCCAAAGCATTGAATGAAACAGTGGAAGCCATTGTGAAAACGGTGAAAAACACCCTGGAAAAAACACCTCCAGAACTTTCGGCGGATATTATGGATCGCGGTGTCGTATTGACAGGCGGTGGAGCGTTGCTTAAAAATATGGATCAAGTTTTGAGTAATGAAACGAAAATACCTGTTTTTATTGCGGATGAACCATTGGAAAGTGTCGCAATTGGAACAGGAAAATCGATCGATTACATTAAACATTTTCGTAAAGCAAATGCTTCAACACAATCTTCAAATAGTTAAGTAGGTGTTTTCATGCGCTTTTTTCGTAATAAACGACTTTTCATCTTTTTAATCGGATTCATCCTACTTGTAGCGTTGATCGGTTACACGTTCAGAGATCGACTTGAATTGACACTCGCTGAAGAAATCATCAACGATACGGTCGGCTGGATTCAATATGTCATCCACGTACCGGTCGACTTTACAATAGACGTCATTTCCAATATACGTGAATTCCGTAATATCTATGAAGAAAATCAAATTTTGAAAGAACAAGTCAGCGAATTCAGGTCACTCCTTTATGAAGTCCAAGAAGTGAGGAAAGAAAACAAAGAGTTGCGGAACACACTTGGACTTCTGGAATCGGATTCCATCCGTAGCCATGAAGCGATTCATGCAACAGTCATCGCTCGTTCTCCTGAGCGATGGATGGAGCAAGTGACGATCAACAAAGGAAGGGAACATGGAGTCGATGCTAATATGCTCGTCATGACAGCTGACGGGATGATTGGAAAAGTCCAGTCCGCCAATCAGTTTACGGCAAGAGTGAAATTGTTGACTGGATTTGATCAATTCAACCGTATATCTGCCATGGTGTCCAGGGAAGACAAACGGAATATTTTTGGTATGATCGAAGGTTTCGATGAAGAAACTGGTTCTCTGCTTTTCCGAATCATTGAGGAATCCGACCAGGACATAGAGGAAGGGGATCTTGTCGTTTCTTCAGGAATGGGCGGCGTATTTCCAGCTGGAGTTCCAATTGGTGAAGTGAAGGAAATCACAACGGATCAATACGGCTTGACCCAAATCGCTCTTGTAGAAGCATCTGCCGATATGTATGAAATCAACAATGTCGTCGTTTTGGACCGATCCGTTGAAAAAGTGGAAAATATGGATGAAGATGTTGACGAAGGTGAAGATGAAGAAGAAACAGAAATAGAAGGGGAACAAGAAGAATGAAAAAAATCTACTTACCCCTTATCCTCTTTGTTCTCGTGATTGCAGAAGGACTCTCAATCAACCTTCTCCCTGACGAAATCGCTCTAAGTGATTACTTGATCATCGCCCATTGGGTGCTGGCTTTCCTTGTATACATTGCGGTGTATTATGATACGGAGGATACATATTATGCCATCGCCTATGCATTCATTTTCGGCCTTCTCATCGATATCATATACACCGGGGTACTTGGTGTGTACATGTTTTCTTACGGAATAGTCATGTATATCATCCATAAGCTTTTAAAGCTTCTGCAAAGGAATATTTATGTTCTATTTCTTTTTGGAGCGGTCGCCATCTTTTTGGGAGATTTATTCATTTACATGATGTATGCCGTTGTCGGCATCACTGGAATAATCTGGCAAGATTACTTGCTCATCAGATCTGTACCGACATTGCTGGCGAATTTGGTGTTTTTCTTGTTGCTGTTCCCGCTATTCAGAAAAAGACTCGTCCGCTGGAGCAATGAGCAGTTGGATCAAAGCAATTGAGCGAAGTTTTGGGCGGATATAAAGAGGTGATTTTTTTGCAGGAAAAAAAACCATTGGTCACAATGAAGGGAAGCAGGGACGGGCTTACCCTCATCATCGATGATGATGTACCTTTCGCTGAAGCGCTTGCAGAGTTGGAAGGGAAATTGCAAGCAGCGGCCCAGGATAAAAACAATCCGGAACTGTCCGTTAACGTACAGATGGGTAACCGTTACCTGAACGAAGAAAAGCGAAAAGAATTGAAAGAAATGATTGAAAAATATCACCCTTTTAAAGTGGAAAATATTGAAATGAATGTGATCCATCGGGAAGAAGCATTAAGATGGATCGATGAAAGTGAGATAAAAATCAATAATCAAATTGTCCGTTCCGGGCAAGTGTTGAAAGTTAACGGAGATCTATTGTTGGTCGGGGATGTGAATCCTGGAGGCAAGGTGATGGCAACCGGAAACATCTATATCTTAGGTAATTTGCTTGGTATTGCCCATGCCGGATGTGATGGTGATCGGAATACATTCATTGCAGCATCTTACATGAAACCGACGCAACTCAGGATCGCCGATTACATCAGCCGTGCGCCGGATTATGAGTCAGACGGGGTTTATATGGAATGCGGAGTGATTGATGAAAAAGAAGATAAAATCATCATTGATTCGTTAAAGCTTCTTTCACGGAATCGAAAAGATTTAAGCGGATTCGAAAGGAGAATGTTAAATGGGTGAAGCTTTCGTAATAACATCAGGTAAAGGCGGCGTCGGGAAAACGACGACAACTGCCAACGTCGGAACGGCTCTAGCATTGATGGAGAAAAAGGTGTGCTTAATCGATACAGATATTGGACTACGGAACCTCGATGTGATTATGGGGCTGGAAAACCGTATCATTTTCGACATTGTCGATGTCATCGAGGGACGTTGCCGTTTGAATCAAGCTTTGATCCGCGATAAACGCTTTGACACCCTTGCATTGTTGCCTGCCGCACAAACGAGCGACAAATCGGCTGTTACGGAAGAAGGAATGAAGGAAATCGTTTCTGAATTGAAGCGGGAGTATGATTATATCATTATCGATTGCCCGGCAGGAATCGAACAAGGTTTCCAAAATGCCATTGCCGGTGCGGACCGCGCCATCGTCGTGACCAATCCGGAAAAATCAAGCGTTCGTGATGCCGATCGTATCATCGGACTACTCGAACAAGAAGATATGACCGAAGCTCCACGCTTGATCATTAATCGAATCCGCAACCATATGATGAAAAGTGGAGATATGATGGACGTCGATGAAATCGTACAATTGTTGGCGATTGATTTGATCGGAGTCGTCATCGATGATGAAGAAGTGATCAAATCTTCCAATAATGGAGAGCCAGTTGTCATGAATCCGAATTCGAAAGCTTCCATAAGCTATCGGAACATCGCCAGGAGGATTTTGGGAGAAAATGTACCACTCCAATCATTGGAAGACGAAAAAGGTGTTCTCCATAAAGTGAAGAAATTCTTTGGTATACGCTCATGAATATATCTCATTAAGAAGAAAGCCGATGCTACAACAGCGTCGGTTTTATCATTCATTTCCCATCATCCCATTCATAACGTTGGACTAGCATTCATATATTTATTATGGAATATAGGAAAGACGGTGAATGGGATGAAAAGGGAAATCAAAAAAGTACGGAAAGCGATCGAACGAAGGAAAAAAGAAAGACATATCCCCCGTTCGACAATGCATCAGGAACACAACATTTTTCATCAAGCTGAAGAAAAACATGGTTACCCACCTGAAATGAATGGTTACATCGCTAGAGGAAAAGATGGAAAAGAAATTTTCACTGGTTTCGTGATGAAAGCTATTTTGGCTGGGATTTTGTTTTTTTCCATCGCCATCCTCATGAATGCGAACCATTCCATACTCAGTAAACCTCAAGAAATAGTCGCCCAATTATTACGTAACGAATTTCCCTTCGCTAAGGTGAATGTCTGGTACCAAGAAGTGTTTGGCAGCCCGTTGACATTTTCTCCGGATGCGAATTTCCGTCCCCAAGAAGCGCAAGAAGTGGTCTTGCCAGTTCATGGTGATATCGTGGAAACATTCCAAGTGAATGGTAAAGGAGTAAAAATTTCTCCTGGGGAAGAAGTGGATGTCGTCGCCCATCATGAAGGTGTCGTCGTTTTTGCCGGGAGGTTTCCGGAAACCGGAAAAACAATCGTCGTCCAGCATTCGGATGGAACGAATTCCAGTTACGGCCATTTAAGTGATATCCACGTCCATATGTACCAATATGTGACGGTGAACCAACGGATTGGTACATTCACTCCTTCTGAAACAAATGATGCGGTTTACTTTTCATTGGAAAAAGATAATACGTATATCGATCCGGTAGAGGTTATGGAAGTCGATGATGGCCCGTAAGCTTGCTATCCATGTCCATCCGGTCCTTGTCATATTCATCATCATCTCGCTATTAACCGGAATGTTTTTGGAATTGATGATTATTTTCAGTATCGTCTTCATCCATGAAATGGGTCATTATGGGATGGCGAAATATTTTGGTTGGCGCGTCAACAGGGTTGTTTTATGGGTTTTCGGTGGTGTGATGGAAACGGATGAACATGGAAACCGTCCGTTGAAAGAAGAATTGTTCGTCACTTTAGCCGGCCCGGTTCAACATATTTTCATTTACATGCTTCTTATTCTATCAGGAGCAGTCGATTTTTTGCCGGAAGCGGTTCTCGAAACGGCTTACAACTATAATACTGCCATTTTATTGTTCAACTTGTTGCCGATTTGGCCGCTTGATGGAGGGAAAATTTTATTTTTGATTTTATCGATAATAGTTCCCTTTAAAAGAGCATTGGATTGGATATTTTTATCGTCGCTTATCATGTGTGTTGTTTTTATTGTCGGACACCTTTACTTTTTTACATTCACATTGACTTTTACGCTCATCATGGTATTTTTGTATTTGGAAAACCGCCTGGAATGGAAGCGGCGATTTTATATTTTCATCCGTTTTTTAATGGATCGTTACGAGAGAAATCAATTGGAGAAAAAGTTGGAGCCGGTGTATGTTTCAGGAAATCTGAAGTTGATGGACGTCTTCCACCATTTTAAAAGAGAAAAAAAGCATGTCGTCATCTTCAAGAAAAAAACGAAAAAAATAAAGGAAATTGATGAAACGGATTGTTTGCATGCCTATTTCCACAAAAAACATCATCGGGAACAATTGCAAGATTTATTTTAAACATGAAATACAGTCCAAGTCTTGACATTCCATTAAATAACATGTTATCATCAATACGTTATTCCACGTAGCACCAGTGCTACAACCGCTCAGACCAGGTTTGTGAAACTCATTCGAGTACCTGTATGGCGAGTCTTAGTGATTAAGGAGGTGCGAATATGTACGCAATTATCGAAACAGGCGGCAAACAAGTGAAAGTCGAAGAAGGTCAAGAAATCTTCGTCGAAAAGATTGCAGCTGAACCGAATGAAACAGTCACTTTTGATAAAGTGCTTTTTGTCGGCGGCAATGACGTGAAAGTCGGCACTCCTTATGTGGAAGGAGCGACTGTCACAGCAAAAGTCGAAAAACAAGGCCGTCAAAAGAAAATTAGAGTGTTCAAATACAAACGTAGAAAGAATTACGCTCGTACACAAGGACATAGACAGCCTTATACGAAATTAGTAATTGAAAAAATCAATGCATAAAGGTCGATCGATGTGATCCAAGTAAAGGTTACCCGTAACGAAGAACTGTTGGAATCGATTGAGATGACCGGACACGCAGGAAGCGGACCATACGGATATGACTTGGTCTGTGCTGCCGTATCCGGCATATCGATTGGAGCAGTCAATGCAGTTATGGAGTTGACGGATATCGATTTAAAAGTAAAACAAGGTGGATACGGCGGGTACTTGAAAGTCACGTTCCCTTCATCATCCCATCCTGATATGGATAAAGCGCAACTTCTATTGGAAGGAATGTTGGTTTCTTTGAAGTCGATCGAAATGGAATACGGAAAATTCATAAAAATTCACGAAAATTAAGGAGGTGTGCGAAAATGCTACGGATGGATTTGCAATTTTTCGCCCAGAAAAAAGGTGCGGGTAGTACACGTAACGGACGCGATTCGCACTCAAAACGTCTTGGTGCAAAATCAGCAGACGGTCAATTTGTAACAGGCGGTTCTATTCTTTATCGCCAACGTGGAACGAAAATTTATCCGGGTGTTAATGTTGGTCGTGGAGGAGATGACACGCTTTTCGCAAAAGTGGATGGTGTCGTCAAATTCGAACGTTACGGCCGTGACCGTAAGAAAGTCAGCGTTTACCCGGTCGCACAAGAAGCATAAATAAAACTGACATGAAACTCCAGCTGTTACGAGGCTGGAGTTTTTTTTGGAATGGATGATGAAGTATCGGCCAGTTTCTGCTATACTTCTATATCAGTAGGAGGGGCAAGTTATATGGAAGCGAAAGAAGTTACGGACATATTGCAACATTATCGCCATCATTTGTTGAATGAACTGCAAATCATTCAAGGGTATGTCAAATTGGGGAATACGGAAAAAGCCGACATGTACTTGAACAAACTCTTCACTCACTTCCATCATGAACGCAACTTCTTGAATCTGAATATCCCCCATGTCTTTCTTTGGTTTTTTGAAACGAAAATGAAATATCGGCATTTCCAATTTTCGTACACGATTGCAACGGAAACCAAAAAATTGACACATGCTGACATGTATATGAAAAGAAAACTGGAACAAATTATGCAATATATTGATAGACGTTGCAAAGAGGACAAATTGTATGCTGTCCATTTGGAATTTAAAGATGACAAAAAAAGGGTCCTTATCCAAATATCCGTGGATTCTGATTCCAATCTTACAAACGAAGCTGATTTTCCGTTCGAAGAAGTGACCATAACTGATACAACGACGAAACGGATATACAGTTTTATAGTTGACATAGATTGAGAGGTGTTCGCATGTTTGTTGATGTAGCAAAAGTTTATGTGAAAGCAGGGGATGGAGGGAATGGTCTCGTTGCTTTTCGACGTGAAAAATTCGTCCCTCGGGGAGGTCCGGCCGGCGGAGATGGCGGTGACGGAGCCGACATTATATTTGAAGTGGATGAAGGCTTAAGCACTTTGATGGATTTCCGCTACCAACGCCATTTCAAGGGACAACGCGGGGAAAATGGGATGAGCAAATCGATGCACGGAAAAAATGCAGAACCCCTGATTATTAAAGTGCCACCGGGGACGGTTGTAATCGATGAGGATACAGAAGAAGTGATTGCCGATTTGACTGAGCATAAACAACGAGCGGTAATTGCGAAGGGTGGCCGAGGTGGTAGGGGAAACATCCGGTTTGCTTCCCCACGGAATCCGGCACCTGAGATTGCCGAAAACGGAGAGCCGGGGGAAGAAAGGAATATCCGGATTGAACTGAAACTGATTGCCGACGTCGGACTCGTCGGTTATCCGAGTGTTGGGAAATCGACGTTGTTGTCCGTTGTGAGCGCGGCAAAACCGAAAATTGCCGATTACCATTTCACGACGCTTGCGCCAAATCTCGGAGTAGTCGATACCCAGGACGGGCGCAGTTTTGTTATGGCTGATTTACCTGGATTGATCGAAGGGGCAAGTGAAGGGATTGGGCTTGGTCATCAATTCCTACGTCATATTGAACGGACCCGTTTAATCGTCCACGTCATCGATATGGCGGCAATTGAAGGAAGAGAACCCTATGACGATTATGTAACGATCAATGAAGAGCTCGGTGCATATAATCAGCGGTTGTTGGAATTGCCGCAGATTATTGTCGCAAATAAAATGGACATGCCTGGTGCTGAAGATAACTTCTCCGAATTCCGGAAGCAAGTAGGGGATGATCAAGAAATTTATGAAATATCAGCCATAACGAAGCAAGGATTGCAGAAGCTTATATATGCCATCGCCGATAAACTGGATACGATACCGAAAATCCGGCCGAATATAGAAGAAAGAGAAGAAACGGTCATCTATCGCCATAAAGCAAAAGAAGAAGACTTTTGGATTTCAAGGAATCCGGACGGTTCTTTCGTCCTCCATGGTGAAGAGCTGGAGAAATTGTTCAAAATGACCGACTTCACGAAAGAAGAGTCACAGCAACGGTTTGCTCGCCAATTACGTCGCATGGGTGTTGACGATGCCTTGAGGAAGCGGGGGGCTAAAGACGGAGATACCGTCCACTTATTGGATCTTGAATTTGAATTCATTGACTAGCAATCGTTTGGAGGGAACATTTTGGTAAAGATTGGATATTTAGGACCGAAGGGGACTTTCACAAAAGTGGCTGTCGATGCGACTTTCGGTAATGGCAAAGCAAAAAAAATCGCATATAAAACAATACCGGAATGCATCGACGCAGTCGCCAATGACGAGGTGGATATTGCGGTAGTACCGGTTGAAAATGCGATTGAAGGAACGGTTCAACTGACGGTTGACTATTTGATTCATGAAGTGACTTTACCAGTCGCAGCGGAAGTAGTCGTCCCGATTCAACAACATCTTTTAGTCAGACCTGATTTCACCGGGGAACGATCGGATATATTGGAAGTGCATTCCCATAGCCATGCCATCGCTCAATGCCATCGTTATATCCATAACCATTTAAAGAATGCAAAAATAGAATTTACAACATCCACTGGGCGGGCTGCTGAAATTGTCGGGAAAAGCGAAGAGCCGATTGCGGCTATCGGCAACCGTCTTGCTGCAGAGGAATATGGTTTGAAAATATTTGAAGAAAATATCCATGATTATCCGAATAACCATACGAGATTCCTCGTCTTAACAAAAAATAAAGAGGTAGTGGACATTAAACATCATGCTGATTTGGAAAAAACGACGTTGAAAATCACGTTGCCGAAAGATCAGCCAGGTGCCTTGCACCAAATTCTTTCAGCCTTTGCTTGGCGGAAAATGAACTTGTCGAAAATCGAATCCCGTCCGACGAAAACGGGATTAGGCAATTATTTTTTCATCATCGATGTGGATCAAGCTTATGATGATGCTTTATTTCCAGGTGTGAAGGGCGAACTCGAGGCATTGGGCTGTGAAGTGTTGATACTTGGAACTTATCCCGTTTATCGCATGAAGTTTTAATAAGTCAGTACGTGCAAATTTATCCTTCCGGTTAACTTTTACTATCAACTTGCATATGTTGATATAGAGAATCAGCCCAGACAGTTAACGAGAAAGGAAGGATCTTTTTGAAAATACACATTGTCCAAAAGGGAGATACATTATGGGAGATCGCAAAAAAGTACGGTGTGGATTTTGAAGAGCTGAAGGCGCTCAATTCCCATTTGGCAAGTCCTGATATGATCATGCCCGGAATGAAAATAAGGATTCCTACCCATTCCAAAAAGGTGCAACATAAAGACAAAACGATGCCGCAAAAGAAGGAAAAACAAGCGCCGACTCCGAAAAAGGCTAAGCCGAAAGAGAAAATGATTGAACTTCCAAAAATGCCGACCTTACCGATGGAAAGCGGCCAAACTTTGCCGACTCTTGAAAAACAGAAAGAATATCCGAAAGAAACACCATCGAAAAAGCCTGTAGCTCCGAAAAAAGAAGTGAAACATCAATATGAGGAAGAAAAGCATGTGCCGCAGCAAATGCCGCTGCACCAGATGGATCATCATCCAATCCACCATCAACCGCAAATGATGCCGATGTATGTCCATCCTTGCCCATGTTCGATGCCGGTCATGCCTGACTATATGGGATGCGGTTGTGGCGGGCATCATCACATGATGCATCCATCCGCTTATCCGATGCATCCGGGAATGTATCAACAGACACCGGCTCAAATGTACCCGCAACATATGATGCAGCAGCCGATGTACAGTCCATCTGCACCGATGGGTACGATGCCACAGATGCAACAACAGACGAATTATGCAGTGAGCCCTCATGTCGCCCAAATGGAGTTGGAACCGGAACTATTTAAACAACAACATCCGACTGAAAATGCCAATCCATATGGAGATTCCTCACTGCAAATGTATCCCGAACCGCCCCCAATGATGCGTACGGAAGCAGAGGACTCGCTTACCGAAGAAAATGACATTACAAGGGATGGGAATGCTGAAAACTAAACTGAAAATGTTCATGAGACGCTTAGTCGTCTCTTTTTTTGGGAAAATATAAGGAGTGGTGTTAGTTTCCAATTGTTTCAAATCATGCTAAAATCAAAAACGAGACCTTTATTCCATAAGGGAGTGTAAAACGTGCAAAAACATATCGACTCGATTGTCTCATGGTTGAGAGAACGTACGGAAGAAGCGGGAGCGAAAGGATTGGTCGTCGGAGTGAGTGGTGGACTCGATTCGGCAGTAGTGGCCAATCTGATCAAACTCGCCTATCCGGATCAATCACTAGCTGTGATTATGCCGATCCATACAAGTGAAAAAAATATTCAAGATGCACTTGCCGTAACATCTGCTTGTAATATAGAAGCGATGACCGTCGATTTGACGGAAACCCATGATTTAATGTATCGGACGATTTCCGATGAACTCATACAAGCAAAAAGTTTCAACGAAGGAAAAGATCAACTCGCCGATGCCAATTTACGGGCTCGATTGCGAATGAGCACACTTTATACGATAGCGACCCATCGTAACTACCTTGTCGTCGGAACGGACAATGCATCCGAATGGCATACCGGTTATTTCACCAAATATGGGGACGGTGGCGTGGATATATTGCCGCTTGTCGAATTTACAAAAACGGAAGTCCGGGAAATGGCGAAGGTTTTGAACGTGCCTGATTCCGTCATTCATAAAGTTCCGAGTGCCGACCTTTGGGAAGGCCAAACCGATGAGATGGAAATGGGAATCACTTATGATGTAATCGATGCTTATTTAAAAGGGGAGACAGTACCTGAAAGCGATCAAGTGCTCATTGAAAAAATGCATGCCCAAACCGAACATAAACGGAACCGGATTCCGATGTATCGAAGAAAATAATCGTAGAACCTGGAAAATGAGAGAGAGGAGAATGCCCAAGTGGCCGGTCATTCGAAATGGAGTAACATTAAGAGAAGAAAAGGCGCACAAGATGCGAAAAGAGGAAAAATTTTCATGCGTCATGCTAAAAATATATACAATGCCGCAAAACAAGGCGGCGGAGATATAGAGATGAACCCTGCTTTGCGTTTGGCAGTAGAAAGAGCAAAGGCGGACAATATGCCGAATGAAAATATCGAGCGGAATATCAAAAAAGCGACCGGAGACCTCGAAGGTCAACATTTTGAAGAAATCACTTACGAAGGATATGGACCTGGTGGGGTCGCTATTATTGTCCAAGCCTTGACAGATAACAAAAACAGGACAGCTAGTGAAGTGAGACACGCATTCAGTAAAAATGGCGGGAATCTCGGTGAGACAGGCAGTGTCTCTTTCATGTTCGACAGAAAAGGGATTATCATCATCGATAATGAAAAACAGAACATTGATGAAGATGAGATTACGTTGGAAGCTCTTGAGGCTGGTGCAGATGATATCATGACCCATGAAGATGCATATGAAATCTTCACGAGCCCGGAAAACTATTCGACTGTAGCAGACTATTTTGCGGAAAAAGATTTCCCTATTTTGGAAAGTGAAGTGACCTTAATTCCGCAAACGTATTCCCAAGTCACTGGTGAAGATGAAGAAAAAGTGCAACAGTTGATCGATATGCTTGAAGACAATGATGACGTACAAGAAGTGATCCATAATCTGGAAGAAAACGAATGAACATTTGCCGGATAAACTTCTATTCCAATCAAGGGATAGAAGTTTAATCATTTTTTTATTATGGTAGTATGGGAATATACCAGTAATTCAAAGGAGAAGGTCGATTGTGATTGCATATGTCAAAGGTAAATTGACACACATCCATGAAGAAGGTGTCATTGTGGAAGCAGGTGGGATCGGTTATGAACTCATTTGTCCAAATCCATTCCACTATCAGCATTCATTGAATGAAAGTGTCATGATCCATACATACATGCACGTGCGTGAAGATGCTCAAGTGTTGTATGGATTTAAAAATGAAGATGAAAAATATTTATTCAAAAAACTCATTTCCGTTTCAGGAATCGGTCCGAAATCGGCAATCGGCATTTTAAGTGCCGCGGATATCCCTTCATTTGTCACTGCCGTGGAAACGGAAGACGAGAAGTTCCTCACTACTTTTCCGGGAGTCGGAAAAAAAACAGCGAGACAAATCATTCTGGATTTGAAAGGGAAACTCGAGACATCCTTCAGCGTAGCGCCTCAAGAGGAACATGTACATACAGAAAACAATGAAGCTTTGGATGAAGCGAAAGAAGTATTGAAAGCACTCGGTTATACAGAAAAAGAGTTGACGGCGATTATGCCGACTTTACGGAAAGAAAATTTGTCGGATACAGATGAAATTGTCCGAAAAGGGTTGGCATTGTTATTGAAAAAATGAGAAAGGAGGTAAACCATGGACGAGAGAATGGTAGCCGGTGAGATACAAGAAGAAGACATCGAAATCGAGCAAAGTTTACGGCCGGAGACTTTGAATCAATATATTGGACAAGATAAAGTGAAAGCAAACTTGGAAATTTTCATCCAGGCGGCCAAAATGCGGAATGAGCCATTGGATCATGTGTTGTTGTTCGGTCCTCCAGGTCTCGGGAAAACGACGCTTGCAGCGATTATCGCCAATGAAATGGGGAGCGATTTCCGATCCACTTCCGGACCTGCCATTGAAAGAGCGGGTGATTTAGCTGCAATCCTTTCATCCCTTGAGGCCGGCGATGTCTTGTTCATCGATGAGATCCATCGTTTGCCTCGGATGGTGGAAGAAGTCCTTTACCCAGCGATGGAAGATTTTTTCCTTGATATCGTCATCGGGTCTGGCCCAAGTGCCCGATCTGTGCGCATCGACCTCCCACCTTTCACATTAGTGGGGGCGACTACGAGATCTGGTTTGCTTTCCGCTCCGCTACGAGATCGGTTCGGGGTTCTTTCAAGACTGGATTATTATGAAGAAAAAGATTTGACGAAAATTGTAGAGCGGACAGCGGAGATATTCAATACGTCGATTGAGAAAGAAGCAGCGGAAGAAATCGCCTCACGGGCAAGAGGAACACCCCGGATCGCCAACCGATTATTCAAACGCATCCGCGACATCTCCCAAGTGAAGGGAGAAAAAACAATCAGTTTGGAAATGACGAAAGTTGCTTTGGACATGCTACAAGTCGATGATGCTGGTCTCGATCAAATCGACCATAAATTGTTGAAAGGGATCATTGAAAGATTTGATGGAGGTCCGGTTGGTTTGGATACGATTGCAGCAACGGTGGGTGAAGAAGCTCAAACTATTGAAGATGTTTACGAACCCTTTTTGTTGCAACGGGGATTCATCCAACGGACGCCGAGAGGAAGAATCGTCACAGCAAAGGCTTATGAACATTTTGGATTAATGAGGTCTGATGAAGCATGAACATGGGAAAATTTTTAATCGTAACAGGAATCATACTCATCATCATCGGATTGCTTTGGCGTTTTATCGGCAGATTGCCGGGGGACATCCAATTCAAAACAGGAAATGTGACTTTTTATTTCCCGATCGCCACGTCCATCGTCATCAGTATCGTTCTTACACTTATATTTTTCATCATTTCGAGATTCAGATAGAAGGAGTCAGCTATGAAACTTGATGCATTCGATTTCCATTTGCCAGAACATCTCATTGCGCAAACTCCGCTGGAAAATAGAGCGGAATCGAAGTTGCTTGTTTTGGATAGGCATTCCGGTAAAATAGAGCATAGAAGTTTTACAGACATCAAAGAGTACTTGAAGCCAGGGGATTGTCTCGTATTGAACGATACGAAAGTGCTGCCCGCAAGGCTTTATGGTATAAAAAAAGACACTGGTGCAAAAATTGAAATACTGCTGTTGCACCAAACGGAAAACGATACGTGGGAGGTTCTGGCAAAACCTGCGCGAAAAGTGAAAGTCGGGACGGAACTTGTTTTCGGAAACGGTGAATTAAAAGCAACATGCACTGGTACAAAAGAGCATGGTGGGAGAATATTGGAATTTTCTTATGAAGGTATTTTCTATGAAGTGCTCGAACGACTCGGAGAAATGCCTTTACCACCATACATTAAAGAGCAACTTCCGAAAAAAGACCGGTATCAAACGGTTTATGCGAAAGAAGAAGGATCGGTTGCGGCACCGACTGCCGGGTTGCACTTTACAACGGAATTGTTGGACGAATTGCAAGAGGCGGGAGTCAAACTCGCTTATCTCACGTTGCATGTCGGTTTAGGAACGTTCCGTCCTGTCAGTGCGGACAATGTTGAAGAGCATGAGATGCACGCAGAGTTTTATCATATGCCTGAAGAGACGGCCAATTTGTTGAATGAAGTGAAAAAGACGAATGGCCGGATCATTTCGGTCGGCACGACATCGACCCGGACGTTGGAAACGATCGCTCGGGACCATGATGGAAAATTTGTCGCAACAAGCGGCTGGACAGATATTTTCATCTATCCGCCGTATGAATTCCGAGCGATCGATGCCTTGATAACGAACTTCCATTTGCCGAAATCGACCTTGATTATGCTCATAAGCGCATTTGCCGGAAGAGAAAAAGTGATGGAAGCATACGAAGAAGCTATCGCCAAAGAGTATCGTTTTTTCAGTTTTGGCGATGCGATGTTAATTATAAAGACAAAGGAAGAAGAATATGGTAGCAATAACATATGAATTGATAAAAACTTGCAAGCAGACCGGTGCGAGATTGGGGAAAGTGCACACGCCTCATGGATCTTTCGACACGCCGACATTCATGCCGGTCGGGACGCTTGCGACAGTGAAAACGATGAGCCCGGAAGAGTTGAAAGAAATCGGTGCGAATATCATCCTTTCCAATACGTACCATTTATGGCTGCGACCGGGGGAAGAAATCATCGGAGAAGCCGGGGGACTTCATTCCTTCATGAACTGGGATGGTGCAATCCTTACCGACTCCGGGGGATTTCAAGTGTTCAGTTTGAGTGATATGCGGGAAATTGTCGAAGAAGGTGTCCATTTCCGCAATCATTTGAACGGTGAAAAAATGTTTTTATCCCCGGAAAAAGCGATGGAAATCCAAAATGTGTTAGGTTCGGACATTATGATGGCTTTCGATGAATGTCCACCATACCCGGCGACCTACGAATATATGAAACAATCGGTTGAACGCACTTCCCGGTGGGCGGAAAGATGCTTGAAAGCTCATAAAAGACCTGATGAACAAGGGTTGTTTGGAATCGTCCAAGGCGGCGAATTTGAAGATTTGCGGAAACAAAGTGTCGAAGATTTGGTTTCCTTGGATTTTCCTGGTTATGCCATTGGTGGACTTTCCGTTGGCGAGCCGAAAGATGTGATGAACCGGGTTTTAGAATTCACTGCACCCCTTTTGCCGGATGACAAACCAAGATATTTAATGGGTGTCGGTTCACCGGATTCCTTAGTAGACGGTGCAATCCGTGGAATCGATATGTTCGATTGCGTTTTACCGACAAGAATTGCAAGAAATGGGACATGCATGACTTCTACAGGGCGACTCGTCGTCAGGAATGCGAAATACGCCCGCGACTTCAGACCATTGGATGAGAATTGTGATTGTCATGTTTGCCAAAATTATAGCCGGGCATACATCCGACATTTGATCAAATGCAATGAAATATTCGGATTTCGACTTACCACTTATCATAACTTGTATTTTTTGCTAAAATTGATGGAGCAAGTACGAGAAGCGATCCGCAAAGACCGGCTTGCTGATTTTAAAGAGGAGTTTTTTGAAGCTTATGGGTTTAACAAACCTGATGCAAAAAACTTTTGATGTATAAAAATGCTTCTCTTGATTTTTGTTTGAAAGAGGAAGGAGGGTAAAAGAATGGAAACTTTAATGGCGTTGATGCCGATCATCTTGATGTTTGTCATTTTTTATTTCTTGCTGATCCGACCGCAACAAAAGCGGCAAAAAGAAGTGAGGGCAATGCAAGACAGCTTGCAAAAGGGTGACAAAGTGATTACAATCGGTGGTTTTCATGGCGTCATCCACTCTCTGGATGAGGCAACCGTCGTCATCCAAGCAGGCGATGGCACGAAATTGACCTATGATCGTTCTGCCATCCGTGAAAAAGTAGTCGACTAAAAAGATGCCATGTGTCGATAAAGCAATAGGCTTGATGTTCTATTGCTTTATTGATGTATTCGGTTGATTACATAAGAACAAAAACGGCCCTTCTGGAGTGCCGTTTTTGTTGTATATGATTTCTTACTCTTGCCCTTTAATCAAATTGACGCCGATCATTCCGCCAAGTATGGCTGCAAGGATGAAGCCGAGATGGTGGAGGGTCTGATCCAGGGAAAAACCGTTTTGATAGCCGAGAAATTGGACGAGAAAAATGAAAACTGTAAATCCGACTCCGGTGAGTCCTCCGATGATCCATCCTTTTGATTTTCCTTTTATACCTGTGATCATCCCCCCGATGAATAGACCGATCAATCCGACGGAAAAAGCAACCCAAGAAAGCGTTTGTTGACGAATTTCGGTAAATTGCAAAATCAAAGTCAAAATGAAACTGGAAACCAATATGAATACGAGAATGAAAATCCAGCCATACAATAAAGCGATAAATTGCCGTTGCATGTTGATCCCCCTATTGTTTGTCCTTTTTATATATTCCTATTCATCCTCGGAACATTATAGAATAATTTTTTCCATAATTTAGTCAAGTCATGACAACCATTTGGCAAGAAATGGGATGGAACGTAATTCTTCTTTTGTGATGAAGCGCAGCAGAAATAAAAGCACCGTATAAACGAGTAGTAAACAGATCAGGGCCAAGGCGACGGAAAAGTAAGACATACTTGCTTGAAATAAAACATTTTTTATGAAAAAACCTGAGGCAAAGCTCACAACTAATAAGACGATCATCTTCAGCAGATCGACGACAGGTATCCGCATGCGGACTTTTTTATACAAAACGCCAAAATGGAGAGATGTGACAAGGATGATGGAAGTGGAGATGGCAATGGCGACTCCCATCATCCCGAAGGCAGGTTGTTGGGCTAAAACGAATATGATCAATAGTTTTATCAATGCCCCGACCATCGTATTCCACATCGATTCTTTCGCCAAATCCAAAGCTTGTAACGATGCTTGTAGGGGTGCTTGAATATAAAGAAAGATATAGAAAGGCGCCATTAGAACGAGTAAGTAATTGGCACTTGCCGTCCCATACATGAAAAATAGGATTTCTTCAGAAAAGAGCAGGAGGACGACCGTCGCAATCGCACCAGATGCAAAAGACAAACGGATTGCTTGATGAATCCGATGATGGATCAATGCTGAACTATTTTTAGCTGCCGCTTCGGAAATCGATGGAATTAATGCTATTGCCAAGGAATGGGTGATGAAGGTCGGTAAAAACAATAATGGAATGACATAGCCGGTCAGCTCACCATATTGTTTTGTCGCAATCGTGGCAGATATACCGGCAATCGCCAAGGATTGGGCAACGAGAATCGGTTCAAGGAAATTGGAAATCGAACCGATCAAACGGCTGCCGGTGCTTGGGAGGGCGATCGATAAGAGTCCTCGTAACGTTTCTTTTCCCGATTGCAAATAACGGAAATAATTTTGTTTGGATTTATTTGATTTTCTCGATTTGAATTGGTGTATCATAAAGAGAAGAGAGGCGAATTCACCAAGAATGACACTGAACATCGCTCCAGCTGCAGCGAATTCCACGCCATAAGGAAGGAGCAATTGGATGAATATATAAACGAAAACAATGCGCACGATTTGTTCAATCACTTGTGCATAGCTTTGCGGCTTCATGTTGTGCATCCCTTGGAAATAACCGCGGATGACTGAAGAAATGGCAATGATTGGGATGACTGGACTGATGGCAAGCAAAGGGTAAAGCGTCCGTTCATCTGTGAGCAAAACGGATGCAATGTATTTTGAACCAAAAATCATGACGATCGTTAGTAAAATGCCCATCAACGTTGTGATGACGATGGATACGACCAAAATGCTCCTTACTTTTTCCCGATTGGAAACGGCATTCGCTTCAGCGACGCGTTTGGCGATGGCTACAGGGAGGCCAAGCTCTGTCAGTGTGATTGCGAGAAAAAGTGTCGGGAGTGCCATCATATATAAACCGACGCCTTCTTCGCCGATGAGACGAGCAACGACAATCCGATTGATGAAACCGAGAAATCTCGTCACCATCCCTGCGAGTATGAGAATGAGCGCCCCTTGTAAAAAAGTTTGCCTCGTCATTTTATCGTCCTGCCTTCTCAAAAAATACAAATTCATATACAATGATATATATGCTGGATGAAAGGACGGGCATGACAAGTTCCTGTAAAATTCTCCAACTGGGAGGAGTGGCGATGGACGAAATCCGCAATGTCAATGATTGGAAGAAAATGGTACTTCCGTTTTTGAAAAGCAAAGTGGAAGAGTTACATATGCTAGGGTATGAGCAAGCAACAAAAGAAGATGTGTGGAATTGTCTGAAAGAAAAAGTTTGGAAAGACAATGAAAAGATGAGGCTTTATAAAGTGGTTGCTGATATTATGCAACTGAATTCGGGGACTTATTTGAGTTATTTGACCCAGAAATCACTGCAAGGGGATGATTTGATAGAATCCATCTCTGCGCTTTTAGATCATAAATAACCGGAAATGACCCGTCAATCAAGGGAGGAACATGTACATATGAAAAAGAGAGGCAGACTTGTTGCCTTTTTTCTAATCGTCATTGCTTTTGGCGTTTTGATTGGAACAACGACAACAGGAGTAACAAATAATATTAGACTTGGATTGGATTTGCAAGGCGGTTTTGAGGTCCTTTATGAAGTGGAACCGATTGATGAAAATCAAGAAGTGACCCGTGAACTGATGGAAGGGACAGTCCAGACGTTGAATGACCGGGTGAACCGTCTTGGGATCAGTGAAGCGGTCATCAATATTGAAGGTGAAGACCGAATCCGTGTGCAACTAGCTGGAGTCGAAAATCAGCAGGAAGCGCGGGAGATGCTCGCCACATCTGCACAATTATCATTCCGTGACGTGAATGATGTGGAATTGCTCGATGGTTCTGATGTAAAACCAGGTAGTGCCAAGCAAGACTTTGACCCGACGACCAATCAACCGATCGTCACATTGGAATTGAATGATGCTGAAAAGTTCGGCGAAGTGACGACTCAAATTAAAGAAATGGGGCCGCCGGACAATTTACTTGTCATTTGGATGGATTTCCAAGAAGGAGACTCGTTTAAAGAGGAAATTTTAAAAGAAAATCCGAAATTCGTATCAGCCCCGAGTGTGGATCGGACATTACATACGACGAATGTGATGATTACCGGAAACTTTACAGTGGAATCGGCAAAAGCTTTGGCTGATATCATCAACGCCGGTTCATTGCCTGTTCATATGAATGAAATATTTTCCACTTCAGTCGGGGCGCAATTCGGTGAACAAGCGCTGAACGACACAGTGATCGCCGGAATCATCGGTATTTCACTCGTCATTGTCTTTCTAATTGCTGTTTACCGTTTTCCTGGGATCATCGCATCGATCAACCTCGTCATATACACATATCTCGTGTTGCTCGTTTTCATGGCGTTGAACGGAGTGCTGACCTTATCTGGAATTGCGGCTCTCATCCTCGGGGTCGGGATGGCAGTGGATGCGAACGTCATCACCTTTGAGCGGTATAAAGAGGAGTTGAGGGCTGGTAAATCGGTGAAAGCCGCCTTTAAAGCCGGAGGAAAGAATGCATTCCAGACGATTGTCGATGCGAATTTGACGACGATGGTCGCTGCTGTCGTCCTCTTTGTTTTCGGGACAAGCTCCGTGAAAGGTTTTGCTACGATGCTCATCATCAGTATTTTGATGAGTTTCATCACAGCGGTGTTTGGAACGAGGACATTGCTTGGATTTTGGGTGAATAGTGGTTTCTTAAGAACGAAAAAGTCATGGTTTGCTGTGAAAGAAAAGGAAATTAGAGATATTGCCGCACCCGAAGTAGACCCGAAATTATTCGGCCGGGAAGTGGATATTGTATCTCATCGTAAAAAACTCTTTTATCTGACGGGAGCAGTTGTCATCTTCGGTTTCTTGTCATTCGCTTTATTCCAGTTCAATCCAGGAGTGGATTTTACGAGCGGTTCGCGTATTGAGGTCATTGCTGATGAACCACTTGATATGGAGGAAGTCGAAGCGACATTTGAACAATTGGGTCATGAACCAAGTTCTCTTGTCCTTTCCGGAGATAATGAGGATATTGCTGTAGCACGTTTTGATACGGTCCTTTCCGATACAGAAGTGGCTGAAGTGCAAAGTGTATTTGCAGATCTGTATGGTTTCGAACCAGGTGTCAGTATCGTATCACCAATCGTTGGGGAAGAGTTGGTGAAAAATGCGGTTTATGCCGTGCTGATCGCATCGATTTTCATCATTATTTACATTGCTTTCCGTTTTGAAATCATATTTGGAATCACCGCTGTCATTGCACTACTCCATGACGTGTTCATTATGCTGTTGATTTTCAGTCTCTTCCAGATCGAGTTCGATATCACGATTGTGTCTGCGATGTTGACGATCATCGGATACTCACTCAACAATACGATTGTCATCTTTGACCGTATCCGGGAGAACATCCGTTTTGAAAAGCGGGTGACATCCTTTAAAGTGCTTGCTTCGATTATCAACAAGAGTATCATCCAGTCCTTCACGCGTACGGTGAATACGACGATTTCAACTTTGATTGCGATTATCGCTTTCCTCGTGCTCGGAACAGAATCGATATTCACATTCACTGTTGCATTGGTGATCGGTTTGCTTGCGGGTTTCTATTCATCTCTTTTCCTTGCCGCACAAATTTGGCTCGTATGGCGTGGTAAAAACTTGAAAGCCAAGCCATTGGACTTCCGCAAGAAAAAACGTGTGGAAGGACCACAAGTTTAAAAACATGAATTAATAAAATTGCTACCCCTGCCAGTCTTTTGTATAATATACTGGTCAGGGGTGAATTTATGTTACATAGTAAAGCAAAGTGGAAGCCGTTGGATATAGATCCCAGCATCGAATTCAGAAAAGATATCCCACTTGACATTTCTCCAGTTGTTGAAAAGTTGTTGTTGCAGCGAGGGATACACTCCGCTTCGGAAGCGGAGCGATTTTTATTTCCTTCTTTGGAACACTTACATGACCCGGGTAAATTAGCGGACATCGAAAAAGCGTCAGAACGGGTGAAGGAAGCAATCGACAATGGAGAAAAAATTTTAATATACGGAGATTATGATGCTGATGGTGTCACGGCGACTACTGTCATGATGAAAGCTTTGGAAGAACTTGGGGCAAATGTCGCCTACTATATACCGAACCGATTCAAAGAAGGATATGGGCCAAATGAAAAAGCATTCCGTGAAGCCTATCATAACGGTTTTACTGTAATCATCACGGTGGACAACGGGATAGCGGCCATTGGTGAAGCGGATATCGCAAAAGCTTTAGGGATTGATTTGATTATCACCGACCACCACGAAGTCCAGGGGGAATTGCCTGATGCTTTTGCCATCATCCATCCAGTTCTTTCCCCTGAATATCCTTATAAAGAATTGGCGGGTGTAGGTGTCGCATTCAAATTTGCCCAATACTTGCTCGGTTATTTTCCGAAGCATTTATTGGAATATACAGCGATTGGAACGATTGCGGATCTAGTCCCGTTGACAGGGGAGAACCGTGTTCTTGCATATTTTGGTCTGAAAGCCCTCACGAGGAGCACCTCGCCTGGAATTTACGCCTTGAAACAAATTTGCCGGATTGAAGGCAATGTGAAGGAGGATGATGTAGGTTTCAGGATCGGTCCACGTTTAAATGCAGTAGGTCGCCTGCAAGATGCGGGTCTTGCCGTCAATATATTGTTGACGGAAACAACTGAAGAAGCCATCGAGATGGCTGATGAAATCGAACAGCTCAATCAACAGCGACAGCGGATTGTGGATGAAATTACGGAAGAAGCAATCCAAATGGTTGATTCCGAACAACTCGGCGTGTTGATTGTGTATAATGAAAATTGGAATGAAGGTGTTTTGGGAATTGTCGCTTCGAATCTCGTCAAAAAATTTGACAGACCGGCGATCGTCCTGAAACTGAACCGAGAAACGGGTGAATTGAAAGGTTCTGCACGGAGCATACCTGCTTTCGATCTGTTTGAAAATTGTATGAAAGTGCGCCATCTATTCACAAAGTTTGGTGGCCATTCCCAAGCAGCCGGTATGACGATTCCATTGGAACATATCGAAGAACTGCAAAAAAAGCTCGATCGTTTCATAACGGAACAATTGACGGAAGATGATTTCAAACAAGAAATCTCGGTGAGCGGAGAATTGAAGATTTCGGACATTACGGAACGCCTCATCGAAGACATCGAACGATTAGCCCCTTTTGGCATCGGGAATCCGAAACCAATATTTAAAATCAACCATATCCCGACGGAAAAACGTCAAATCGGAAGTAAGAGGAACCATTTAAAACTTCAATTCCATCGAGACGGCAACACCCTCGACGGAGTCGGCTTCAGCATGGGAGATTTGTATCATCATATTTCTCCAAATACTCCCTTGCAAGCTGTCGGTGAATTGAACATGAATGAATGGAATGGGCACCGGAAACCGCAACTTTTGATACGAGATATGAAAATTGACGAATGGCAGCTCTTTGATTATCGTGGCAGACGGAATATCGATTTCTCGTTTCTTGAAGGAAAAAACGTCGTCATGGTGTCTGAAAATCCAATTACAACTTACACTTTCCCGAGGATTGATTACGAAAGCGTCATAATAGCGGAAGCTGATCATTTGATTCTTTTCGACTTGCCGGATCACTTGGACCAATTGGGAAATATCGTGAAAAAAGTGAAGCCGACGAACATTTATGCCGCTTTTCAGTTGAATCAAAGCACCTATTTGAAAACATTTCCGAAAAGGGAAGATTTTGTCTGGCTATATGCGTTGATACATAAACGGAAATCGTTGAACATCAAAGAGAATATCGATTGGATCATCCGGACAAAATCTTGGTCGAAAGAAAATATATTGTTCATGCTGGAAGTGTTCTCGGATTTGGAGTTCATCACCGTGAACGAAGAGGTCGCTTTTTTGAATCCGAATCCTGTCAAAAAAGAGCTTGAGTCATCTACTGTTTATCAAAAGCGACTACGACAATTGGAAATTGAACAGACATTGTATTATTCGAACTACGAGCAGTGCAAAAATTGGTTCAAACCTTATTTGGATGATTTGAAGAGACCCAAGGAGGAAACGATCAATGGATTATAAAAAACATATTGAAATTGTAGAAGACTGGCCGCAAAAAGGAATATCTTTCAAAGATATCACCCCGCTCATGGCGAATGGAGAAGCCTTCCAATCTGCAGTGGATGAAATTGTCGATTTCGCTAAAGAAAAGGAAGTGGATGTTGTGGTGGGACCGGAAGCGAGGGGATTCATCATCGGTTGTCCTGTATCGTACGCTCTCGGTGTCGGTTTTGTGCCAGTACGGAAAAAAGGGAAATTGCCACGTGAAGTCATCCAAATCGAATACGGCTTGGAATACGGAAAAAATGTTTTAACCATCCATAAAGATGCCATCAAACCGGGTCAGCGTGTCCTTATCACTGATGATTTACTTGCGACGGGAGGAACAATCGAAGCGACGATCCAATTGGTGGAAAAACTTGGGGGAATCATCGTCGGTTGTGCTTTCCTCATTGAATTGAGCTATCTAGAGGGTATGGAAAAATTGAAAGATTATGAAGTGTTATCTTTAATGACTTATTGATGGAAGAAGGTCTGGCTGGAATGGTCAGACCTCTTATCATATCGCTTTTAAATGGCTAATCGGATGGTTTATTGATAATATAATAGACAATAGACCCGTTAGGACATATAATTGAAAATATTTAGAAGGGGTTTTATTATCGGCGAAGTATCAATCAAACGATGATTCAATATAGATAGTTGATAAAGGTGATTACATGGCAAAAGATAAGATTGTGACAATAGAAAAATTATTGGAGAAGGCAAAAGCGTATTTGAGTGATACCGAAGTTGCCTTTATTGAACGTGCATACGAGTTTTCAAAGAAATCCCACGAAGGACAATTCCGCAAATCCGGTGAGCCATATATCATCCATCCGGTGCAAGTCGCATGGATACTCGTCGATTTGAAAATGGATGCGGAAACGATTGCCGGCGGTTTTTTGCATGATGTTGTCGAGGACACGGAGACGACGCTTGAAGAAATTGAAGAAGAATTCAATGCGGAAGTCGCCATGCTTGTCGATGGAGTGACGAAACTTGGAAAAATCAAATATGAATCAAAAGAAGAACTGCAAGCAGAAAACCACCGTAAAATGTTTGTGGCGATGGCGAAAGATATCCGTGTGATCCTCATCAAATTAGCCGACAGACTCCATAACATGCGTACGTTGAAACATTTACCATCCCATAAACAACGCCAAAAAGCGAATGAGACCTTGGAAATATTCGCGCCACTCGCCCACAGACTTGGGATTTCCACGATCAAATGGGAATTGGAAGATATATCTCTTCGTTATTTGAACCCGCAACAATATTATCGTATCGTCCAACTGATGAAACAGAAAAGAGAAGAACGGGAAACGTATATTGAAGAAGTGATCAAACAATTATCGAAGCAACTCGATGAAATGAATATCGAAGCTGAACTTTCCGGACGCCCGAAACATATTTACAGCATTTATCGGAAAATGATGAAACAGAACAAACAATTCAATGAGATTTATGATCTGTTGGCCATTCGAGTGATTGTCGACAGCATTAAAGATTGTTACGCCGTTTTAGGAATCATCCATACGAATTGGAAACCGATGCCAGGCAGGTTTAAAGATTATATCGCCATGCCGAAGCAAAACCTTTATCAATCATTGCATACGACGGTGATCGGTCCAAAAGGCGACCCATTGGAAGTGCAAATCCGCACGAAAGAAATGCACGAAATCGCCGAATATGGGATTGCGGCACATTGGGCTTATAAAGAAGGGAAACAAGTGAAGCCGGGATCGGGGAATTCATTTGAGAAGAAACTGTCGCTTTTCCGTGAGATTCTTGAATGGCAAAGTGAAACGCATGATGCAAAAGAATTCATCGAATCTTTGAAAATCGATTTATTCTCCGATATGGTATATGTCTTCACACCGAAAGGCGATGTCATCGAATTGCCATCCGGTTCGGTTCCAATTGATTTTGCTTATAAGATTCATACGGAAATCGGCAACCAAACAATCGGTGCGAAAATAAATGGTAAAATGGAGCCGCTCGACTACAAATTGAAAAATGGCGATATCGTTGAAGTGATGACGTCGAAGCATTCTTACGGGCCATCCCAAGATTGGTTGAAAATCGCAAAAACTTCCCAAGCGAAAAGCAGGATTAAGCAATTTTTCAAAAAGCAACGTCGGGAAGAGAACATCATTAAAGGAAAAGAAGCGGTAGAAAGTGAAATACGGATAATGCAAATCGATCCGAAAGAAGTATTGACACCGGAAAATTTGAAACGGGTCTGCGATAAATTCAGTTTTGCTAATGAGGAAGACCTTTATGCAGCCGTCGGTTATCAAGGAATTACAGCTGCCTTGGTTGCCACGAGGTTGACGGATAAAGTTCGCAAAGAACGGGAAAAAGAAGAGAGCATCGAAAAGATTCTCACGGAAGAAGAGACGGAAAAAACGACGAAAAAGTCACGACGGACGGATTTCGGCGTCCGGGTGGAGGGTGTCGATAATTTACTCGTCCGTCTTGCGAAATGCTGCAATCCTGTTCCAGGTGATGAAATTTTAGGATTCATCACAAAAGGCCGTGGTGTGTCCGTCCATCGGAAAGACTGTCCGAATTTGCAAACGGATGAGGCGGAAGAGCGGCTGATTAAAGTAGAGTGGGAAGAGAATTACGCCGATTCCAAACAGTATTATGTCGATTTGCAAATATCCGGATTCGATCGCTCCGGACTGTTGAATGAGGTGCTGCATGCGGTAAATGAGATGTCGACGAACATTACGCATGTGAATGGTAAGACCGATAAAAATAAAATGGCTCTCATTCAATTGACGATACTCATCCGTAACACGCAGCATTTGCGGAAAATCGTCGATCGCTTAAAAAAGATTCCGGATATTTATTCGGTGACGAGAACAATCAATTAAACGTTTTGATAGGAGAATCAGTAGTATGAAAGCAGTAATCCAACGAGCAAGAGATGCATCGGTCACTATCGATGGAGAAGTGACAGGCGCCATTGACCACGGTTTGGTCGTTCTACTTGGCGTTACCCATGATGATACGATGGAAGATGTCAAATATTTAGTGAATAAGATTATCAACTTGCGGATTTTTGAAGATGAAGATGAAAAAATGAATCTATCGTTAAAGGATATTGGTGGAAGCATCCTTTCCATCTCGCAATTTACTTTATATGCGGATACGAGAAAAGGAAGAAGACCAAGCTTCGTCAATGCGGCAAAGCCGGATTTGGCGAATGAATTGTATGAAAAGTTCAATGAAGAATTGCGGAAAGAAAACATCCACGTAGAAACTGGTGAGTTCGGTGCGATGATGGACGTCCGCCTGACGAACGCAGGCCCAGTCACCATCATAATAGACAGTAAAGACAAATAAAAAGAAGTACCTTGTTTTAATGACCAGACAGTGACCTTTTTGTTTATCGAGATTTTACGTTTAAAAAGTTTGGCCCCTTCACCGGTCCGCGGGAAGGGGTCAAACTTTTTTATTGACTGGGTTTTAACCCACATTCTTTAATTTTCCATCGAAAAATATTTCTGTAAACCATTGACGATGCCTGTTGCGATTTTCTTTTGGTATTCAGTTTGTTTCAACAGTTCTTCACTCTCCGGATTAGAAATGAAGCCAAGTTCAAGTAAGATTCCGGGCTTGAACGTTTGTCGGGTGACGAATAAATCTTCATAAGCAACTCCCCGATCGACTTCATCTGTCTCTTTGATGATTTCCTCTTGGACGAAATTCGCCAACGTCTCATATTGATCATGGTAATAAAATGTTTCAATCCCTGCGACGGACGGGACTTCCGGAAAACTATTGTAATGGATGCTGATAAAAGCATCAGTATCAAGAGCGTTCGCCAATGCGGTGCGACTTTCCAATGGGACGAATTCATCTTCTTTTCGCGTCAAGAAAACATCCGCTCCAAGGAAGGTCAATTCTTTTTCCAATACTTGAGCCGTCAAGTATGTATAATCTTTTTCATAAGAACCGTTGATGCCGATCGCCCCGACGTCTCTGCCGCCATGTCCCGGGTCGATGACGATCGTTTTGTTTTTGAATACATTGGTGTTTTCCTCGTTGTTATTAATCACATTATTTTTCAAAACAAATCCGGATATTTCCCCGTTTTGGATTTCCAACCAGTTTTCTGTTTCCGAGACAACATCGAATGTTTGTCCTTTTTCAGCGAAACCGATAATGTCAAATTCGGTGGATGCACCTTCTCGTAAATGGATGCCGTCTTGCTGGATTGTCACTGTGGACTGCTGAGGACGTTCCAGTGCTTTTTCCGAAGCAGATGATTCCTGAGTTTCATCTTCTTGTATCGTAATATAATCTTTGATGACCCAACCTTCCATTCCATCGAATTCGATTTTCACCCAATTTTCTTCTTCATCGATGATTTTATATTGTTCTCCTTCATGGACCTGACCGATCCGATCGTATTCAGTCCCCGGTCCACTTCTCACATTCAAATGATTTTCTTCGATCCAGGCTTCTTTTGCCAAAGCGGGAGATGTCAGAAAAAGTAGAAGTAATGAAGCGAGAAGTGCGATTTTTTTGAAACGCAACGTATGTACCTCCCATTCGTTGTACGGACTATTATGTTCTATTAGCATTCTATAGGATAACGAAACTTTTATCCAGCTGTATATCTCAGGTTTTTTGGTTATTCGACAAAGTGGAAGGAGATACTTTACGGTGTTTCACCTTATGTCTTCATGTGCTATAATAGAGTGGAA
>CALKWU010000075.1 GCA_938004015.1 uncultured Oceanobacillus sp.
CAGTCAAGTCATAAAATATATACTCAAAATCAGGAACGAAACTTTGTATTTCTTTTGGTAGCGTATGATACCCTGTAATCATTTTACCTAAACTTGTTGCGGCTTTCCAGTTGTCTCGACCATGATAAATGACGAGCGGAATGATGACGGGGAGTTCAAGGAGATGTTCTTTGTTAGCTTTTGCTTGCCAAATGTCTGTCATATACTTCAATAATTGCAGGACGATGTTTTTCACTGGATGACTTTTATGCTCGAACAAAAAGTAAAAATACCCTGTTTGGCCGTGAATGTCCGCTTTGAACAATAAATCGGAAAAGCTTTCTTTCAATTGTTCATCGATGAAGGAATCTTTTTGAGGTTCCAGTGTGTTCAAATTAGTTGCTTGCAGCAACGCAGACGGCAAATAATGATATAAAAAATTCTTGGCAACCGTCAGCTCTCCGAATGTTTGTTTAAAAAACTTGTCATGCGGGTTCTGTATAGTTTTACGTAGTTGATAGTCGTTCGGGTCTTCTTTTATTTCCGGAATGAAAGTTCGGGCTAAGGGATCGTTGCGGAAAATTGTTTGTTGCAAGATTTTCACATCCTTATTCAGTTTTAGGGGTGAGATACTAAGTTCTTAAAACTTATTTGATTCATTAGATTTGGAGATGGTGACATACAAGCGGAAAAACGAGGAGTATTTGCGATATTGGATTAATGAGAATGGCAGGGTTAATCCCTACATGTTTAATTTGGGTTGGGATGGAAGTCGCCGAATTGAAAGGGGTGTTTCACTTTTTTGGAAAATGTTTCATTCAGAAAAATCTTACTTGGAATATTGCAAGATTTTACATTGAAAACACGTGTTGCACGACACGTCTTTCATCGTTGGATTATCAAAACGGATTTCTTTTTGATGTTTTCTATGGTAATGTATAGCTATTAAGTAGGGATGGGGAAGAGACGAACATGTCCGAATGAGCGGGAAAACATGGACCATCGAGGAGGAACCTGAATGATTGATAAGATCAAGAAAACAATTCATGACAAGAAAGTGTCGAAACAAAAAGAAAAGCAGGAAACCATCGCCCTGACGGAAGCCGACTTGGATAAGTTGAAAACAGCTGCGGAAAACATGAAGGAAGAGGAAATCGAAAAGAACAAAAAACATTTCTCCATAGATGGTTTGTGGGAAAAAATCAAAAAATACTCAAAAAAAGCGGGGACATCCGTCATTTATGCGGTGCTCATCCTGTATTTCACGATGATGAAGCCAGAAGTGCCGAAACCAGTCAAGCTGACGATCGCCGGTGCGTTGGGATATTTCATTTTGCCGTTCGACATGATTCCCGATCTTGCCCCGGGCATCGGTTACGTCGATGATTTCGGTGTGCTCATGGCGGCGATCTTTCAGGTGTTGATACATATTGATGAAGATGTGAAAACTCAGGCAAGAAACAAGCTCAACGAATTGTTCGGGGAGAAGATCGATACGTCAGATGTGGATGAACAGTTAGGAAAAGAACAGGAAGAGTAGGCTCATCAAGAATTTAAGACATTCTTTAAAAGGATATAGCAGTTTCAGGCTGTGACTGCTTTTTGTTATTCTGGCAATGCGCAAGTTCACAATCATTCGACGAAAAAGCGCACGTCCGCAATTCATCGCGCAAACTCACTAAATGAAAATCAGATGGACGACTCAATAGAAAAAACATCTCGAGGCATGGGAATCTTATGAGAGAAAGTACGCATCCTATCATAAAATAAAAAAATCTCATCAAACCATAACATTGATGAGCGACCATCTTTACTAAAACACATATTGGAAAACAGGATACAATTGTGGTACACTTAATAAGTGTCACTGTAAATAGGAAAACATTCCACATATGTATCCATTTTAATTATACTCTATCGATCATCAATTGTCAACATTTATTTTAGAAAGGAGTGTCGTGGATGGATTCTCAGTTTCAACAGGAAAAAGAACGACTGGAAAAAGTAAAGAAGGTTATAAGAGCGCATGTGGATAAGTTGGAAGACGAAACGAGCGAGCGGCGTCAAGATGTCATCCATTCCCGAAAACATTTTTGGGACGACATTAAGGTCAACGTCGATACCTTTGATGATTATCTTGAAACCGTTCTGGCAATAAGGCAAGAAGCACAGGCTCAAGCTGTCCGGGAAACGACCCATCGACATGTCTCCAAGCGATTGTCCACCCTTCAAAAGATGGTAGATACCCCATATTTCGGTCGTATTGATTTTAGCGAGGAAGGTGAACAAGAGTCCGAAGAGATTTATATCGGCATTTCAACCCTTCGCGACGAAAACGGTGAAGACATCCTCATCTATGATTGGAGAGCTCCGATTTCAAGTGTGTATTATGAGTATCAGCCTGGTCCTGCCGAATATCATACGCCGGGTGGCCTCATCAAAGGCGAATTGGAAAATAAATGGCAATACATCATTCGAGATGGAGAGCTTCACTCGATGTTCGATACAAGACTCACCATTGGTGATGAAATTTTACAAGAAGTGCTGGGGCAAGGAACTTCCAAATATATGAATAGTATCGTCGCAACCATCCAACAAGAACAAAATCGAATCATCCGTCATGACCGCGGGAGAATGCTTATTGTCCATGGGGCGGCGGGAAGCGGGAAAACTTCAGCTGCTTTGCAGCGGGTCGCTTATTTACTCTATAAATACAGAGAGAATTTGAAAGCCGACCAAATTGTGTTATTTTCCCCCAACAATTTATTCAGCAACTATGTGTCCAACGTACTGCCGGAACTTGGCGAGGAGAATATGCAGCAAGTGACGTTCCAGGAATATTTGTATCACAGGTTGAGTGACGACTTTGAAGTTGAGGATCCATATGAACAGCTTGAATATGTCTTGACTGGAGAAGGTCATCCAGAATATGATGCAAGAGTCTCAAGTATCCGTTTTAAAGCGTCGAATCAATTTTTTGAGGTTATCCAGTCCTATCGAAAAGCATTGGAAAAGTCAGGGATGGTATTCAAAACTATAACGTTTAGAGGTGAGACAATTGCTACTGCTCAGGAAATAGAAGAATATTTTTATGCAGATAACAACTCCTCGGGCTTGCATTACAGACTGGAAAAGTTGAAAGAATGGTTACTTCTGAAAGTCCGTGAATTGGAAAAACAGGAATGGAAGAAAGAATGGGTAGAAGAAAGAATCGAACTGCTGAGTGATGA
>CALKWU010000076.1 GCA_938004015.1 uncultured Oceanobacillus sp.
CCCCTCATTGGCTGCAATCATGAAAAACAAATGGGTCGGCTTTCCGTCTAAAGCTTCGTACTCAATCCCATCCATGCTTCTGCCAAAGACGATCGCCGGTTCTTTCACCGCATTCGATTTCGCATGCGGAATAGCCACACCATCGCCGATCCCTGTCGATCCTTGGCTTTCCCTTGCCAAAATGTCATTTTTGAAAGCTTCTTGATCGGTGATTCTTCCTGCTTCGTGAAGTTTCGCAACGAGTTCTTCAATCACTTCGGTTTTTTCGGTTGCTTTGAGTTCCAACAAGATCGTATCGTTTGTCAGCATCTCAGTGATTTTCATATCATGTTTCCTCCTTACTGTTCTTCGGAATGGATTTCGACAGATGACAATAATTTTTCCACATCAGCTTTTTGACATAGATCATCGGAAAAGGCGGTGGCACTTCCGGCAGCGACACTGTAACGGAAGGCTTGTTCCACATCGCCGGATTGTCGATATGCGGCTATGAAACCCGCCACCATCGAATCGCCAGAACCGACTGTGCTTTTCGCTTCACCACTCGGGGCTTTTGCGATCAGCGTTTTTTGATCGTTGATGAAAGCCGCTCCATCACCGCCCATGGAGATGATGATGTTTTTTGCCCCTAGCTGATTCAATGTCCGACCGCCTGCGAGAATCCCATCGATTGTCGTTAAATTTTCCCCAAGAATGTCACCCAACTCATGTTGATTCGGTTTGATCAACAACGGTTCATATTGCAACAACTCTTTCAGTTCCGGATTGGAAATGTCGATGATCAAACCGACTCCATTTTCATGGCAAATTCGGGCGATTTCTTTGTAATAATCAAATTCGATGGACTGCGGTAAACTACCGGATAAAACAAGAACATCATCTTTCGTCAACATGCGGATCTTTTTCAACAATAATTCCCGGGATTCTTCAGTAATTTCCGCACCGACACCATTAATTTCCGTTTCTTCATTTTTCGCCTTCAATTTGATGTTGATTCTCGTCGGCCCTTCATGAAAAATGAAATCGTGGACGACCTTTTCTTCATTCAAGCAATCGACAATGAATTTTCCGGTGAAACCACCTAAAAAGCCTAATGCAATATTCGGTGTGTCTAAATTTTTCAATACACGGGACACGTTAATCCCTTTTCCCCCCGGATAAAAAGATGACATATCCGCCCGGTTCAGTTCCCCGAGTTCGAATGATTCAGCCTCTACCCGATAATCGATGGAGGGATTCAATGTGCAAGTGTAAATCATCCGCTCACCACCTTTATCGTCGTTTTTGTTTGGAATTTTTCCAACACTTTTTGATCCGTTAAAGTCGTAATGATTTCCGCTTCTTCCAATGGGGCAATTTCCGAAAACGTCACTTCATGGAATTTGGAATCATCCGCCAATACATAAACCGATTGCGCCAATTTCAAAGCTGCGGATTTAACTGCCGCTTCTTCCGGATTCGGTGTCGTAAATCCGTATTCATAATGGATGCCATTGACGCCAAGAAAAGTTTTATCAAATCGGAATTTGCTTAACGCTTGGATTGCAGTTTGTCCGATCACCGCCTTTGTAACCCCTCTGACAAACCCGCCGATGATGTATGTTGCGATTCCCTTATTCAACAAAGGTTCCAGATGGGTGATTCCGGTCGTGACGACGGTGATGTCCTTCGCAGACAAATGGTCGATCATTTGGTAAGTCGTCGTTCCCGCATCGAGGAAAATACAATCGCCTTCTTCAACTAAACTGGCGGCATAAGCTCCAATTTTCCGCTTTTCCGGCAAGTTCCGCAATGATTTTTCCGTCATACTCAACTCTTCCCGTTTTCGCTTTAATAAAGCGGCCCCGCCGTGCACACGTTTCAGCTTGTTCCTTTTTTCCAAAAAACTTAAATCACGTCGCACGGTCGATTCGGATGCATCCAATTTTTCCACGAGTTCTTGAATCCTTACGGTGCCTTTCGTATGCAAAAGTTCCATAATCAATTGATGTCTTTCTTCTGTCAGCAAAGAGATGGCCTCCACTTCATTTGGTTTCTTATGTCTATTATAATAAGAACGCTTTCAAAAATCAATCAAAATCAGTCAAAAACAATCATTATCAATCAAAATTGGTCAAAAATAAAAAAACAGGCCGGAACAGTTTGCATTTTTACTGTTCCAGCCTGTCATTCAAAATGGTAGAATGAATTTTGAATTGATCGGAATCCCGTGATGGAGATGTTGTTCGCAACTCTTCCTGTTCCAATCACGGATAGATTTTCGTGGTCGCACCGTTGTTTTAAATCCCTTCCTTGTTTATCGTTCACGATGAGGATTTGATCGGATGGACTTTTCGTTCGATCCACCCCATCACCATGTCAGCAATAATCGCCATCAAAGCGGTCGGAATCGCGCCTGCCAAAATGATAGCCGTACCATCCGTCGCATTCGTACCGGTGATGATGATCGCTCCTAATCCACCGGCTCCGATAAACGCTCCGACTGCAGCGATTCCGATGCCGATCACTATCGCATTACGGAGACCCGCCATAATGACGCTGATGGCAAGAGGAAGTTCAACCATCCGCAACACTTGAAATCGAGTCATTCCGCAAGCGATTCCAGCTTCAATCACATTTTTATCGACGCTTTTCATGCCGACATACGTGTTTTGTGTGATTGGAAGAATCGAGTACAGTGCCAATGTAAATACAGCCGTATTCACACCGAGGCCTAAAAACAACATGATGATCGCCATAGCACCTAAAGCGGGGATCGTCTGGATCATACTGCCGATTGATAAGACCCAGCCGCTCAGTTTACCGTAGCGTGCAATCAAGATACCAAGAGGAATCGCAATGATGGAAGCAAATAAAACTCCATATGCCGCCATCAGAAAGTGCCGATAAAATTCAACCCAGATATAGCCGGCATTCGTCCCGACATAAGAGATGAGTTCCTGTATTGTTTCCATCTTACTCTCCCTCCTTTACATCTTCAAAATAATTGTTTTCTTTCAAGAAATTTTCCGCCACCGTTTTCGGATTGACGTGCAACACATCCGCTTCATAGTTCAATTCCTGCATTTTTTCGGTATCAATTTGGTTGTATAAACGTTCCATAATGTCCACAATTTCCGGAAATCTTTCCAACGTCCCATTGGATACGACCGGGGATGCGTCATACGGTGGGAAGAAACGACGGTCATCTTCCAGTACTTTCAAATCGAATTCCTTGATCCTGCCGTCGGTAGAATAAGCGAGCACCGCATCCATATGGCCGGAAGCAACCGCTTCATAGACGAGACCGAGGCTCATCGGATAGACTTCACCGAAGGAAAAATACGTTTCTTGGAAACCGTCGTAACCGTCACCTTTCCGGTTGATCCAAGCATTGTCGACTCCGAAGCGTAAATCATCCGCAAACGGTTCCAAGTCGGACACCGTTTCAATATGATGCTCTTCCGCAAATTCACGGGTAATCGTCACGGCATACGTATTTTCAAAACCGTATGTCGGACCCCACGTTTGGTCGAACTGTTCATCAAATTCCCGCTCAACGATTGCCAAAGCTTCGTCCGGGTCTGTAATAGGATCCATTCCTAAAGCACCGGATAAATCCGTACCCGTATATCTTGCAGCCGTAATGTCCAAATCGCCTTGGAGCATTCCTTGATGCTGCACAATGGAAGAACCAAGATGAGTTACGAGTTCGACGTCTGCGTCCGTTTCCCGTTCAATCATGATTTCCAACATATGTGCCAATATGAGAGCTTCTGTTTGTGTGAGGGCACCGATTTTGACGGTATTTGCTTGCAAACCGGTCAAGCCGGGCAAAGAACAACCACTCAGCAACAGAAGCAACATGAGTAAAGCGATACTTCGTTTCAACGTACACACCTCCAAGGTTAGGTTGCTTTTTTATATGATTCCCGCAGACCTTTAGGTGTCCATGCATATTCCAACAAGGCAAGCAGACGATCTGCAAGGATGGCGAGAATCGTCGCCGGTATCGTTCCAGCCAAAATCAAGTCCGGACGATACAGATTCAATCCATCAAAAATAAAATCACCAAGCCCACCACCGCCGACAAACGCGGCTAATGTCGCCCAACCGATGAGATATACGGTGGAAAGCCGGATGCCTGCCATGATCACCGGCAAAGCGAGGGGCAATTCTATTTTGACGATTGATTGCCACGTCGTCATGCCCATTCCTTTTCCAGCCTCGATGACCGCACGATCGGCATCACGGATACCGACATAGGTGTTCCGTAAAATCGGTAGTAATGAATAAAAGAACAACGCTACGATGGCAGGAAATTTCCCGACACCGAAAATCGGAATGAAAAAGGCGAGAATCGCAAGGCTGGGGATCGTTTGCAATACGCCGACCAAAGTGATGAAGCGATCGGAAAATTTCGGGGCAGCCCGGGATAACAACACTCCTAATGGCACTGCCACAATGACACCAAGTAAAATCGCTGTCACAGAAATGAAAATATGTTCCCAAGTTTTAAAAAGCAACTCATTCCCATGATTTGCGAAAAATTCCATCATTCACATCCACCTCCTATTGTTCCTGGCTTCCCGAATCTGACTCTTCGAATTCCATACCGTCTCCCCAAATCGTGTCATATAAAAGATTGGCGAGCGCCGCCCTCGTAACGATTCCGGTCAGACGTCCATCACAGTCGATGACAGGCACGTATTTGAAGCCACGGCGGAGGATTTTATGGACCGTATCCCGCAACAGACTGTCTTCTGTGACGGCAAACACTTCTTTTTCCATTGCTTCTTCCACCGTTTCCGCTGTTTTATGGCTTACATTCACCATCTCAATATCGATATATCCTTGTAAAACATTGTCGGTATCGACGACAAGCAGAGAATCGACTTTTTTATCCCGCATGACCATAAGTGCAGTTTTCAACGAGTCTTGCGGGGAGATTGTCACTGGAGTGCCACCGGTGATTTGTCCGACGGTGACGACGTCCGGTCTTCCTTGAATGAGACGTTCTTTTCCGAGGAATTCTTCGACAAACTCATTCGCCGGATTCCGTAAAATTTCTTCCGGTGTACCGACTTGGACAACTTCACCTTCCCGCATAATGACGATGCGATCCGCCAGTTTCAGCGCTTCGTCCATGTCATGGGTGACAAATACGATGGTGATTCCTAAATCCCGTTGAAGTTTTTTGATTTCATCTTGAAGAGAGTCCCTCGTGATCGGATCGAGAGCTCCAAATGGTTCGTCCATGAGAATCAATGGAGGATTCGCGGCAAGCGCCCGTAAGACCCCGATACGCTGCTGTTGCCCACCGCTCAATTCGTGAGGATATTTTTCAAGGTATTCTTCCGGAAGACCGACCATTTTGATCAATTCTTTCGCACGTGCATCTTTTTTCTCTTGGGACCATTTGAGAAGCGTCCCTACAAGTACGATATTCTCTTTGATCGTCATATGGGGCATCAGCCCGATTTGCTGGATGACATACCCGATGGAACGGCGCAATTGAACCGGATCCTGTTTGGTAATATCTTTTCCATTCAGCAAAATCTCACCTTCTGTAATATCGATCAAGCGGTTGATCATTTTCATTGTCGTTGTTTTCCCACAACCACTCGGACCGATGAAACAAACGAACTCTCCTTTCTCGATTTTCAAATTCAAGTTGTTGACTGCAGGTCTTCCTGCATTCCCATAGCGTTTTGTGACATTTTTAAATTCTAACAAAACAAAGAACCTCCTATATTAAAAAGGGTGATAGTTTTAGTATAACAAGAAAACCGATTCACTTTTTATGAAAATTATGTTAACCCGCCTTTATGAACCGGCTTCCTCGGTTGTTTAATAAAGTTTCTTTTCCCTCTTTTCTTCGTATTTCTCTTGACAATGACAACATTCTGCCATTTTTAAACAAATTGGCATTTAGGATGATATCTTTATAACTACCTTTCGGACACCCCGGATGAACCGCCATCCGTATTTTCCGACAAAAAACTCTTCCCATTGTTCGACAGGAAGAGGTTTTATTTTCACTTTCTTATCAGGATGCAAGCAGGTTCCCATTTTCGACATCAAAAATGAACTGGGACAAAAAGGGACTGTCCCAGTTTGACCCAATTTACATAACATTTGTATGACTCTATACCTATGATAACGCTATTTTTCCTATTTATCAAGAAATGTTGTACAAATTGAAGGGCGAACACGCCGAAATCTCTCGACTTGTACGGCCAGCAGAAGCTGTGAACGTGGACTTCAAATGCCTTAAAGTCTTCCGTTCATGCTCCGATTATTGTCAAAGCTTTTCGGCTGCAAGTTGCGCTATTTTCCTTTCGTCACATAAAGCATGCCCGGAGCGAGTAGCACTGCCACGACGAACAGCATCATCGTCAAGTTCATCATGCTTCCGTCATCCATACCTGATGCGAAGGCGATGCCATACATGCTGGAAGCGAGGATATTTCCGACGAACCTTGACGTCATGAGGAGTCCCGAGGCGATTCCGCTGTCCTCTTTATCAATGGAGGCATACAGCAGATTTTGCAAGCCGATGTTTTGGATGCCATTACAGATTCCCAATACGGAGAGGACGAATCCGATGAAAAACAGTCCGGAATCCTCTTTCACGAAAAACATGAGTCCGACACCGAGCAACCCGATGAGGATACTCACAAATAGCGGCAAACGGAAACCTGTTCGTTCCATCCAACGTGTCGCAATCGGTGTCATGACCATGGCGAACAGCGACAAGGCGAGCATGACGATGCCTGCCATCCTGGACGTCGTTCCGATGACGCTTTGCAAAAACGTCGGGAAGCTGAGTAAAACAGCAAAGAAAATCACCGTCGAAAGGATGTATTGACCAAAAATCAAGGTGATGTTCAAGTTATTCCGGAAAAAATTCACATCGATGAAAGGCTCGTCTTTTCCTTTTTCATACATATAAAATGCGATGGTGGTGACGCTGGCGAATAATAATGTGCCGATTTGCACGTTTTGCTCCAACTCCAATAGGAAGAGCATCCAAGTAACGATGGCGAGACTGAATAATGAAATGCCGGTCACGTCCCATGGACACGTTTTTCCAGCCGTTTTTTCATCTTTTGGAATGTAAATGATCGTCAAAATGATCGCTAAGGCGAGGATCGGCAAATTGACGTAAAAGATGACCGGCCATCCTCCCAATTGGATGAGCAAGCCGCCGATGGTCGGACCGAAAGCAGCCGATGTCGTCGCAAACACTGCCAACAACCCGATGATTCGGTTTTGTTTATGGTGAATGACGTTGCGGATGATGCCGATCCCTGCTGGAAAATGGGCAGATGTGCCGATGGCTTGAATTCCCCGCATCACCAATAGCGTGAGCATGTTCATAGATGAAGGAGCTAAAATGGATGAGACGACAACGAGTAAAAATCCTACTAAAAATATCAATTTCCTGCCATACATATCACTTAATTTTCCGATGAGCGGAGTGAAGATCGCACTGATGATGAAATACGAGGCGATCAACCACGAAATGTCCGTCGCACTCAATTGGAAGTCTTCTTGGATATAGGGTAATGCGACGGTAATCATCGTTGTATTCAACGGGTTGAGAATGACCCCTAAAGATACCGCTAAAACGATCCATTTTTCGCGTTTGTTCACTTTCTATTCCCTCTCTATCCATGATCGTAATGTTATCTTATCACAAACGAACGGCAAAACCTGAGCATTGCCTCTCCTTGCCCCTGCCTACTATTGTATAATGGTACAAAACAGGTTCAGAGGGCAGAAGCTAGATGTGAGATGTTATGCTGGACTGGGACAAACAGGGACAAACAGGGACAGTCCCCGATTGACCCACTTTGTGGAGGACAGTTTGTATTCCGGCTTCCGGCTTCTGAAGTCCGACTTCTGTAAAGGAGGTATCGGGATGAAGGATCACCTTGGTAGGAATGTGCTTTTGGACGGAAAACCGAAACGGATCATTTCGTTGGTTCCGGCAATCACCGAGACGATGTATCATTTAGGTTTGGAAAAAGAAATCGTCGGACGGACGAGATTTTGTAAATTTCCGGAAGACAAAGTGGAACATGCGGTAAATGTCGGCGGAACGAAAGATATCAAGTTGGAAAGAATCCACGACCTGAAACCGGACTTGATCATTGCGGAAAAAGAGGAGAATACGAAGGAAATCGTTGCAGCGTTGGAAAAGCATTATCCGGTTTTCGTCTTTGAAATCCAACACTATGATGATGTCTTCCGCACGATTGAAGATATCGGTTCGCTCACTGCCCGCGAAAAAGAAGCCACTAATCTTATCAGGGAAATCAAAGCTGCTTTTGACGAGCTTCCGGTGAACAACGGGGAACGGGTAGGTTATGTCATTTGGCGAAAACCATACATGGTCGTCGGAAAGAATACGTATATCAACTCCTTGCTTGAAAGATTGGGTTTTGTGAATGTGTTTACGGAAGCAGAAGGGCGTTATCCAGTCGTCACGGAAGATGACTTTCGCAAGGCCAACTTGGATGAATTGTTCCTGGCGACAGAACCTTTCCCTTTCCGGGAAAAGCACATCGAAGAATTTGCTGTCTTTTTGCCTGACGTGAAGATCCGCATCGTCGACGGTGAAATGTTCTGGTACGGTGCGAAAATGCTCCAAGCCACCACCTATTTTGGGACATTTAGGGACAATCCCTGATCGACCCATTTGGGACGAACAAGGACTACCCTGAAAATTACTATCTAAAAAAGGCAATACTAATCTAGGGGGCATTATTCTCTTTTTTTAAAGGCTATGTTAAAGTTCATTGTTGATTTAGGGTAAAAATTAGAACTTCCGTTTTTTGGAAGTTCTAATTAGTAATAATTTCTTATTCAACTAAAGCACCCGTTACTTTAAGTGTGACATTTCACAACTACACTTTACTTTATTTCATTTATCTTGTTTAGAACTAAAAATACTCATACCAGATACAATACACAGCAGGAATAGTAATAATAATCTTAACCAGTCCATTAAGTTCCAAAAGTCCCCACCACTAACAATATCAGGACTTAAACCATATTCATCAACAAAAATCCCTAAGTTCCAAAATAATTTAAGTGAAATAAGTAGGGTTTACTGAACAACCTTCATTTTTCTATAATCAACGTGTATTTCTTTCTA
>CALKWU010000077.1 GCA_938004015.1 uncultured Oceanobacillus sp.
AGTTTTTTGATATGCTCCAACTCGACCGAATTTTCCTGAATGATTCGTTTACCAGGCGTACCAAAAAGGTTCACCATCTCAACCACCCCATCTCCTTCATCGTTACTCCAAGTATAAAGGATGAAGGGAGCAACTCCAACATGCTTTTGAACGAATTTTCCTCCGACTAGAGACGGAAAAAAAGGGCCAAACGGGGGCTGTCCCCGCCGGGCCCAGTGGGACAAACAGGGACAGTCCCTGTTTGTCCCACTCAAGAAGGGAGTTCTGTTTTGTTTGTTGTTGCAAGGCTTGCAATGACATAGGCAATGAGCGACAGCAAAATCGATGTGACGACAGAGTGCATGCCGAATGGTTGCGGATAGAAGTTTTCAAAGACGATATAACTTGCGATCCCGACGATCATGGAAGCAATCGCTCCATATTTGTTCCCTTTTTTCCAATACAGCCCTAAAACGATCGGCCAAATGAATGTCGCCTCAAGACCTCCCATCGAGAATAAGTTCAGCCAAATGATGAGATCGGGTGGATTTAACGATAATAATATGACGATGACACCGAGAATCGTCGTGATTCCCATGCTCAGTCTACGTACTTTTTGCTCGCTTGCTTCCGGTTCAAAATAGTTCAGATAGACATCCTTTACGATTGTGGAACTGACTAAGAGAAGCAAGGAGTTCACCGTCGTCATAATCGCTGCCATCGGTGCTGCTAGGACAATTCCGGTCAACCAATTCGGAAGCACTTCTTGAGCGACAAGCGGCATCACGGTGTCCCCGATTTCAATACCCGGCATGACCGGTCTTGCCAGTGCACCAATCAAATGCATGTTCAACATAATGAATCCGACGACGATCGTGCTGATGATGATTCCTCGATGCATCGCCCGGGAGTTTTTATAAGACATCGTCCGGACGGCAATTTGCGGCAACCCGACCACTCCGACACCGACAAGCACCCAGAAAGAAGAAACATAGACAGGGGTGAGCGTCCCTTCCGCACCAAAGGGCGTAATCAAATTCGGGTTTTCCGCATACATATCGGAAATGATTTGCGGCAATCCCCCACCTGCGACGATTACACCGATCAACAACACCAATGTCCCGAAGACCATAATGATCCCTTGAATCGCATCGGTTAGCGCAATCGAACGAAAACCACCGATGATGACATAGACGAGAATCGAAATGGAAAATATCAATAAAGATGTAAGGTAAGACAGTCCCGTCAAGGACTGGATCAACCTGCCGCCACCGATCCATTGGGCCGACATCGCAGAAAACAAAAAGATAAGAATGCTTACAGCCGATAAGATGACGACCCATTTCGATTGATAACGTTCTTTTAAGAAATCGACAAGAGTGACAGCATTATATTTGCGGGTCACGACTGCGAATTTTTTCCCTAGAATCATCAATACGAAGTAACCCGTCACAAGTTGGGACATGGAAAGCAAAACCCAACCTAATCCCTGATTATAAGCCGCTCCCGGCCCGCTCAAAAAACTGCTCGCACTGCTGTAAGTCGTCACCATCGTCATGGCGAGCACAAAGCCGCCGAGACTTCTTCCCCCTAAAAAATACTCTTGGAGAAAGCTGTCCGTCGAACGCACATATTTACTGGCCCAAATCCCTATCAGACTAATGATGATTAAAAATAGCAGTAAAGGTATAATCGCTCCCCAGTTCATGATTGCTTCTCCTCTTCATCCAATGGGACTTCGACAAAAAATTTCTTAATGACGATTATGATTAAAGCAACCATGACGACAAAGCCCAATACGCAACTGTAAAAAAACCATGCTGGAAGCCCGAAAACATACGTGTATTCGGATGGTTCTTTACTTCCAAGTCCATAAGCAAAGCCGAACCACCAAATGAAATTGAAAATAGCCAATCCGACTCCTATTAATGCTTCTCGGTTTGCAATTTTTTCAATCTGTCTTTCTTTCTCCATTTTGAACCCCCCAGAAGATGATACAAAACATACGTTTATTTTAACGGAGACTTCACCATTCGTGAAGTGTTTTAGCCTTATTTTTTATTGGCCAACG
>CALKWU010000078.1 GCA_938004015.1 uncultured Oceanobacillus sp.
ATCAGCGCCACGTCTGTATTCTTGGGCGTGCGTTTTTCCACTTGGTTCAACGATTCAAACGTCGCCACCACCTTCAAGTCTTTCGTCTCGTTTACGATCACTTGCAGTGCATCCCTATAAAGAAGTTGATTGTCGATTAATATGACTTGAATCATTCCAACAACCCTTTCCCCGGCCAAGAACCGTCCTAAATAAGGAATTTAAGTTTTCACTCTGGAAATTTCATGTATGAGCAGTATAGCAGATAAGCTATGCATTTTTTTGTACATCTGGCTTGCGTGATGATTTTTTCCAGAGATTCAGCTTTAAAGGCTTTCGTGATGCGACTGGGATTGAATAGGCGTTGCACCTATTCGGCCGGTTTACAGTAAACCGAAAAACCTTTTCCGCTTCACTTGCATCGGTTCCGGCCGGTTGACGTTTTGGTCGTTGGCCATCAGTTCTGCATTTTCAAGGTACATGTAAAAATAATCACTGCCAAAATCTTTTTGAATGATGTTATAGGCTTCGCTCAAATTGAATCTTCTCGTCGTCGTGTTATGGGCATCGGTCGCAACGAAATGGACAAGATTCGCTTCGATGATTTGCCGGGAAAATTTCTGGGCATCTTTTCCGAATTCTCCAATCAAACTTCCGGTGGTCAGTTGGGTGAGTGCTCCTTTTTTCACGAAATCGTATAATTTCTCCGGACGTTCGACGAGTTCCTGGTTCCGCTCCGGATGTACGATGATCGGAATGTATCCTTGAAGTTGGATATCGAACAACATTTGTCCGGTATAACGTGGGACCGAGCTGAACGGAAGCTCGACAAAGACGTGGCGGCTATGGTTGATCGGGAGGATCGTTCCATTTTCCAGCTCCTCGATCATCTCGCCGTTGATCCGCGTTTCCTGACCCGGCAGGACGGTGAGAGGGACATTTTCCTTTTCGAGTAATTCATTCAATATATCCACCCATTTTTCAATGCTTTCCCGTTCATTGTCGAATACTCCGTTCCGGTGATGGGGCGTTGCGACAACGGTTGTTATCCCTTCCGCCACGGCAGCACGGGCCATTTCAAGGCTGTCCTCTTCTGTTTTCGCTCCATCGTCGAAACCTGGCAGGATGTGAGTATGTATGTCAATCAAGCCATTTCTTCCTTTCTTCCATTTTATGGTTTTCCGCAAAGTTTGTTTATCTATATGCAATGAAACAAACAGACATGCAGTTTTTTCAAGTAGAATACTAACATAACAGAATGACAACACGTTTCATAGAACTATTATATGGAAAATGTTGTTGCATATCAACCGTGGTAATAGTTATAATTCATTACCTTTCGGGTGTTTTTTGATTGGATATGACTATATTGGAGAGGTTTTGTAAACCTTTTGTACTGAAATGTGTTTATTATATCAGTATAATGCCTTATGTTCCAGTGACTGAGATTTGTTATAAAATAGGTCTTTAGAATTATCAGTTTAATAAACTAGTCATATTTTTCGTGACTCACTTATTGCGATGAGTGTTTTTGGAAGATTTCGGCAAGATTTTTGAACAGATGGGGCAATGTGACTTTAGATTGGATTTGGATGAGGTGAGCAGATGGTTCGGTTGAGAGCATGAGTGTTTTTTGACATCTAGTGATGGTAATGAGGATACGAATCCTGCCATTCATGTTACGACTATACGACAATAATGACTTGAAATGGACTGAATCTAAAAGGCCCTTCCGACATGAATGGAAGGGCTTTGGCTAAGCGTTCATTTAATTGTTTCCATAGTAGTAATAATAATTCGATGCTTTCTTTTCAAGATCGTTCAAGACGACGCCGAGCAGTTTCGCCTTTGCCGGCGCCAATGCTTCTTTTGCCTTTTGTGCCGATTCAATTTCCGTTTGTCTGCTGCGGACAACGAGAATGCTGCCATCCACCAAATTGGCCAAGATTTGGGCATCCGTCACCGCCAATACCGGAGGCGTGTCAAACAAAACAAGATCGTACATTTGTTCAGCTTCTTCCAGAACTGCTTCCATTTTCCTTGAAGCAAGGAGTTCTGCCGGGTTCGGCGGGATTGGACCGCAACTCAAGACATCCAAATTTTCCACATCGGTGCGGTTGATGGCTGTCCGCAAATCAATTTCCCCGACGAGGACATTGCTCAGCCCACGTAAATTATCGAGACGGAATGTGTAATGCACGGTCGGCTTCCGCAAATCTGCATCGATGAGCAAGACGCTTTTCCCTTGTTGCGCATAGACGACGGCAAGGTTTGCGACCGTGGATGATTTTCCCTCTGATGGTCCTGATGACGTGACGATCATCGAGCGGATCTCCTCATCGACGGAGGAAAATTGGATATTCGTCCTCACAGTGCGGTATTGCTCGGAAATCGGTGATTTTGGGTTGTTTCTTGCGATCAAATGGCGCATGTTGCTTGCCAACTTAGACTGTTTTCTTCTGCGGACCACTCACTGCACCTCTTTTCAAACGGTTTGGCTGGAAACTCATCATGTTTTTACGTACATCTTGCTCCGAAATGGTTGAAATGGATCCGAGTACAGGCAAACCCAAATGTTTTTCAACGTCTTCTTCCGTTGTAATCGTGTTGTCAAGATATTCCAATAGAAATGCAAGACCGATGCCAATCATCATGCCAAGCACGATGGCGATGGCGATGTTCAAAGGCGGATTCGGTGACACCGGAGTCGGATTGGCACTCAATTCGGCTTCCGTCAACACATTCACGTTATCGACGTTCATAAATTCCGGAACTTTTTCCTGGAATACGGCTACGGTCGTATTGGCGATGTCCACCGCAACTTCTGGATGTTCATCGGTCGCCGTCACCGTCACGACTTGTGAATTTTGCTCGTTTGATACATTGATATTTGCGCCGAGTGCGTTTACCGAATAAGGTAGATTCAACTCGTCAATCACTTCGCCCAAGATGGCCGGACTTTTGATGATCACGTTATATGTATTGATGATTTCAACGTTTGCGCGGATATCATTCACGTTATATTCTGTCGATTCTGGATTCGTTTGGTTGACGATGAATTGTGAACTTGCCTGGTACTGTGGTGTCAGCATGAAATAACTGACTACTGCTGCTGCAATCGCTGCGCCAAGTGTAATGGCCAGTATCATCAATATCCGTTTTTTGATGACTTCAAATATTTCCTTTAAGGAAATCGTTTCTTCCATTTGTGTAAATCCCCCATTTCTCACTCAACATTTTCGATGTTTCTCAGATGACTGCTTGTTGTGTGGATGTTCGTTGTGATGTTTATAAAAGGTTACTGTGTGGTATCGATTATTACATGATTGATTTTTGCATTTATCGGTGTGTTCATGCTCGTGATTTATTGATGGTTTGTCATGATGATGATCAACTTTCCACTATGCCAGTCTTTTGTTGCCGCTTCAGTTTTTGACGAAAATGCAAGAGTATTACGAATTCGTTCAAAACAATACGTTATTCGATCTGATGACAACATGTATTTCTCCATTTCAAATTTGGTTTGTTTAAGTGCTGGCATTATTTGCCAATTGCATACTCCATCGTTCTCGCACATCCGTTGCATCTGCCATTCTTTTTAAGCAACCATTACATGAAGGAATTATATCACAGATTGTCAAGAAAGATAGTCTAATTATTAATATTTTACGAGATTAGTGCTTTTTGTCCAGCATCATTCAAAAACACCACCCTACAGTATCATAGCACTTTGGGACAAAAAGGGACAGACCCTATATGTCCCGTTTTTACAAAAATTGGAAAAAGGGAATGGCTGGGTCAAAACGGGACAGACCCTGTTTGTCCCACCCCGGGAAAATGGCGAAATACAATGTTTTTCCTATGATTTTGTCCCAATTTATTTTACGATTATTACAATTCTATTACATTTCCATTTCATTTCATGTTTTTCCGATTTTTTTCGATATAATAGATTTACTTATAACCGGATAATCTATCAGGCAATTTCCGACATTTTTCCAAGTCTGAAGCTACTATTACTCTACTGAATGATGATATTTTTGTCGGATATTGCTGATGGATATAAAATTTTCAAAGGAGGATATGGACTTGGCGAATAAGAAAGTCGTTCTGTCAGTTACAGCTAGTGCAGCCATCGCAGCAGCTTTGCTTGGTGCGGAAGAAGCAGAAGCATCCGCAACGCATAAAGTGCAGCGGGGGGATACGTTATGGTCCATTGCCCAGAAATATGGGACAACCGTTTCCCATCTGAAAGCTGTCAACAATCTGACATCAGACATCATTTTTCCAAACCAAGTATTGAAGACAACCGACTCATCATCATCTAGTTCCTCCTCGTCATCATCGAATTCACGAGGATCCGGCAGTTCCAGTTCATCATCAGCAAGTACATACACCGTCAAGCCGGGCGATACGTTGAGCGGAATTGCGGCTCGACACAACATCTCACTTCAAAATTTAATGAAATGGAACAATCTCAACACTACTCTCATTTATCCAGGTAACGTTTTTTATGTGACTGATCCAAGCAAAG
>CALKWU010000079.1 GCA_938004015.1 uncultured Oceanobacillus sp.
ACAACTATTCAACGTCCACATTGGGTCAAACAGGGACAGTCCCTGATTGACCCAATTTTCATTTTTTCTGTCAGTTATTTGCGATTTTCCATATACTACCGCATTTTTATGTTAATTATGTATTTTTCGTTACAAAACTACAAAAGGACTATTTTTCCATTCGGTTTTAGGTCATAATTACTGTTAGAAAGGGAGGAATTAGACGTTGCTAAAATTTTTTACTAAATACAGCAGCAATACCGAATCTTCTTTGTTGGAAATAAGCAGCCATATGAAACCGGTGTTGACAGTGGATAACGATTCAGACCTCCAAAAACAGCTGGATATGTTACAAATAACCAAAAAAGAACTAGCAATCGCACAGGCGCTGAAACCATATATTCAAGAAGATTTAGAGGAGATAGTCGACCGTTTTTATGGAAATATATTGCGTAATTACCATTTAATGGAAATCATCAATAAGCATAGTAGTATCGATCGATTGAAAAAAACATTGAGTCGACATGTCCTTGAAATGTTCAGTGGAAAAATGGATCGGGAGTTTTTCGAAAAACGATACCGCATCGCAAAAGTCCATGTGAAAATCGGACTGACACAAAAATGGTATATCGCTGCTTTTGATGAAATGTTTCAAGCTTTTCTCCACATCATCAATAAAAATTTCACCACATCGGAAAACAGAGAAGTCGCTGTGCGTGTTTGTCATAAATTGTTGAACTTTGAACAACAAGTTGTGCTCGAAACATATGATGATGAAATGCATGAATTGGAAAATGAAAAAACCAAATCGGAATTGAAACTGAAAATGCTTGGCATCATTGAAAGCACGACGGAAGAATTGGCAACCGTCACCGAAGAAACGACGAGTTCCGTGGAAGATATGACAGCGAAAATCGGCATCATCACCGAGAGTTCAAAGCGGGGGACCGTATTGGCGGAACAAGCGGAAACCGCTGCCCTTGACGGAGAGCGCCATTTGAACGAGATGAACCGTTCCCTTGAAGTTGTAGGAGAAGGTACGGAAAAAGTGAGCGGGGCTTTGAATGTGCTCGGAAAGATGACTGATGAAATCAAAGACATTGCTGATATCGTGAAAGGAATTGCGGACCAGACGAATTTACTTTCCCTGAATGCTTCGATTGAGGCGGCAAGGGCAGGGGAACATGGACAAGGTTTTGCCGTCGTCGCCGATGAAGTCCGGAAACTTGCAGAACAAACTTCGGATTCAGTCATGAGTGTGACAAATTTAGTGACGGAAACGAGCAATCATATTTTGAAAAGTGTCACCTCAATCAACGAAGTGAAAGAATTGATCACTCGTTTGAACAACCAAATGAGTGATACACAGAGCGTGTTCATGGAAATTTTGGAACAGATGAAAGAGACGAAAGAAAGCAATGAGTCCATCAACGTGGAATTGGAAAGCTTCTCACAAATGATCAAAGATATCGAAGGAGCCTCCCTCAATATTGCCGAAACCGCCGACAGACTGAACACCATCATGGAAAACAACGGGACAAACGGGGACAGACCCTGATTGACCCAACTAGGATGGATCGCCATCTAAATTATGGGACGAAAAGGGA
>CALKWU010000080.1 GCA_938004015.1 uncultured Oceanobacillus sp.
TTTGCAAGACAAAACAAAGTCCAATACTGCCCGAGTTCCATACAGTAAATGCAGGTTTCATCGTTCTCCAAGACCCTTTATCGAACGCTTCACGTGCTGCACGTACGGCCAAGTCGATATCTTCCTTACTGCCTTTTGGAACGGTTGTGATTACTTCTCCGGTTGCGGAATTCTTTGTTGCAAAAACTTCGCCGGAAACCGCATCCACCCATTTACCGCCGATGAACAATTTTTTTGGTTTTGAAATGAATTTTCTTGCATTCTCATTCAATGGTGTTAAAGTTGTTTGTGACATTTGCATCTCCTCCTTTGTAACATTCTTATGTGGAGGCTTATAAATTTTTCAAGACGGAGAATAGGTTTATAGACATCAATATCGTCTTTCCAAAATTAACTTTAGTAGAGAAGCGCAGCCACAAACTTTGCTCAAAATATGTTCAGCTTATTGGAAAATCTAAATCGACTTGACGAGCTTTCCGAATTTTTAACCCCAATTCCAATGCCAACCGTTTTTCCGACTCCATGAAATCTTCCCCAATCAACTCCCCGATTTTGTTCAATCGATGATATAACGTTTGCCGTACAATAAATAATTTTTCTGACGTCTCCTTCTTTTGGCCGTTACATTCCAAGTACACTTCTAAAGTCCGTATCAACTCACTATTTGTTTTTCTGTCATATTCAATCAGTGGTTGCAAATAATCGTTGATGAGATTTTCCATTTCCGGGATTTCCTGCAAAGAGAATACTAGACGATAGACACCAATATCCTCGTAAAATTGAGATTTGGATAATTTGTTTTTCTGTACGGTCAAAGCGATTTTTGCTTGTTGATATGCGTCTGTACTATCATATAAATCTTGATGTACCTTGCTTAACCCAAAATGGCAATATTGACCATAAAAGTTCTCGTGTTTCACTTTTGATTGTATATGATTTATGACTTGATGGAATTGTTCTCTTTCCTCCTCTTTTTTTTCATCAGAAATATAGGCGGCAATGATGACGATTTCATCCTTTTTAACTAAAATGGAAGGAAAAAATCCAAATTGCTTAAAAGTTGTTCGAATAATCAAAGCCAACTGTAATCGAATTTCTTCCCACTCTTGCACATCTATATTTTTTTCCATACGACTATTGTGAATTAGCATAATACGGAAATACATATTTTTTCCGGACGGATAAAACAATTTTTTCAATTCATTGCTGTTTACATGCTTGCCATCAATAAGTTTTTGTACTACTTCATCCTCAGCATGTTGTTTTCTTTCTTCTATTGTTTTGTTGCGCACAAATATTTGTGCGATGGATAATGCCGCACGATCCATGACGGAATACAAAAAGTTATCAGATTGCGTGGTGTCTGTCTGCACACATAAATAACCCCAAGTTTGTCCAAGTCCTTTGACGGATTGGATTGCAAAAACTTTTTCATCTATCGCAATTACATTCTCAGTAAACGTATTTTTCTTCAGCTTGTTAAAGAGTGTTTCAACCAAAGATTTCTTCCTCAGTATCAATTCAGGTGGATAATAATAGGAGTTGTCGTCAGTCAGCAAGAAAATGTTCTTTCGCAAGTTTTTATTTAACTCTTGCAGTATTTTTGTTATCCCATTCGGTGCTAAAGACAAATGGTAAAACGTATCCGAAAGTTTGCTTAATTGTGATAATTGATGATGGTGCTTGTTGATGATTAATGTATGGATATCTTGTGTGATTTCAACGAATTTTACTGTTTCCTCAAACACGATGACAGGGAAATTATGTTCATCAGCCAAATTTTTCGTTTCAGATGATATGGAATGAATATGTGTGCCCAATTCGATACATATTCCTGCTGCTTGTCGATCGATTAATTTTTCGATGAACTTGGATGCTTCCAATTTGTCTTCTTCCGTCCAAATGCCGGTCGTGAGAATCAATTCCCCTCCATTTATAAGGTGCTCGAAATCTCCGGTCTCTATAATATGAGTCCATTTCATCGGTTTATTTAATCCTTTTTCTCCTGCAATGACTTTCGCTTTTGCGAAACATTCTCTTTTCAAAACATCATTGATGGTGAGATTAAATGCTGTTTCCATTTAATCGCCTCCATAATGTAATAAATAATCAGATAATTATTTAACATAATGTAAAATGATAAAATTTAATATAGTCAGTATAATGGATTATGAATCAGGCAAGTATATTTGTCAATTCAATGAACCTACTAATGTTCGACATTATATAAAGCGCTTTCAATAATGAAATTATATACATTATGTAAAACACCTATATAGAGGAAAGGGGATCATGAATGGAACGCGTGAACGAAAAAATCTCACTTATTGAAAAAGACAGGAAATATATTTGGCATCATATTTCACCTTATGTTGAAACAAGTCCTCCAATGATTGTATCTGAAGCGAAGGGATCCTGGATTACAGATCATGAAGGAAACAGGTATTTGGATGGAATGGCTGGATTATGGAGTGTCAATGTTGGATATGGGAGGGAAGAGTTGGCACAGGAAGCCTATGAGCAGATGGTGAAAATGACATACACTCCCATGACTCAGAGCCATGAACCGGCCATTGAACTTGCCGGAAAATTGAATGAGATGCTCAATGGAGATTATGTGTTTTTTTACTCCAATAGTGGATCCGACGCGAATGAAGTGGCTTTCAAAATTGCCCGTCAATATCATCGCCAAAATGGAGAACATTCAAGGTATAAAATTATTTCGCGGTATAGAGGGTATCATGGAAGTTCTTTAGGGGCACTTTCGGCGACAGGTCAAGCACTGAGGAAATATAAATTCGAACCGTTATCTACAGGATTTTTGCATATTTCCCCTCCAGACAATTATCGCCGTCCAGAAGGGATGTCCATAAGAGAATACAACATGAAGTGTGCGGATGAATTGGAAAAAATGATCCTTTGGGAGCAGGAAGAGACAATTGCAGCTGTAATTATGGAACCGGTGATTACCGGTGGAGGAGTCCTTACGCCGCATCCGGATTATCTAAAAAAAATCCAGGAGATTTGTAGGAAGCACGGTGTTTTGCTCATCATGGACGAAGTGATTTGCGGATTTGGCAGAACCGGAAAACTCTTTGGGCACATGCACTATGACGTGCAACCCGACATGATTACAATGGCGAAAGGGCTGACAAGTTCTTATCTTCCACTGTCCGTCACAGCGGTAAAAAGAGAAATTTATCAATCGTTTATAGAAGAAGGAGAAGACAACCATTTCCGACATATAAACACCTTTGGTGGAAACCCTGCAGCATGTGCAGTAGCGCTTAAGAATATTGAAATTATAGAAAATGAAAATTTGGTTGCCCGTTCAATAGAACTTGGCGCTCGATTAACAGAAGAACTTGAGGAATTGAAAAGCCATCCGCTGGTTGGAGATATCCGCGGTTTAGGTTTTATGATGGGAATCGAAATAGTGGAAAATAAGGAAACAAAAGAACCTGCATCAGCAAAACTAATTGGCAAAATGATTGCAAATTGCAAAGCAAACGGTTTAATTATTGGAAAAAATGGAGACACAGTCAAGGGTTACGGCAATGTTTTGACTATTAGTCCGCCGCTCAGCAGCACTGATGATGACGTTGATTTTTTAATTGCGGTATTGAAGAAAGTTTTTAAAGAACATCATGCTTAAAGTTAAGGAGGAAATTCTGTGACACAAATAAAAGTTGAACATTTAAAAAATTATATTCATGGGAAATGGGTCGCGTCTTCTTCTGATCAAGTGGAACCGGTCTATAATCCAGCAACTGGTGAATTGATTGCGTATGTACCGATATCATCCAAAGAAGATGTCGAGCAGGCTGTGAAAGTTGCAAAAGAGGCTTTTCAAGAATGGAAGGATGTGCCCGTTCCTAAACGAGCACGTATCTTTTTTAAGTTTCAGCAGCTTCTTGTTGATCATTGGGAAGAGCTCGCAGAATTGATTACGATTGAAAACGGCAAAAATCTTGAGGAAGCTTATGGTGAAGTGCAGCGCGGGATAGAGTGTGTGGAGTTTGCTTCAGGTGCTCCTTCGTTAATGATGGGGCAGCAATTGTCGACAATCGCCAGTGAGCTAGAATCCGGTGTTTACCGATATCCAATTGGTGTCATTGGTGGAATCACACCGTTCAACTTTCCGATGATGGTCCCTTGCTGGATGTTTCCATTAGCGATTGTGACAGGGAATACTTTTGTGTTGAAGCCTTCCGAGCGCACCCCATTATTGGCCAATCGTTTAGCTGAATTGTTGGAAGAAGCTGGACTGCCAGAGGGGGTTTTCAATATTGTTCATGGTTCACGTGATGTTGTGAATGGGTTATTGGATCACGAAAATATAGCGGCAATTTCCTTTGTCGGTTCACAACCTGTAGCAGAATATGTCTACAAACGGGCAACAGAGAATTTGAAACGCGTACAGGCTTTGGCTGGCGCAAAAAATCATTCAATTGTTTTATCTGACGCCAACTTGGAAAATGCAGCGGAACAAATCATCAATGCAGCTTTCGGTTCAGCGGGTGAACGTTGCATGGCTTGTTCTGTTGTTGCGGTTGAAGAATTAATTGCCGATGATTTTATAGAGACATTAAAGCAAAAAGCCGACAGCATCAAAATTGGAAACGGATTGAATGATGATGTGTTTTTAGGTCCTGTCATTCGTAAAGAGCATAAAAAACGGACACTTGATTATATTGAAACCGGTATAAAAGAAGGTGCCGAACTGATTCGAGATGGTCGAAAAGATGAAAGAGTAAAGCAGGAAGGGTATTTTGTGGGTCCTACCATTTTTGATAAAGTGACAACAGATATGACAATTTGGCAGGATGAAATCTTTGCTCCTGTTTTATCGATTTCAAGAGTGAAAGATTTGGATGAAGCAATAAAATTAGCGAATCGGTCCCGTTTTGCAAATGGCGCATGCATCTTCACACGAGATGGAGGCAATGTCAGAAGGTTTCGTGAAAATGTTGATGCAGGAATGTTGGGGGTAAATATTGGTGTCCCTGCCCCGATGGCTTTCTTCCCGTTTTCAGGTTGGAAGGATTCGTTTTATGGTGACTTGCATGCTAATGGAAGAGATGGAGTCGAGTTTTATACGAGAAAGAAAGTCGTTACCGCGCGTTGGGTGTAAGTCAGCATATGTTTTCTGAAATGAAGTCTTTTGTCGTTCAATTCGGCAAAAGACTTCTATAAAAATAAAGTAAAAACCTGTTGGAAAGGAGTGTTAATGATGCGAAACAAAAATACCAAGCAGGAATGGCGTTTTGCGGTGGCTCATCGTGAAGCGTTGATTGGGTGTGGACTGGCTGTGATCAACTTTTTATGGTGGTTTGGTTTTGCATATGGGTTGGGTTCAAAACCTCCGGAAGAATATTCCTATATTTTAGGTTTTCCTGCATGGATCTTTTTCAGCTTGATCTTCGGCACAATACTGATGTTTGTTCTCGTATACCTCGTTGTAAAATTTTTGCTTACGGACATGCCGCTTGATGATGAAGAAGAAAATTCAAAGGAAGATGAGGCGATGATTCAATGAATTGGGGTGTAATCATACCGTTACTCGTATTTCTGGGGGTAATTTTTATTATTGGGATGTGGTCCAGTCAGAAGCTCGATAAGGAGGAAGGTTTTCTCAGCGATTATTTTCTTGGCAGTCGTGAGTTTGGTGGTTTGCTCTTGGCGATGACGATGGTTGCTACATATGCGAGTGCATCAAGTTTTCTAGGTGGCCCAGGAGCCGCTTACTCGATAGGGTTTGGTTGGGTTCTGCTTGCAATGTCACAAGTTGCAACAGGATATTTCGTTTTGCTTGTTCTAGGGAAAAAATTCGCAATCGTGGCCAGGCGGTATAATGCCGTCACTTTGATTGATTTTTTGAAAGAACGATATAAAAGCAAAACGGTAGTTATATTATCGGCACTAAGTATTATTGTGTTTTTGTTTGCAGCAATGGCCGCTCAATGGATTGGTGGAGCATATTTGATCCAGTCTCTGACAGGTTTAAGTTATTTGGCAGCCTTATTTATTTTTACAATAGCTGTTTTGATTTACGTCATTGTCGGTGGTTTTCGGGCAGTAGTAGTCACTGATGCAGTTCAAGGGTTTGTAATGGTTTTTGGGACTTTGTTGTTGTTGATCGCTGTGATAGTTGCCGGTGGTGGACTGTCAAATATTTTTGATGAGTTAGTGGCGATTAACCCCAATTTGATCACCCCTTTTGGGGCGGATGGCAATCTGACAGCAGCTTACGTTTCCTCATATTGGATTCTGGTTGGGGTCGGAGTGGTAGCTTTACCGCAAATTGCTGTACGGGCAATGTCTTACAGAGACTCCAAAGCGATGCACAGAGCGATTATTATCGGGACTGTTGTGGTAGGAATCATCATGTTGGGGATGCATTTGATTGGAGTATTTGCACGTCCTGTCATGCCTGGTATCGAAGTGGCGGATCAAGTGATTCCTTTGGTTGCTTTGGAAGTATTGCCGCCTTGGCTGGCGGGAATCATTCTATCGGCACCATTAGCTGCAATTATGTCCACAGTCGATTCACTGCTTTTACTAGTCAGTTCTTCTGTCGTCAAGGATGTATATATCAACTATATCAAACCTGATGCCTCTATAAAGCAAGTCAAAAACATGAGTATGGGAGTTACGGCTTTGGTAGGTATTGTTGCCTTTATACTGGCCATAAGCCCTCCAGATTTATTGGTGTTTCTGAACTTGTTTTCCATTGGTGGTCTAGAATCTGCATTCATGTGGCCATTGATCATGGGGTTATATTGGAAATATGCGAATAAAGCTGGCGCACTTGCATCGATGATTACCGGATTTGGTTCATATGTTGCCATTCATTTATACAATCAAGCTTATGGCGAATTATTAGGTGTGCATACGGTCACTGTGCCGGTATTTCTATCATTAATTGTATTTGTAGTATTCAGTTTTATTTTTAAAGAAAATGCTTACGAATTCCCGTCAAAAAATATAGGAAAAAGCGCATAGTGATCCCATATTGTTTCTAAGACAAGAATGATTTTGGTCTCAAGCATTAAGTAGAAAAGGTCTTGTGAAGATAGACAAAAGTTGGAAAGGTGAATGCGATGAAATTGGCGATGAGTTGGGAAGAATGGTCTGCACTTGACGCTACTGGACTTGCTGAATTAATCGAACGAAAAGAAATCACCCCGAAAGAAGCTGCTCAACAAGCAGCAATTGCTATTGAAGCTTTGAATCCAGAAATAGATGCTGTAATCGAAGTGTTTGAAGATGTTATTGAAGAACCGACTAAAGATGGGATGAATCTTGATGGAATTTTCGCTGGCGTTCCTTTTTTAATGAAAGATTTGGGACCTGCCATTAAGGGGCGCCTCCAAGAAATGGGCTCTTTACTCATGAAAGGAAATCGAGCGGACAGCGACAGTTTCTTGACGAAAAAAATCCGTCAAGCAGGCTTCAATATTATTGGTCGGACAACTACACCAGAATTTGGATTATGCAGTTCTGCAGAGAACCCTGAAGTATATGTCACCCGAAATCCTTGGAATCTTGATTATACAACCTGTGGTTCTTCCGCTGGTACAGCCGCTTCCGTTGCAGCAGGATTGGTGCCTATTGCACATGCTACTGATGGCGGTGGTTCCATTAGAATTCCTGCGGGGGTAAATGGGAATATTGGTCTAAAACCATCCCGTGGTGTTTTCACCTTGGCACCTACAAGTTCGGACTTGATGAATATAGTGTCCATTCAGGGGTGTCATACACGAACAATCCGTGATACGGCCGCTTTTGTCGACAGTTGCCGAGGTGGTGCCCCCGGTGAATTCATGCCTTATTGGTTTCCGGAAGAGCCATATACCGAATTGATTAAAAAAGATCCTAAAAGGTTGAAAATAGCTGTTTCACACGAATGGGGAGACTATAAAGCAGATCCACAGATCGTTGCTGAACTGGAGAAAGCGGCCACATTCTTGGAAAAACTTGGTCATGAGGTTGAATGGATTCTACCGGATATTGATTTCCATGCTGCTTATGAAGCGCAAACGGAAGCATATATCATGAATTTCTCTCAAACAATTTCCGAATTACTTGAACAAAAAGGATTAAATGAGCCTCCAGCTGATTTGGTTGAACCGATGTGTATCCGAGTATGGGAAGCGGGCCGTAACAAAACTTATCAAGATCGGGCCAAGATGCAGACTTTATTCAACGAAATTTCTCGCAAGCTGGCTGTTTTCTACGAGAACTGGGATATTATCCTTACTCCAACGATGGCGCTGCCTACACCGCTGATCGGTACAAAAGAATATTTAACATTAAGTGATAACCCTTCGGTCTATGACTGGTTTTATAATTTGTGGAGCATATTCGCATATACTCCCATTGCAAATATTTGTGGTATACCTGGTATTTCACTCCCGATGGGAGAATTGGATAATGGATTACCACTTGGTATACATGCACTCGCAAAACAAGGAGATGATGGGTTATTGTTACAGCTGGGAGCTCAAATAGAACGTGCATTGAATGGAAAATGGAATCACGGAAGGATACCTGAAATTCATGTAGCGAAAATGAGCGCAGTACAAGGAAGATAAATTCAATCATAAAGGGTGTTTATCATGCCAGTTTATCAGATTGCTGTTTTGCCAGGGGATGGCATAGGTCCTGAAGTAACAAAGGAAGCATTGAAAGTATTGAAAATACTCTCTGACATAGATTCTACTTTTCAATTTGAAACAACTTCATTTCCTTGGAATAGTGAATACTATTTGAAACATGGAAGAATGATGCCTGAAGATGGTCTTGAACAGTTAAAAGAATTTGATGCAATATTATTTGGAGCAATAGGCGATCCACGTGTGCCGGATCCGGTTACCATTTGGGAATTGATTTTGCCGATTCGTAAAATGTTTCAACAATACATCAATTTCCGTCCGGTCAAGTTGTTGAAAGGTATAGAGAGTCCATTAAAAAAGGACGTGCCTATTGACTTTGTGATTATCCGTGAAAATAGTGAAGGAGAATATACAGATGCCGGCGGAGCCATGTTCTCCGGAGATGTAAGAGAAATGGCGATTCATAACATCGTGATGACTAAACATGGAATAAAGCAAGTTGCTGAATTTGCATTCGATTATGCACGTAAAAATGGACGGTCCAAAGTGACCAGTGCGACCAAGTCAAACGTAATGCTTCATACAATGACATTTTGGGATCGAATTATGGAAAAAGTGGCTTCAGAAAACAGTGACATTGATTACGAAAAATATTATATTGATGCTTTAGCCGCATATCTTGTTCAAAAGCCGGAGTCCTTTGAGGTGATTGTGGCATCAAATTTATTCGGAGACATTTTATCTGATTTAGGTTCAGCGATTGTTGGGGGGCTAGGTATTGCTCCTTCTGGCAATATCAACCCAGAAGGAGCATTTCCTTCCATGTTTGAAGCTGTACATGGTTCTGCCCCGGATATTGCAGGCAAAGGAATAGCCAATCCGATGGCGCAAATATGGTCAGCGGCTTTGATGTTGGAACATTTGGGAAGGAAAGACTTGCACGATGTGATTTTATGTGCAATCGAAGCGGTCTTAATGGAGAAAAAAGTGTTGACTCCTGATATTGGTGGTTCTGCATCAACAGAGGAAATAGGGGATGCTATTGCAGAAAAATTGGGATTGGAGTGATTGGATGACATTGCAGGGAAAAACCATCATTGTTACGGGTGCTGGCGGTGGAATGGGAAAAACTACTGTTGAGCTATTGCTGAAAGAAGGAGCAAATGTTGTCGGATGCGACATCAATTGTTCATCATTGGTTGACTTGGAAGAAAATCCAAGATTTTTAGCTTATGAAGGAGATCTGTTGGACGAAAGTACAGTGCATGAACTTTTTAAAGAAACCGTGTCAAAATTCGGTACGGTCGATGGGCTGGCAAATGTTCTTGGCATTGCACAAAGCGCAACTCCAATTGATGAATGTAGCTTAGAAAAATATCGGACAATTATGGACGTTAATATGACAAGTGTTTTTTTAACTTGTCGAGAAGCTGCCAAGTACATGAAAAAACAAAAAAAAGGCAAGATCGTCAACGTAGGATCCGTATCCACAACAAGGCCAAGACCTGGATTGCAGAGTTATGTCGCTTCAAAAGGGGCCGTAGAGTCTTTTTCGAAAGCACTTGCTTTAGAACTTGCACCTTATCAAATTAATGTAAATGTACTGCATCCTGGACCGGCCGACACAAATATGCTCGGACAATTTACAGAACAAGGCGGAAATGTGGATATGACAAAGAAAGAAATCTTTGAAAAAAGTGTGCCTTTTGGCAGATTGGTGAAGCCTTCGGATGTTGCAAGGTCGTTGTTATTTCTTTTATCGGAAGATGCAGATATGATAACAGGAGCTATTTTGCATGTAGACGGAGGTAGGAATATTTAGGGTTGGAAAGGAGTATTGCTGTTTGGAAACGTTACGAATGTACATTAATGGAGAATGGGTGGAAAGTGTTGAAGGTGGAACAATAGATGTCTTTAATCCTTCTGATGGGGAAAAAATAGCCGAGATACCACGTGGAAAGAAAGAAGATGTTGACCGTGCTGTTCAGGCTGCTGCATCAGCATTTCGTGGTAGTGATTGGAGAAAAGTAAAGGCTTTTGAGAGAGGAGAAATTTTATTTGAGGTAGCCGAACGATTGAAGGCGAACCGCGATGAATTGGCGGAATTGGAATCAATTGATGTAGGAAAACCAATTTCTCAAGGTTATGCAGATGTAGACGCTGCCATCCGTTATTTTCGCTTCTATGGTGGAGCTGCAGATAAGGTCATGGGGGATACAATTCCGATAGAAGATGGATTGCTGGATTATGTTGTGCGTGAACCGGTTGGAGTGACCGCCCATATAGTTCCGTGGAATTATCCGATTCAGATCATTTCCAGAAGTGTTGCAGCGGCGTTAGCTACAGGTAACACAGTGGTTGCAAAAAGCGCGGAAGACACACCACTGACAGCAATGAAACTAACCAAATACTTTGACGAAATCGGTCTTCCTCCGGGTGTTTTTAACCACGTGACTGGATACGGCCATGAGGCGGGAGCAGCTTTAGCAGGTCATCCGCTTATCAACCATATCACTTTTACTGGATCGGTGGCTACCGGAATATCGGTTGGTCAAGCTGCGATGGCAAATGTTGTACCGTCCACCTTGGAATTGGGCGGGAAGTCACCGAATATTGTTTTTGCCGATTGTGATATAGATAAAGCGGTGGAAGGGGTTGTCCGTTCAATTATTCAAAACGCAGGACAGACTTGTTCTGCTGGAGCGAGACTGCTAATCGAGGAGCCGTTTAAGGAAACATTCTTGAAACATGTTATAGAAAAATTCCGCAGATTGACGATTGGTCCGGGTATACAAGATAAAGATCTGGGACCAATATTAAATGAAAAACAATTCCACCGTGTCATGGAAATGATTGAACTGGCAAAGCAGGAAGGGAAGATTCTTTACGGTGGTAATCACGTGGTAATTGAAGGTTTTGAGGGTGGTTGCTACGTTGAGCCTACGATCATTGATGAAATAAGCAAGGATAGCAGATTGGCACAAGAGGAGATTTTTGGACCGGTTCTTACAGTCTATACATTTAAAGAAACTGAAGAAGCTTTGGAATTGGCAAATAGTACTGAATATGGATTAGTTGCAGGCATTTGGACGAAGGACATCAATCGGGCACATTATTTAGCAAGTCGAATTGATTCTGGACAAGTATTTATTAATAATTATGGTGCAGGTGGTGGAGTTCAGATGCCATTTGGCGGTTACAAAAAAAGTGGTTTTGGAAGAGAAAAAGGATGGGCTGCATTAGACAATTACACGGTGTTGAAAAATGTGGCTGTTAAATATCACTGAATTAAAGACGTAGGTTATAACTGGAACAGGTGGAACTATGAAACAGGAAATCAATCAAACACCTTATGCTATACTATTTGTTTTAATTTTTCATCGAAAATACAATTCGATACGATCTTAAATTCTATTGATTCATCTAATGGTTGTTAGTTGATAATGAAACGGTGCAAATTGGGACTATGTATGCAGGGGTTCAAAGGCCTCATGTCAGCCATCTCGCTGAGTAAGGTGGTCATTTTTATCGCATGACACTCCAGTAGCCAAACAGAAGGAGTTTGTCATGAAATGAGATGTCGATTTGCCTCCTGAAATCTTGGAAATCAAACTAAAAAACTAATGACACAGCAAGTATCCCTTTTGCCATCGAAACCTTGATATACAAGGGTTGAATGGCATTCTTTCACCTAGCAACTGTCAAAGTCGGGTAGAATAGGCTTAGGGATTAAAGTTTCCTAAGCCGTTTTTCAATTTTCATCAAACCTGGCGACAAACAAGTTTATTTCACCTTTCCCATCAAATTCCTCCCCCACACCAACACAATCCCAATAACCATCACCCAAATCAAAATCACACTATAGCTGTTGAACAGACCTCCGTCAAAGAACAGCAACTCCCGCATCCCTTCCGAGTAGATCCGCATCGGCAGCTAGGACACGATGTAATCGCAGTAAAAGGCAGGCATCATTTCCGGCGCCAATTGGATGGCAGGCATGCTGAAGAACATGAGCAAAATGTAAAGGACAATGCTCGGTAATTTCAGCCAAACCAATGTGGCGTAGATCATAAACGTGAATGCGGCGACACATAGCGCAATATAGAGGGAGACTTGGTTGACAGATGCGAAGTCGAAGCCGAAAAGCCGCATGGAATACCACGCCAAAACATAACCGGCGACAAGTGCATAGACAAACGGCATGACGATTGCAGCGCATTGAATTTCAATTTTTCCGTAAACCCTGTTTACAATAGGCTTTTACGAAGTGAAAAAGCATCTGTCCCTCATTCCGGATAGTTATAAAACAGAAGTGAAGACGGTGAAGTTCTTTTATTTGTCGCAAAACATCACCTATATCTTCGCTTTAGCCGACATCAATCAGCTGATCCATGTAGAGGAAGGGTTGATGGAGCTGATGGATTTGGAATTGCAAGAGTAATGTGGGCGTACGCTCGCATTTATTTTTTTGTCTTTGGTGAGTAATCACTCAATTTTTTCTTGATTTTTGGCAACGGTCGCTTATAATAAAAGTAAGTAATCACTCACTCAAATAAAGGAGCTCTGAAATGACGAACAATATTTTTGAGAAACTCCTCGCTCAACTGAATACGAAACCGAAAACGGCGAAGCAAGAACAAATCGTGGAAGCGGCGATCCAGTTGTTTGCCGCAAAAGGCTATGCGAATACGTCGACGGCGGAAATCGCCAGGGTCGCCGGGGTGTCGGAAGGGACGATTTTCAAGCATTACGGCACAAAGGAACGTTTGTTGTTTTCCGTCATTGCACCCTTCATCCGTGAATTGTTTCCACAACTGGCACGGGAAGCGGTGGAGGAGACCTTCACCGAAGACACTCAATCGCTTGAGCAATTTTTGCGGACGTTGATCAAAAACCGCATTCAATTCATTACGGAAAACAGGGAACTTTTTCAAGTGTTCGTCAAAGAATTGATGTACAGAGAAGAATTCAGGAAAAAATTATTCCCTTTTGCGATGGAATATGTGCCGGAAACATTCAAGCATATCGTCGACCGCTTCAAGGAAAGCGGTGAGTTGCGTGACGACATCCCTTCAGAAACGATCATCTTGAATGTGTTGACGTTCTTAAGCGGATTTCTCATTACCCGTATCATTTTGCGGGGCAGTGACACCATTTCGGAAAAGGAAATGGAAGAGGCCGTACAATTCATTATGGAAGGAATCCGGAACTCTCATAAGCCTGAAGCAAACGAGTGAAAGGAGTGGTTAGCATGGCAGTTCTTGAAATCGACCGGTTGACGAAAGATTATGGTCACGGGCGTGGCGTTTTCGACGTGACGTTTCAAGTGGAAAAGGGCGAAGTGTACGGATTTTTGGGACCGAATGGCGCCGGAAAAACGACAACAATCCGCCATATTATGGGATTTTCCAAGCCGCAACAAGGGCAAACGATGGTCAATGGCCGGGACAGCTGGAAATATGCGCATGAGATTCAAAAAGAACTCGGCTATTTGCCTGGGGAAATCGCTTTGCCGGAAAACATGAACGGCACGGCCTTCATCCGAATGATGGCAGAATTGAGGGGACTGAAAGATTTATCCTATACGAACCATCTCATGGACATGTTCGAGCTTGACCCGCGTGGCAGTTTGAAACGGATGTCCCTCGGCATGAAACGGAAACTGGCGATCGTCGTTGCCTTCATGCATGATCCGGCGGTGCTTGTGTTGGATGAACCGTCGAGCGGATTGGATCCGGTGATGCAACATGTGTTCATCGAATTCATCAAAGAGGAAAAAGCACGGGGGAAAACGATTCTCCTTTCGAGCCATATGTTCAATGAAGTCGAGGCAACATGTGACAACATTTCCATGATTCGTGACGGGCGGATCATTTCGACGTTTCTTGCCGACGACTTACGGAACTACGAGGAAAAAACTTTTGAAATGGAATTTGTGACGAAAGCGGATTTTGAGCGATTTGCCGCTGCAACAAAATCGCTTGCGGATATTCAGGTCGTTTCGTTGTCGCCGGAAAAAAATCAGGCGGCCGTTTCCTTCGACAATAAAGCGATCAATGATTTCGTCGCTTTCATTTCCGGCTTTGAATTGAAATTTTTCTCGGAATTGAAATTCACTTTGGAAGATTATTTCATGAAGTTTTACGACAAGCGGGAGAAAGGGGGCGGAAATGATGCCGCTCATTGAAATCTGCGACTTGACGAAGGACTATGGAAACGGACGGGGGATTTTTGATATTAATCTCACCATTGAGGAAGGTGAAGTGTTCGGGTTTGTCGGCACGAACGGGGCCGGAAAAACGACGACGATCCGCCATCTCATGGGCTTTTTGAAGCCGGATCGCGGGAGGGTGACCGTCGCAGGTCTTGATGCTTGGAAGCATGCCGCGGAAATCAAAAAGAAAGTCGGCTATGTCCCCGGTGAAATTGCTTTCCCTGATGCTCGGACAGGTACGGAATTCCTGCGGCGACAGGCGGAATTATTAGGGGTTGAAGTTCTGTCTTATGCCGAGTCGATCATCGACAGGCTGCAACTCGACCCGACCGCCCATTTGAAAAGGATGTCGAAGGGGATGAAGCAGAAGACGGCGATCGTCGCGTCATTGCTCGCTGATGCTGAAATTTTGATCCTTGATGAACCGACGACAGGTCTTGATCCGTTGATGCGGAGGGAATATCTTTCAATCTTGGCGGAACAGAAGGAAAAGGGGAAAACGATTTTCATGTCGAGCCATTTGTTTGAAGAAGTCGAGGAGCTTTGTGACAAAGTTGCGCTCATCAAAGATGGGAAGCTGATCGACATCAAAGCGACGAAAGACATTAAACATCATGCCGATAAAGTGTATACAATAACGTTTGCGACGGCTGATGACTTTGTGAAATTTTTGGCTGAACCATTTGCGTTCAAAGGGAAGGATGCGGGTCGGAATGAGGTGCAAGTGCAGGTGAATGACCGGGACATCAATCGATTGTTCCAGGTCTTGAAAAATTATCGGCTGCAGTCGTTTTCGGAAAACAAATACACCCTTGAACAGTATTTCAACAGCTTATATTAGGAGGTGCTGCCATGTTCAGTGCGACGATTTTCAAACAAAGTTTCAAGGCGAACATCAAAATGTGGATCATTTTCACAACTGTCACATCACTCTTTCTGACGATCCTGATTGCGGTGTTTGAACCAACAACGATTTCCGGTGTGACGGATATGGTGGAAGGTACGATGCTGGCAGACTTGTTGAAAAACACAACGTTCCTCGGTATGCTTTCATCCACCTTCTTCACATTGCATGGTGTCCTTTTGCCGATCGTCTACATCATCATCACGGCGAATGGTTTAGTGGCATCCCAAGTGGATCGTGGGTCGATGGCCTATATTTTGTCGACACCGATTAAGCGGACAACGGTCATCAGGACGCAAGCGATCTATTTGGTGACGGCACTTCTCGCCATGTTTTTGCTGTTTACACTGGTCGGCATGGTCGCCATCCAGATTTTCCAAGGGGATGTCGATGTCGGCGTGGCGGAATTTTTGTGGCTGAATGCGGGTTTATTTCTGCTCATGTTTGCACTTAGCGGCATATC
>CALKWU010000081.1 GCA_938004015.1 uncultured Oceanobacillus sp.
CTTTAAATGAGCCGTTTTTTGTGATGGCGACGCAAAATCCCATTGAATATGAAGGGACCTATCCTTTACCGGAAGCTCAATTGGACCGATTCATTTTGAAATTGAAAATGGGTTATCCTTCCTTTGCCGATGAAGTGGAACTGTTGGAAAAAACTTCAACCGGTCATCCGATCGAATCGATTCAATCCGTCATGTCCCGTGAAGAACTGTTGGCTGTTCAATCGGAAGTGGATGACGTATATGTCGACCGAACGATTCAGACGTACATCGTCAATATCGTGAACAGGACGAGAGAACATCCATCCGTATATCTCGGTGTCAGTCCGCGGGGTTCCATTGCATTGATGAAAGCCGCCAAAGCGTATGCTTACATTTACGGACGGGACTACATCATCCCGGATGACATTAAATATTTGGCTCCCTTTGTATTGGCTCATCGTTTGATCATCACATCCGAGGGAAAATATAATGGAGACACTGGCGAGTCGATCATCGAATCCATTTTGAAGACGACCCATATCCCAGTAAGAAGGGAATCATAGCTGATGAAACGGATGGTCAGGTTCATTGGTAATCTTCTATTCATCTTGATTTTGCTTTCAGTGTTATTTTCTTATGCGATGTTTCAAGGTGGGTTTGTCAGTTGGTTTTTGTTTTACAGTTTTTTACCGATTTTACTCTATCATCTCGCCCTCTTGTTTTATCCGTTGAAAAAATGGAAGGTGACAAGAGTGTTGTCCGATCGGTTCATTCACGCGGGAGGCTCAACCCATGTCGCATTACGCATAGAGCGAACGTTCCCGTTTCCGATTTATTATGCGGTGTTTGAAGAAATACTTCCGGAAACATTGAATAAGGAAGATCGGGGACATCTCAACTATATGTTCCTTAATGCCCCGGAAAAATTGTTGTTGAAACGGTCTGTAAAGGAAGTAATCGCTATTGGATTCCGTAAAACGGTTGAAATTCCTTATTCGTTGGAAAGACTACCCCGAGGTGAACATCAATTCCAGTCAGTGCGTATTTTAATCAGCGATGTGTTCGGGTTCGTGAAAAAAGAGTACACATTTCCATTGGACGATCGATTGATCGTGGAACCGCATGAACGGAGCATCAAACTTTCTGACGGCACGGTAAGCTTCGAGTCCGGTCCGACGATGGCGGAAACATTCCGGCTGGAAAGCACGAACGTCGCAACGGGAGTGCGGGAATATGCGCCGGGAGATCGCTTTTCCTGGATTCATTGGAAACAGACGGCGAGAAATCAAACGGTCATGACGAAAGAGTTCGAACAGGAAAGAAGTGACTCCGTTCTGCTCGTATTGGATGCCAGTTCTTCCGGAAACAAAAATCCGCTTGCTTTTGAAGCGGGCGTTGAATTGGCTGCATCTCTATTTTCTGCTTTGGAAAAAGCTGCGATAGATTTGGAACTTGTAGTCATAGGCGAGGAAATACGTTCTTTTTCATTAAAAGAACGAAGTCATATGAAAGAATCCATCCGGTATTATTTAGCGAAAATCCAGCCGGGAGGAAAAGAGCCCTTTTCAAAAATGATGCAACAAATGATGCAAAGCCGGAAAAAAATGGAACGGATCATTGTCATTACAAACTCTTTCGATGAACAGTTTGGAGTTCTCATGCAAAAGTTGAAACTACGGACGTTGCAATGTGTCATCCTTTATGCGCAAGGGTCAGCTTTCATTTCGGAAAAAGATAAGGAATTGATTTCCCACTTGAAAAAAGACGGTACGGCCATCCATGTCATGACCGAGAAAGTGTTGGCCACCACTCCGCTCGAGGTGAACATTCGATGAATAAAAACAGTCCCATTTCGATGCCGCGTATTTATACATCCCTTCTATATTTATGTGGTCTTTTCCTCTTCATCGAATGGTTGTTGCCGATTGAAGAGGTGACGGACACTTCAAACATCACGGTGTTCGTCATTTATGCCATCTATTGTTTTTTCATTTCTTTGTTTTCTTTGAAGTGGTGGGCGAATTTTCTATTGAAAGGGTTCGGCCTCTTTGTCATTTTACACGGACTTTTTTTTGACATGTTTATCTTCAGCCGCGAGTGGTTCAACCAATTAGCCTTTGAAATGACCTTTAACATTGAAATACTGATGACCCAAAATTGGTATTATTTGAGTCCGTTTTTCCGCAGCTTTTTGTTTTTAGTATTCATCTGGCTCATGAGTTATTTGCTGCATTATTGGTTTCTCCAAATGAAGCGGATTTTCCTGTTCATTTTACTCACGTTCGTCTACATCACGATTCTTGATACGTTCACTACCTATGATGCGACGATTGCAATCGTGCGTACATTCGTCATTTCCTTTGTCGCTCTAGCCATGGCCAATTTCAACCGGGAATTGGAGCGTGAAAAAATCGCTTTTTCGAAATTGAAAAGAAAAGCAAGATGGTCGGTGCCGTTGGTTCTAACGATTGTCATTTCCGTGGCAATAGGAGTTGCTGCACCAAAATTCGCTCCCATTTGGCCGGATCCGGTGCCGTTCATTGAAAGTGCTGCCAGTGGATTTGGTTCATCCGGTGGCTCGGTTGTCCGGAAAGTCGGCTATGGGGAAAATGACTCCCAACTGGGAGGATCTTTCATCCAAGATGACACGCCGGTTTTTCGTGTAGCAGCAAGTGATAAGCAGTATTGGCGTATCGAAACGAAGGATGTCTATACGGGAAAAGGCTGGGAAACATCTGCGGAATCTTCTGCGGTGGAAACGGTGAAGAACAATCTCCTCATTGATCTATTCGATTATTCAAAAGTAGAAACGGAAGAAGCGGAGGCAACCGTTTATTTTCTGGAAGGTTGGAATTTCGATAAATTAGTCTATCCTTATGGAGTAAAAGAAATCCATGATCTTGCTCTAGGCGCAGATATTTTTTTCGACCCGGTGACAGAATCGTTGGAAGTCCGGATGGATGGAGACTTGATGGGCCATCGACATTATCGGTTAATTTATGAAAGTCCAAGTTTTCCGCTGGATCAATTGCGTGATGATGTTCCGTTTGATGAGGATCTATCACGTTATTTGCAACTTCCGGATACTTTGCCGGAACGGGTTTTTGAGTTGGCGGAAGAAATCACCGCCACGTATGATACACAGTATGAAAAAGTGCGGGCGATTGAACGGTACTTCGCAGGGAATGGTTTCACTTACGAGACCGTTGGAGTAAGTGCTCCCGGTCCGGATGAAGATTACGTCGATCAGTTTTTATTTGAAACGAAAATCGGTTACTGCGACAATTTTTCCACTTCGATGGTGGTCATGCTCCGGACATTGGATATCCCGGCCCGTTGGGTGAAAGGGTTCACCGGTGGGGAAGTGATCGGTGCCGGCGAAAATCCTGGCGAACAAATATATGAGGTTACAAATGCCAATGCCCATTCTTGGGTCGAGGTTTACTTTCCGGAATTAGGTTGGGTACCCTTCGAACCGACACAAGGTTTTACCAATCCGACGGACTTCTATTTGGAAACATCGGAAGCCACACCGATGGACCATGATGAACCGTTGGAAATACCAGAGGGGGAATTACCGGAAGCGGATGTTCCCTTAGAAAGGGATGAATCGGAACCGGTGATGGCCGAACCTGTCAGCAGGGATTTCCAAATACCTTGGAAAAAGCTAGTCCCGATCATGTTGGTTATTTTCATTGTTGTTTTCCTTTTATATAAATTCCGTTTCCGGATAAAAATGTTTTATCATTATTGGAAGTTGGGCCAGAAAAAAGATGAACAAGCATTTCAAGATGCTTATCATCATTTATTGAACATGCTCGACCGGGATGGTTATAAACGAAGGAAAAACCAGACATTACGTGAATATGCGAAACAGGTGGATGCCCGTTACCGGACGAAAGAAATGAAAATGTTGACAGCTTATTATGAACGGATGCTGTATCGGAATGAATTCGATAAAAACGAATGGCGCCACTTGCGGGATTTGTGGAGAAACCTTTTGAAAACAATCGCTGGTTGACCCTTTTTCCTTTGGTCAGTAGAATGAAATAGTATAATCCGGGTGATGGCATCATCCTTCAGCCCGAAAGAGACAGGAGCCGATAGAAATGGAAACAAGAGATTTCAATGTGGAAGAATTCATCGAAAACGAAGTCGCAAGCATCCGGAAAAAAGTCGGAGATCGGAAAGTGCTGTGCGCATTGAGTGGGGGTGTCGATTCCTCCGTTGCGGCGACTTTAGTGCATCAAGCAGTTGGTAATCAACTCGTTTGCATTTTCGTCGATCACGGTTTATTACGGAAAAACGAAGCGGATGAAGTGATGGCAGTGTTTGCCGAAGACTTCCGGATGAATATCATCAAAGTCGATGCGAAAGATCGCTTCCTTTCCAAATTGAAAGGAGTCACCGATCCGGAAGAAAAACGGAAAATCATCGGCAATGAATTCATTTATGTATTCGATGACGAAGCGAAAAAATTGGAAGACATCGATTTTCTCGTACAAGGAACGGTGTATACGGATGTCGTCGAAAGTGGAAAAGGATCGAATCAAGTTGTGAAATCCCACCATAATGTCGGTGGTCTTCCGGAAGATATGGAATTTGAACTGATCGAGCCGCTCAGGGCTTTATATAAACAAGACGTGCGCGCTGTCGGAACCGCCCTTGGCATTCCGGATCATATCGTGTGGAGGCAACCTTTTCCTGGGCCAGGACTCGCCATTCGTGTATTAGGGGAAGTGACGGAAGAAAAATTGGAAATCGTCCGTGAATCGGATGCGATTTTGCGGGAAGAAATTCAAAAGGCAGATCTCGATCGGGAAATTTGGCAATATTTCACAGTGCTACCGAATGTCCGGAGTGTCGGTAAGAAAGACGAATCCCGCACGTATGACCATATGGTAGGAATCCGTGCCGTCCATTCCGTGGATGGAATGACTTCCGATTGGGCGAGAATCCCTTGGGATGTCTTGGAGAAGATTTCAAGTCGGATTGTGAATGAAGTCGACCATGTCAATCGGGTCGTTTATGACATTACG
>CALKWU010000082.1 GCA_938004015.1 uncultured Oceanobacillus sp.
GAAAATTTGCGTTGATTCTTGTTCGTTTCATAGTTTCGTATAATCATATTTTACGTCAAAAACGGATGGAGGTAAAATCAGAGATTTTTTCGTCATCCCTCAGAGAAATCACCGATATGGAACAGTCAAAAAATAGTCGAATCAATTGGCTTCTATTTCCTAAATTAAAGTGTGATTTTTTTCTCCTTTGACTCATAGTTTATGGATAAGCGTGTACACGGAAAAATTTTAAGGGGGTTTTGGAAAATGACGGGGTTTTTGGCGGAACTTCTCGGTACGATGGTTCTCATCATTTTTGGTGGTGGGGTTGTGGCAAGCAACCTGTTGAACCGATCAAAAGGATTCGGCGGTGGTTGGGTCCTCATTACGCTCGGCTGGGGTCTTGCAGTCACGATGGGGATTTATGCGGTTGGGAATTTTTCCGGTGCCCATATCAATCCGGCGGTCACTCTTGGTTTTGCCTCGATTGGGGCCTTTCCTTGGGCTGACGTGTTTCCATATATCGCCGGACAAATGATTGGGGCGTTTCTCGGGGCGGTTATCGTCTTTTTCGTTTACCTGCCGCATTGGCGGGAAACACAAGAAGTCCATTTAAAGTTGGCGGTATTTTCGACGATTCCGGAAATCCGTAATCCATTGGCAAACTTGGTCACAGAGATGATTGGGACATTTGTTCTTTTATTAGGATTACTGTTCATCGGTGCGAATGAATTCACACAAGGATTGAATCCGCTCGTTGTCGGTTTGTTGATTGTCGCCATCGGGATGTCGCTAGGCGGGCCGACGGGATATGCGATCAATCCAGCACGTGACCTAGGACCACGGATTGCCCATGCATTGCTTCCGATACCGGGGAAAGGCACATCCGATTGGGGCTATTCTTGGGTGCCGGTCATCGGTCCAATCCTTGGTGGGGTATATGGAGCTTTGTTCCATCAAGCGCTATTCCAGGGGGATTTTACTGTAGCGTTTTGGGTTGTCAGTGCGGTCGTATTGGTCATTCTGTTACTTGCCTTGAATTACGAGATGAAAAAAACATCCAACGTATGAAAAAGATAAAGGGATGAGGGGGATAAAAGATGAGTGAATATATTTTGGCGATTGATCAAGGGACGACGAGTTCACGGGCGATTTTATTCAATCATGAAGGGGAAATCATCGGAGTGTCACAACGGGAATTTGAACAATTTTTCCCGCAAGCAGGCTGGGTCGAGCATGATGCGGAAGAAATTTGGACATCCGTCCTCGCTTGCATTGCCGAAGTGTTACGGGTAGCGGACGTCAATCCGGATGAAGTGGCGGCAATCGGGATAACGAACCAAAGGGAAACGACAGTCGTTTGGGATCGGCATACCGGGAAACCGATTTATAAAGCGATTGTTTGGCAATCGCGGCAAACGGAAAGCATTGTGCAAGAGTTACGGGAAAAAGGTTACAATAAACTATTCCAAGAGAAAACCGGCTTGCTGCTTGACCCGTATTTTTCCGGGACGAAAGTGAAATGGATTTTGGATCATGTGGACGGTGCGCGGGAGAAAGCGGAAAACGGAGACCTCCAATTCGGGACGATCGACAGTTGGCTCATCTATAAATTGTCCGGTGGGAAGGCGCACGTCACCGATTACTCGAACGCCTCCCGGACGTTGATGTACAATATTTACGATTTGACGTGGGATGATGAGCTGCTTGAGATATTGACGGTACCGAAAAGCATGTTGCCTGAAGTGAAGCCGTCTTCCGAAGTGTATGCACATACAGCGGGTTATCACTTTTTCGGCGAGGAGGTGCCGATTGCTGGAATTGCCGGGGACCAACAGGCAGCCTTGTTTGGGCAAGCCTGTTTTGAAGAAGGGATGGTCAAAAACACGTACGGTACCGGTTCCTTTATGCTCATGAATACGGGAGAAAAAGCTGTGCCTTCCGAGAACGGGTTGCTCACGACAATCGCTTGGGGTGTAGACGGGAAAGTGGAATATGCGTTGGAAGGAAGCATCTTCGTATCCGGTTCCGCCATCCAATGGTTGCGGGACGGTGTCGGAATGCTGGCGAGTGCTCCGGAAAGCGAAGAACTCGCGACAGCAGTGGATTCCACGGATGGTGTCTATCTCGTCCCAGCCTTTGTCGGGTTGGGGACACCTTATTGGGATAGTGAAGCGAGAGGAGCCATGTTCGGCATCACACGGGGCACAACGAAAAATCATATTGTACGGGCGACGTTGGAATCGATTGCGTATCAATCGAAGGAACTCGTCGATGTGATGGCAAAAGACTCAGGGATAGACGTGAAGTCATTACGGGTCGATGGCGGTGCGGTGATGAATGATTTCCTCATGCAGTTCCAAAGCGACATTTTGGACGTTCGGGTCGACCGGCCGGTGATCAGTGAGACGACGGCTCTTGGGGCAGCCTATTTGGCAGGACTTGCGATTGGCTACTGGGAGGATAAAGAAGAAATCGCCAAACAATGGCAAATCGACCGCACCTTCACTCCGAATTTGTCCGCCGGAAAACGGGATGAACTGTATAAAGGCTGGCAAAAAGCAGTTGAAGCCACCCGCGTGTTTAAAGTTTGAAGTTTTGTTTGAACATTTTCGATATCAGAGCAAATCAAATAGTACACGATGACATCAGCAAAGTGGCCGCATATCCATGTGGCCACATTTTTGAGTTGTTTGTGTATCTCGGCTATTGTATCGCAACAATTCTTTACAACAATTCCCTTTATTCGATATAATTAATGAGAAAGACAGCGTTTTCGAATCAATCTTTAACATACGGAATGGCGGTTTAATAAACGGAAAAAGTTGCTCGACAGATTGAATCCGCCGTTTTTTCCATGTAACGACCGTTCAATAGAATAAGCTTTGACTAAACTGATTTAGGGGGATACACGTATGTCATTATTGAGGGATTTTTTAATTTTTTTGTCACAAAATGATCTTCTCAATGCTGCCGCAAAAAGATGGGGATTGC
>CALKWU010000083.1 GCA_938004015.1 uncultured Oceanobacillus sp.
CACCGTCCTTAGAAATGTGGAAAAATGGTACGGGAGCTTTTTGTTTTGGACCGTATTCACTAATAACCGTCTAAAATCCGAAACGGTCAAAAAGGGTTGAGGAATCGGCATGGCACCGATTCTCCAACCCTTTTTTGTTGGTTTTTAATTTTTCGTTTTCGTGATTGGAACAAATGCAGCTCCGGTCAATTTTTGTAAATCGATTGGCGACAACTCGACTTGCATGCCCCGTTTTCCTGCAGAAACAACGATTGTTTCGAACGCTTTTGCTTTACTGTCTAAATATGTGGGATATTTTTTCTTCATACCAAGCGGAGAACATCCTCCCCGTTGATAGCCTGTCGCTTTTTGCAAATCTTTCAGCGGCAACATGACGACCCGCTTATTGCCACTTACTCGGGCAAGTGCTTTCAAATCGAGCGCTTCACCAGCACCGATGCAAGCAACGACCGGCCCAGTTTTATCCCCGACGGCAACAAGTGTTTTGTATGTTTGTTGTAAAGGAATCTCCAATTGTTCAGCGGCTGACTCCGCATCGAGTTCCTCCGCTGTCCAACTGTAACGATGCCGGGAATAATGGATATTTTCTTTATCGAGTAAACGATGGACATTCGTCTTTTTCATTTTCATCAACACACGTTTCTATTTCGATACTGCCAATTCCAAATATCGCACGGCCTACATCATTCCTTCGTTTGTTTCGCCAATCTCACCGCTTCATCAAACTCTTCTTCCACTTCCGGATTCGGTTTATAAGTGACTTCGCTTACGACAAAGGCGACGAGCAATGCAAAGACGAATCCTGGAACGATTTCATATAAATAATCGGATAATGCCGAGTTCCCCCAAATGAATACCGTCACGGCTCCGACGATCATTCCCCAAAGGGCACCGGCGCTCGTGAACTTTTTCCAATATAGAGATAGTAAAATGATCGGCCCGAAAGATGCACCAAACCCTGCCCAAGCAAAAGCAACAAGACCGAGAATCGTATCGTTTTGTTCCCATGCGAAATAAATGGCAACTGCGGAAATTAACAATACGCCGACTCGACCCATGGAAACATAGTAACTGTCGCTTCGTTTCTTTTTTAAAATGACTTTGTAAATATCTTCCACAAGGGCGGATGAGGAAACGAGGAGCTGGGACGACACGGTACTCATGATAGCTGCAAGCACGGCGGCAAGCATCAATCCGGCGATGAACGGATGGAACAAAATTTGCCCCAAAACGAGAAATACCGCTTCCGGATCATTCAATGTGAGATCCGGATTCTGTTGGAAATAAGCGGAACCGACGAGCCCTGTTGCAACCGCTCCACCTAAGGATAAGACGACCCAGCCAAAACCGATGCGACGTGCTTGTTTTGTCTCTTCCGCTGACCTGATCGCCATGAAACGGATGATGATATGTGGTTGACCGAAATAGCCGACTCCCCATGCAAGCAAAGAAATCGTCCCTAAAACAGTCGCAGTTGAAAACATGTTGAATGCATCGGGATTCACTTCGATGGCACTTGCTGCCATATCTCCAAAACCACCCGTGGCAAACAAGCTGAAAATCGGTACAAGTATAAGCGCCAAAAACATCATCGTGCCTTGCACCACATCCGTGTAACTGACCGCCAAAAAACCTCCGATGAACGTATACAGAATCGTTACTCCACCGACGATCATCAAGCCGGTATGGTAACTGAAATCAAATGCCTCCTGGAAAAACACTCCTCCGGCAACCATTCCCGATGAAACGTAAAATGTAAAATAAAGTAAAATAATAAGACCAGAAACGATCCGCAACAATGTCGCATCATTTTTGAAACGGTTATCCAAAAAACTCGGAACCGTAATCGAGTTATTCGCCACTTGACTATACGTACGCAACCTTGGGGCGACGATTTTCCAGTTCAGCCATGTTCCCGCAGCAAGCCCGATTGGCATCCAAATTTCCACCAAGCCGGCGACATACAACGCACCCGGCAACCCCATCAATAGCCACTGGGACATGTCGGAAGCCCCGGCACTCATAGCTGACACTAATGGGCTGAGCCTTCTTCCCCCAAGCATATAGTCATCCAAGTTTTTCGTCCTTCTGAAACCGATGAGTCCGATCAAAATCATACCGACAAAATAAAGAATGATGGCAAGCATTTGATACGTGTAATCAGACATCCTCCACAACACCTCCATTTTTTTGTAAACTTTCTGAATTGGCGCTTTATATCATTCTTTCATTATACTTGATTTTTTGAAAAATGGAAGCCGAGAAGAAATCATTACTGATGGTGTAAAAAAGACAGACCAATCGATTTGGTCTGCCTTTCCAAAACAATGTAAGCACCATTTAAAACATCCGATATCCGCTTTTCCGCAAGATTCGAATCGTGAACCCGGCAACGATCGTACCGATAAAGCCGGAACCGATGATGATGTAATCCGCGGATTGCAAAGAAGCAAGTGTTTCACCGACAATACGGAACGCTTCACCTGTATTCGTCAAATAGTCAAAAGTGGAAATTCCATCTATAATGAGGATGGCGACGATCGGATACAAAAATGCCATGAACCACGTCGTCCGAACCAACATATTTATAATGAACGCAATCCCGAAAAACATGACGAAATATAATAAAACTGAAACGACTAGCTGTATCAATGGTGTGGCTCCCTTCACTGCGTTAAATAACATTCACGCCTATTTTATAATAAATTGGAACAAAGTTAAAGATTAATAGCGTTTCTAATGCATGTGGAAAAAGTTGAATCTGCCTTTTTTCATCAGCAAATGGAAACCACCAATTTCAAGCAAATGCCGATTCCAACAAAGTCTTTTCAACATCGTCGCCTTCCAACCGAAATTCGTTTTCCGCTTTTCCGACAGCGTGACGCCATCTGTTGAACCGAGGGAAGCGACGAGCGGTTTTTCTTTCGGTTCCAGTGGGACGAGCGGTTCACCATTCAATTGGGCTTTGATATTCCGTGCAGCGGTATTAGCCGATGCAATGGCTGTTTCGGCATTAGCCGGCATCCATTCACCGGTTTCCGGATTCGTGATTCGGGCACAATCCCCAACGATGTAAATACTTTTGTCTTCCGGCAATGTCAAATTTTCTCCCACTTCGACTTTTCCATCAGTCGTCGGGATACCGGATTTTTCAAGAACTGGATTTCCACGCACACCTGCCGTCCATACGACTGTTTTTGTCGGCAATTCCACTTTCTTTCCGCCCTTTTCATAAATCGCCGCATCGGGTTTCGTCTCTACTATTCTCGCATTTGTGATGAATTCGACACCCCGGGATGCCAGCGAGTTCATCGCATAATTGATCGATTCCAAGCGTTGGCCGGGCAATATAGTGGAGCCGCACTCGATCATGATAATGCGGATTTGGGTTTTATCCACATCATATTCCTTACTCAATTCGGGAATTCGATCCGCCAACTCTCCGGCATATTCGATTCCGGTGAACCCGCCCCCGGCGATGACGATATGCAGACGTGCGGGATTTTTGTTTTCTTCGTTGGCGTATTGAGCGAAATTATATTCCAAATGCTCTTTCAATACGCGAGCGTGGTTCAAATTTCCAATGGGAAATGTGTTTTCACTGAAATTCGGATCTTCCAAGGCCTTTGATTCAAAACCGAGCCCTACAACTAGAATATCGTAATCCAATTCTTGGTTTTTCAATTTCACTTTTTTCTCTTCCGTTTTTATCGACACGACTTCATCGATGACGAATTGAATCCGATCCAAATCGATCACATCCCGGATTGGAATCGATATCCTTTCCGGCTTTACCGAACCGGCTGCGGTTTGATGCAACCATGCCGTTTGGTAATGATAATCATATTTATTCACAAGCGTAATATCCGCTTCGTTCCGGTGCAACAGTTTTTGTAATTTGGTCGCTGTTTTCAGCCCGCCGTAACCGGCACCCAAAATTACAATTTTTGGTTTATACATGTCATGAACACTCCATAAGCGATATTTTCCTATTTTCATTGATTTCCCTGTTACCCATACCAAATCACATCTTCTGATTATAACACATATGTCACAAAATGTTAAAGTATGTAACATGATTGTAACAAACGGAAGTCCGGCATGGATTTTTCCTTTGATTGATTGAGCGAGTTATTAACGGTTGCCATCGATTTGTGGTAGGATAAGAATGTTGGTAATTATAGAGAAGAAATGAGGGAATACAGTTGTCGGAAGAACTTTATGATATAACGATCATCGGTGCAGGTCCGACCGGATTGTTCACAGCTTTCTATGGTGGATTGCGCCAGGCGAAAGTGAAAATCATTGAAAGTCTGCCGCAAATTGGTGGACAACTTGCAGCCCTTTATCCGGAAAAATACATTTACGATATTGCCGGCTTCCCAAAAATAAAAGCAGTAGACTTAATCAATGAATTGGAAAAACAAGCGATGTTTTTCAATCCGACCGTCGTTTTGGAACAAGAAGTGGAAAATGTCGAACGGATGGAAGACGGAAATTTCAAAATGACGAGCAGCACCGGGGAAGTCCATTACACAAAAACGATCATCATCACCGCCGGCAATGGGGCTTTCACTCCTCGGCGTTTGAATATCGATAACAGTGAAGATTTTGAAGGAATCAATCTTCATTACCATGTGACGGACATGAATCATTTCAAAGATAAAGATGTCGTCATACTTGGGGGTGGAGATTCTGCAGTCGATTGGGCGTTGATGTTGGAAGACATCGCCAAGCATGTGACGCTCGTCCATCGTAGGAATGAGTTCCGTGCTTTGGAATCGAGTGTGGAAAAACTGAAAAATTCATCCGTGGAAATCATCACGCCTTATGCGGCGGAAGCGATTACGACTTCGGATAAGATCGACAGCATCACGCTGCAAGAAGTTCGGGGCGAAAATAAAATCACCCTTGAGATGGATGAAATCATCTGTAATTACGGTTTCATCTCTACGCTTGGCCCTATCAAGGATTGGGGGCTGGAAATCAAGAGAAACAGCATCGTCGTCAACACGAAGATGGAGACGAATATCCCGGGGATATACGCTGCAGGGGATATTACAACCTATGACGGTAAAGTGAAATTGATCGCCATCGGTTTCGGGGAAGGGCCGACTGCCGTGAACAACGCGATGCGCTACATGGACCCAAAAGCACGTGTACAGCCGAAACATTCAACAGACATGGATATTTTCTAAACCATTTTCGAAAATCTGCATTAAAAGGTTGGGACAAGCGTATTTGCCCCAACCTTTTTTATCCGACAGCTTTTTCTTTTAAAGCATCGATATTAATAATTTTCACATTGCGGTGCCCGTCCTGCTCGATCCAGCCGTTCGTTTGGAAAGTGGATAGACGGCGGCTCACCGTCTCTTGCGTCGTACCCAAATGGGAAGCCAACTCTTTTTTGCTCATCGGCAAGACGACTTCCAATTTTCCGTTTTTCTCCACAAGATCGACCAAATAAGAAGCGATGCGCATTTCCACGTCTTTTCCACTGAGTGCACCGACGAGCTTTTCCGTCTCATCCAAACGCTCGCTGAATTGTTCCAAGATTTTAATGGCAATCGTCGGATGTTCCTTCATCAAGGATTGCATATCATGACGATGGATCGCACAAATTTCCGTTTTTTCCATCGCTTCTGCGTAGCTGTCCATTTCTTTCCTCGTGAAGAGCGCCATTTCGCCCATGAATTCACCGGGTTCCAGAATACGCAACAACTGTTCTTTTCCCGATTCGAAAATTTGATAGATTTTCACTCTTCCTTGATGGACGATATACAAATAATCAAGCGGATCGCCATCATGGATGATCACTTCGCCTTTATCGAAACGGATATGTGTGCTTTTATCCGCGATTTTCAACATTTCATCCTCGTCCAAATGATTGAAGAACGGTACTTTCGCTACGCATAGCTTGCTGACATCGATTTTTCCTTCACCCATATAGGGGCACCTGCCTCAACATTTTTCAATCGGACCGTCATAATCTTTCGGACGGAAAGATGAGCCACAGCCACAGGAAATGATCGCATTCGGATTATCAATCGTAAATCCGCCGCCCATCAAATTCTGTTTGAAATCAATTGTCGTACCTTCTATGATCGGGATGTCCTGGTTGGACAACACAACAGGAATATCATTGATTTCTTCGACGACATCCAGTTCTTCATTCACGTTTTCGTCAAAGCTTAAGGAATAGGAAAGACCACTGCAGCCTCCTCCTTGAACACCAAAACGGAGACGCACTCCTTCCGGTTCGTCCTTCATCATCTCTTTAATCTGATCTCTGGCACTATCCGTAAGTATGATGGCCATCGTCATACCTCCTTTTGGTATTCTTGAAGTATTTCGCTTTTCCTTTCATTATACAAATTGGAAATTACTTAAGCAATCATTTGGATTTATCCGTTTTGTTGTAACTCTACACCATTTTCTTCCAGCGATTCATAGATGGTTTTCAGTCGGGGAATTCCTTCGGCGACAAGTTCGTCATTTACAAATACAATCGGCCAAAACAAATCTTCTTCAAAAATCCGTTCGACGAAAGCACGGTGTTTTTCATCCGTTTGCGGTTCATTGATGTCGACATACTCATAAGTGATCCCGTCTGTTTCATATTTCCTGCCGATCGCCGCTTGCAACCATTCATACGTATCCTTGGAACCTGGTGCACCGACACAACTTGCACAAATCTGTTCTGCCCCATAAACCGTGATTTTGATGTTCCGTCCCATATTTCACCCCTCCATATTTTCGCAAAATCAGTTTCTTTCATTTTACAAAATGAACGTGCAAAGGTACAATATAAATATACTATGGAAAATTTCAGTTTTATCGATAGAATTCTGAACAACAGGGGATACGAAAGGAGATTTGACTCATGCATGAACAAGTCCAAGAAGTGTTGAACAAATTGCGTCCGTTCTTGTTACGTGACGGAGGAGACGTTGAATTGATAGATGTAGATGAAGATGGTATCGTCCAACTCCGTCTCATGGGTGCTTGCGGTAACTGCCCAAGCTCGACAATCACATTGAAAGCCGGTATCGAACGTGCATTGATGGCTGAAGTTCCCGGCGTAAAAGAAATCGAACAAGTATTTTAAAAAGGCAGCGTAAAGACTGCCTTTTTCTTTTGCCTTCATCATATCATGTAAGCCAATCGACCTCAATCAGTTGAACTTCTTCCGGATCGACTCCTATCGTTTTGAAAAAATTCCTGAGGCTTTTTTCGTAATCCGCTTGTCGGGCGATCATATCTGTAAGTACTTGTTCATGTTGTGAAGTTTCATCTGAATAAAAAAATGGCTCCATCGCGTCAAATAAATGTATCGGAAAAAGCAAACGGGCGTAAATTAAACGTAAACTGAAGGGAGAAAGCGGCCTGATTTCCTCATAATCATGGATGAACTGTCTTTGAATGTCATCCGGTTCCCTAAAAAGAAACAATGCTCTGAGATGTTCGGCGATATCCCGTGCCGGATGATCGTAACCAAGTTCATCCGGCCATAAAACTTCCCGATGGAATTGATGGTGGAAGCGGAGAAAAGTGATCGTTCCTTGATCGATTTCCGAGAAGCGGCTTTCCGTTTCTTCTGTTTCTCTAAGGTATTGAATGGCATTTTCACTCATACCTATAACATAAGGCAATACATCGAGCAAAAGCTTACTTGACGAATTTTTGACCCGTTCTTCAAATAACGTCAGTTTGTCCGTCCATAGTTGTCGCCATGCACCATAACTCGATAGCGCTTTCGGTTCATAACTGTAAGCCGAACCGATTTGATGGAAGTCAGCCAAAGCTGTTCCATTGTTTTGCCGCTCTGAATTGCGCATCGTCACCCGGTAAGTCAAATAATGCTCCTTTCCGTAAACAGTAAACCATTCATCCTTCATATTTTTGATCGGCAAGGCGATGTGAGGAAAACCATTTTCCAATAAATAGTAAGCAAGGACGGCTTGCTCGAGATGGACGGTTTCGACATCCGTCGATTTCATGGTAAAATAGATGGAACCATCCGCGAGAAACCCAGTCCGCCCATCAATGGTCACCCGATCTCCGGGGTGGATTTGGTAATGATCTGCCAATAATTCACGATGGGACAAGTTAAGTACCTCCTTTCAATGAAACGGGTATACTAAAACTATATGTCGGAAACACGTCAATTTAACTATTATTTGAAAAAGGTGATAAGTAATGAGTAATCATGTGGAACAGAGTAAACTGGAGAAAAAAGCTCGGGAACTTTTACAAGAACGTGGTGTTACCATCGATGATATTGCAGAGCTCGTCTATTATTTGCAGGCGGGTTACCATGAAGAATTGACCTTGGATGAATGCCGTTTCAATGTCGATCGTGTCCTGTCGAAACGGGAAGTGCAGAATGCAGTGATCACAGGAATCGAGCTGGACATTCTCGCAGAAAAAAAAATGTTGGATGAACCGCTATTGGAAACGATTGTCACAGACGAAAGCTTGTATGGAATCGACGAAATCATTGCATTATCCATTGTGAATGTTTATGGTTCCATTGGATTGACGAACTACGGTTACATCGATAAACAAAAACCGGGGATATTGAAAGAATTGAACGACAAGTCGACGGGCAAGGTGAACACGTTTCTTGATGATATCGTAGGAGCCATTGCCGCAGCTGCGTCAAGCCGGCTCGCCCACGCCACCGCCGACGACGAATTCAAACCTGAAGAAGATTGAAAACCACTTTTTTCATTAAGCGGTTTTATCATCAACCATAGAAAAAGACCGGGACATTCACATCCCGGTCTTTTTCGGCGCTTTAATGACCCATCTACATACATGGGAACCATTCGTAATAAATGACTCGGCGGTCACTTCTCGTTCGCTGAACACCCGATTAAGGATCGTCATCTCATTCGAACAAACTTGCCGATATTTATTCGCCACATTGGCAATCGGACAATTGTAATTCAATAATACATAATCTCCCTCTGGAGTTTTTTCGACTTCCAACATATAACCAGCTTCATTTTGGATCTCAGCGAATTGTTGGACTTTCTCATCCAGTTCTTTTCCTTCAAGCTCTTCCAGCAAATGAGCCTTTTCCCGTTTCATCCGCTTTTCGAATAAAATTTCGACGGTTTCCACACCATGGAGCTCTTCCAAGTCCTCCAATAATTCTACGGGAAGTTGTTCATACTGGTTCGGAAATTGGCCATGACCTTTTTCCGTCAGTTCATACGTGTAATAAGGCCGGCCGATTTTTTGCTTATGTGCCGTTTTTTTAATCAGCTCTTGACTTTCCAATTCGTTCAAATGTTTGCGGATTGCTGCTTCAGATACGGTGAAATGTTCCATGATAGCTTCAATGGTGATTGCTTTGTTCTTTTTCAAGATGACTAAGAGCTTTTCTTTTGTCGTTTTATTTTTCATGTAATCACCTTTATTTATTCTTTTAAAAACGCATTCGCCACTCCTAACTCATTTTTCAAGTATGTTTGAATGTGGGAGCTGAACTGCTGCAAAACAGGTAGACAAGTTTCCACTGTATCTGCCACTTTTTGTTGGTCGACATCCACATATTCCGTCACCAGCATTTTCCGTAAACCGATCCATTTTTTATAACCCTCTTCGTCTTCTTGCGGTAAGACTTTTTCATCAATGAGAATGTCGATGATATCTTCGTAGCTACCCGGGTCCCGCATGATGAATCCATCGATCATCATATTGCCGACGTCAATCGTCGCTTCAATCAACACGTGGACAATACGTTCACGTGCCAATTCCTCCACCGCACCTGTAAAGGAACGACTATCCAGCAATTCCAGTAATTCATCCATATATTGCAATATTTCTTCAATCTTTTTCCGATCAACGAAATACATTTTTTGCCCTCCAATTAAACAGATATCCTCCATATCCATCATATCATATCGATTATCAAATTGTATGGAAAGATGCTATAGTAGAAGTATAGGAATACGGTTGAAAAGGGGGAAATCAAAATAAAAAAAGCAATTTTGGAATCCGATGCTACAACTATTGCCGAAAAGTTGAAAGCAAAAACATGGACGAGTGAAGAAGTTGTGACGACGTACATTGAACATATCAAGAAAGCCAACCCACTCATCAATGCGATGGTGGAAGACCGCTTTGATGAAGCGATAGACGAAGCAAAACAATTTGACGAACTGAATCGGAAAGGTAAAAAACCAACCGGCAGATTGGCGGGAGTCCCAATCAGCGTGAAGGAATCGTTCCATGTGGCGAACATGAAAACAACTGGCGGCTTGGAACATCGCCAAGATTTGATTGCCCGTGAAGATGCTCACGTCATTGAAAAATTGCGGAATGAAGGTGCGATCATATTAGGAAAAACGAACACGTCCACACTCTGCTACTCGCAGGAAACGGATAATAAGCTTTACGGACGGACGAACAATCCGTGGAATCTCAACCATACCGCAGGCGGTTCCAGCGGAGGTGAAGGAGCATTGCTGGCAGTGGGTGGAGCTGCTGTCGGAATCGCGTCCGACATTGGCGGTTCCATTCGTTTTCCATCCCATTTCAATGGCGTCGTCGGCTTTAAACCTGGAATGCATCAAGTTTCTTCCAACGGACATTACCCGAAGATGTCACAAGCGCTCCAAGAACGGATGTTGGGCATTGGACCGATGGGGAAATCCGTCCGTGATATGGAACTAGTCTATCGCATCATTTCCGATTCGAGTCCGGCATCAAACGACCTCCGAGAGTACAACATTGAAATGCTCACTGACCAGATCAATTATCCACTGTCTGAAAGCATGAAAAATATCATGCGGGAAATAAAAGAATTTTTGGATCAAATCACATTCACCAAACTTGGAATTCCACCATTATTCGATGAAAGTGCTCTACTCTGGCAAGAAATCATGTCTCTCGACGGAAGCGCCGCCATTGAACGGGAAGCTTACAATATCGACCGGTCACCAGTCATCCGTTCCTACGTGAAAGAAAAATTGACGAAGAAGACGAAAGTACATCCTCAGCTATCCTGGGCAATCCTCGGTTCCAAACTGTTCCGCCCATCGAAAAAGCGAATCCGTGAAATCAACGAAACAATTGCTCGTGGAGATGAATGGTTGGACGATTATTTAAAAAATCGACTTCTCGTGTTCCCTGTTTACCACACGGCAGCACCGGTCCACGGACAAGTGTTCAAAGAAATTTTCTCCATCCGGAAAACATTTTTACTTTACATGCCTTACGTCGCTTATGCGAATGTTTGGGGCTTACCGGCACTCACCCTCCCGGTCGGAAAAGATAAAAATGGGATGCCGGTCAGCATTCAAATCATGAGTGCAGTCGGCAATGAAAGTGCGATTTTCCGCCTAGGTTCCATCATAGAGAAAAAATTCAATGGCTATGTACGCTGCAAACGATTGGATTGACCAGTCATGAAGAAAAAACATTTTCCGTCTCCTTTCCTATACATCTTGTAGGGAAGGAGATTTTTTATATGTGTGCCCGCTCGACCGAGGACGCATTGTAGGCGGATAAATTAAGACAGCATCATCGCGTTTTTTCAACACCACTTTATTTGTTGACCTTTTTCAATACGAAATAAGCACAGCCGAAATTGCAATGCTCCAATAAATAATCCTGCACCGTACTTATCTTTGCGTCAATCGGCACTTTCGAACGCCGGTCATCATAAAAGCCTTTCAGCCGTAACTGATCATAACCCCAATCACCGACAATGTAATCATATTTTGCCAAAATGTCCGCATATCTTTCCCGGAAAGCCTCTTCTTGAAAACCATTTTTCACATTTTCAACCACTTCATAGTACTTCCCGTTGACTTCCAACACGAATACCACCCCCATTTTGCTTCCATTAGTGTACCATAGGAAAGCGAGAAATTAAATAATTGTATGCATGATTTCCAAGCATTGATCCAAACTAACCCACATAGAAAGAAGGAAAAATCTGCGCTAAAGACTGGATATATTCTCCCTCGGTTCATGGAATCATTAGTTCGGAAGGAACCTCTAATTAGCATGAATCGGAGAAACATCCCATCCATAAAGCAGTATGTTGTCAAGTCGGAGGTGACATCTTTGCTCCTCAAAAAAATTTCAGTGTTCAGCATCGGAATGCTATTATTTTTGATCTTAGGCTCGATTGCCTATGCTGAAGAGGATTCCATTTATAATGAGCGGAAAGCACTATTTCAAAAAGCGGAAGCATTGACCCAAATCCCTTGGTACTATTTTGCCGCAATCGATAATTATGAACGGAACAAAGTATCGGCATCGGAAGAAGAAAAAATGATTTCAATTCAATTTGACGACGATCATTGGTTCGGTGTCGGAAATTATATGAAAAATCCGAATCCCGACATTATTGCATTGTTTGATGGCATCGGCAAAGACGGTAATGGGGATGGAATCGCCAGCCCCGATCAAGACGAAGATGTCGTTTACGCGCTTGCAATGATGCTTCTGGAAGAAGGGCCGACAAAAGATGATATCAAAATCGCCCTTTGGAACCATTATCAACGCGATTTGACCGTCAAATCGATTATGAACACTGCCAAGGTTTTTGAAACATTCAACGACATCCATTTGACGGAGCGGGACTTTCCAGTAGATATCAATTATAATTACAGCTACCGTAATACTTGGGGAGATCGGCGAGGATATGGTGGTCTCCGCATCCATGAAGGAACGGACATTTTTGCCGATTATGGGACACCAATCCATTCCACGACTTATGGTGTTGTGGAAATGATGGGTTGGAACCGGTTCGGCGGCTGGCGTATCGGAATCCGTGACATATATAATATTTACCATTATTACGCCCACATGAGCGGTTTCCACGAAGATATCGAAATCGGAACAGTCGTGCAGCCGGGAGACATCCTCGGAAGCGTCGGCTCAAGCGGGTATGGTCCTCCCGGCACTTCCGGAAAGTTCCCGCCGCATCTCCACTACGGCATGTATAAAGACGACGGTTATAGCGAATGGTCCTTCGATCCTTATCCGTATCTACGACGATGGGAACAAATGGCAAAAAGCAAACGGTAAAGAGGCCGGATTTGGTTCCGACCTCTTTCCTCTTTCATCATGCATGTTTATTTTTGTTTTTCATATGGATGGCAAGGCCAATCGCAAAGGTGATTCCCAACGTAATGACAAGCGGTAGGAGAATCATATCAAGAATCCCGACGAGCAAGTAGCCGATGGCAGCTACTCCGGCTGCAATCAATGCGTATGGAAGTTGCGTCAAAACGTGGTCGATATGGTTTGCTCCTGCTCCTGTCGCAGATAAAATTGTTGTATCGGATATCGGTGAAGAATGATCCCCAAACACCGAACCTGCAAGCACTGCAGCCAATGTCGGCAACAAAAAGCCCGGATCGATGTTCATCGCCACTTCAGCCCCAATCGGCAACATGATGCCGAATGTCCCCCAGGATGTTCCGGTAGCAAGAGCCATCAAACCGGATATGACGAAGAACAAGAATGGTAAAAACAACTCGCTGATGGACGCATTATGGAGAACTTCCGCCAAGTATGCCCCAGTTTCAAGTGAACTGATGATGGAACCGATCATCCAAGCTAAAATCAAAATGTAGATTGCCGGCATCATGGATTTCATCCCTTGAATGAAAATATCGCCGATTTTCGCTTTTGGCGCATCATGGATGGTATGGAGAATCCATGCGACGATGACGGCAATCACACCACCGAGAAACAGCGATAAATTCACATCTGTATTGGCGAACATCGAAAGGATGGTGACTTCCCCTTCCGTTGCGATGGCGCCTGTAATGAGCATGCTCGTCACCGTCGCAACGACAAGAACGATGATTGGCACGATCAGATGATATACTTTTCCTTTCGGGTGGGAATCGATTGTGTCGCCTAAATCACCGGGAACATTGCTGTTTTCCGGGTCGACGAGTTCCCCTGTTTTCAGCGCCCGTTCTTCATGGACACGCATTTGACCGATATCGACATTCATGCAAGCGACGATGAAAACGAGTAAAATAGCGGACAAGGCGTACAAATTCATCGGAATCATCCGGACGAACGCTTCAATCGGCTGAATATCCGCAATTCCGTTCGCGATGAACACTGACCCTAAAATACCGATGATGAATGCTCCCCAACTGGATATCGGAGAAATGATCGTAATCGGTGCAGCCGTCGAATCGATAATATAGCTCAATTTCGCCCGGGAAATCTTGTGCCTGTCTGTCACCGGTCTTGCAATTTGCCCGACTGCCAAACTTGTGAAATAATCGTCGATGAAAATAATGATGCCGAGAACCGCCGTCATCAGCTTGGCACCGACACGGGTTTTAACCCGTTTCATCATCCACTCCCCAAAGGCTCTGCTCCCACCTGAACCTTGTAAAAATGCAGTCATGATACCAAGCAACAATAAAAATCCAATCAACAATAAGTTGCCTAGGTTCAAAGAGCCGTCGACAACAAAAATTTCATAAAAGACGAGCCAGATTTCTTTCAACGAATCCCAAATATGAAAATCGTGAATGAAAAATGCACCGATGACGATTCCGGTTCCAAGGGACAACAATACCTTCCTCGTCACAATGACGAGAATCAGCATAATGAGTGCGGGAATAATCGAAAAAAATGTACCTACCATTTCATTGCCTCCAATTTGATTTGCACGGAGACACTTGAACGAATGGAAGGTACATGTTCAAACAAAAAACAATGACAGGAAATAACCATCATTGTTTTATCCAACAATATACGTTATCCTCCACTTCGATCAGTAGTTCTCCATGCCTGCGTAGCATGACAGTATGCCCCTTATTCAAGGACATACCAGCAGTAATAACCTGACGTTTATTACGCTTCGGCAAACAATCCTTTCACAGACATTCATCGTTGTCATCCTCCTGTCAGCTACTCTTATTGCCTGCGCCTCTACCTCACCGATCGGATAAGGTTTTATTCAGTTATGAAACTACTATACTAGATTATCAGTCATTCTGCAAGTCATCTTGAATATCT
>CALKWU010000084.1 GCA_938004015.1 uncultured Oceanobacillus sp.
AAAGATCAGACGGTGGAGAAGGATATCGCATTGGATGTTTCCAAAAAACTGCAACGGTATTTGCAACAGGCTGGTGCTCTCGTTTATATGACCCGGGAGACCGACCATGATTTGGCGGATGAAGATACGCATGGGCTTTCCCGTAGAAAATCAGAGGATATCCGTAATCGTTTGCAATTTATTGAGAGTAAAGATGCCGATTTTTTTCTTTCGATCCATTTGAATGCATTGCCTTCTGAAAGATGGCGCGGTGCCCAAACATTTTATTACCCATCTTTAGCGGAAAATGCGCATCTCGCCCGGATGATTCAGGCGGAAATCCGTCGTAATTTGGAAAATACCGACCGTGAAGCATTGCAAATCAATGGCGTGTATTTGTTGAAACATGCGGAAATTCCGGGGGCGCTTGTGGAAATCGGTTTTTTGTCGAACGTGGAGGAACGGGAGCTGTTGAAACAGTCGGAGTATCAAGAAAAAATGGCTGCCAGCATCTACCATGGCGTTTTGCGTTATGTTACGGAAGAAGTGCCTGACGAAGAATGAAAACGCTGTAAGCTAATTGCTTAGATTTTTATCGGATTATGTTATACTTGTTTTGTATACACGCAAATAAGGATGGTGACAACATGCTGACGAAAGAACAAGTGATTGAACTGTTAAGTCCGGTGAAAGATCCTTTTTTACATACAACGTTGAAAGAAACGGATGCCATTAAAAGCGTTACGATAAAAGAAGACAAGAAACATGTCAGTGTCAAAATTGCCATATCCAAATTGAATACTGGCGAGCAAATGTACATGCAACAAGAAATTGTCAATATCCTCAAAAAGAACGGGGCGAACACGGTCGGGCTACGTTTCGAGCAGTTGCCAGAGGATGTGATCAGGAAATATCAGCCCAAGGCAGCCAAAGCGAAAGAAGCTTCCCTAATGGGCGGAAATACAGATACGAATTTCATTGCCGTCGCATCAGGTAAGGGTGGTGTCGGTAAATCCACGGTGACCGTCAACCTTGGTGTTTCCCTCGCCCGTCTAGGAAAAAAAGTCGGTATCATCGATGCGGACATTTATGGCTTCAGCGTCCCGGATATGATGGGAATTGAGGACAGACCAGTCGTGCGCGGGAAAAAAATCATCCCGGTGGAACGTTTTGGTGTAAAAGTCATTTCCATGGGCTTCTTCGTGGAAGATAACTCGCCCATCATCTGGCGCGGTCCAATGCTTGGAAAAATGCTGAACAGCTTTTTCACTGAAGTGGAGTGGGGCGATTTGGACTACCTGTTGCTCGACTTGCCTCCAGGAACAGGGGATATTGCGATGGACGTGCATGAATTGCTTCCGACATGTAAAGAAGTGATCGTCACGACACCGCATCCGTCTGCAGCATTTGTTGCTGCCCGTGCCGGTCAAATGGCGTTGAAAACAAACCATGAAATTCTCGGTATTGTCGAAAATATGGCTTATTATGAAAGCAAAAAAACCGGAGAAAAAGAGTATGTATTCGGAAGAGGTGGCGGCGATCGGCTTGCAGAAGTGTTGAAAACGAAAATACTCGGCCGTCTCCCACTGGAGCAACCATATATGGATGAGGAAATCTTCGCTCCATCAGTATACCAAGAAGACCATCCGACTGGACAAGAATTCCGCCGGATTGCCGCAAAAATTGTGGCAAAAATGGAAGCGGAAGACGAATGAAAAGAAATCCGTACAACCTGTCATCACCAATCGATCCTTTGGTGTTGGTAACGTTGTACGGATTTTTTCAATCCCATTGGAACGATTTCCACGGACATCAACTTTCTTCCCCTTCACCGGATTCTCCGCCCCCTCCTTGTGAACCTCCACCGGAATCACCATCGCTTCCTCCACCACCGGAACCTTCTCCCCCGCCACCGTCTTGTTTCGCTTGTTCTTCAGCAGCTTTCAGGAGAATTTCTTGTATTTTTGCTTGGAAGAGAGGCGTTTCCAGAGTTTGTTGAATCGTTTCTTCTAAATGGGACCGGAATTGCTGACTTTTTAAAAGGGATAAAATCATTGCCGAAATTTCAGGATTTTGCAGGAGCTCCAACATTTTTTCTTGATATTCGGCATCGTTCATCATATCTTTCAACCACTTCGTCTGTTCGTCTTGGATTGCATCCGTATAGCCTTTGACGAAACTCGGATCTTCAAATAGGGTTTTCCACATTTCCTTCCCCTTATCCGAAACCAATGCTTCGTTGATGGAAGACTTCACGACATCGGATTCGATGACAAGCTCTTGTTTCAATTGTTCCTCTTTCAGGATTTCCATCAATGCTTTTTTTCCATCCTCAGTCTGCAAAATATCGACGACCATTTTTTTCGTCTGTTCATAATCCGTTTGCTCTTGACCGGATTGGTTGCCGCCGCATGCAGTAAGCAGGATAATGATGAACAAGAGAGATGAAAACGTCCTCATGACATGCCTCCTCTCGGTATATAATATGAGTGACAAATTTGATAACTATGCACTTAAAATGAGGAAAAAACCGACCGTTCGTGGTAAAATACAAACATACGCAAACATAAGTAGGAGGATTTTGCTTTGAATATCCGTAAGCTCGTAAAATTTTTATTCCATACATTCATCATCGGTGGAGCGAGTGGTCTCATCATCAGTTTTTTCGTCAAATGGGACGCGTATGCCGCCAACTTGAATCCGATTGATTGGATGGAATTGTTAGGCATTCTTATTTTTTTCATTGGTTTAGGATTAACGTTTTCCGTCATCAGCATGACGGGTTACTTCGCATATTTGTACATCCATCGTTTCGGACTTAGTCTTTTCCGTTCCTTTTGGCCGACGGTACAAATTTTACTCATTCTTTTTGTATTGTTTGACTTAGTCTACTTCCCATACAGGGGTTCTGATGGAGAAATTGGCATATTCTGGCTCATTCTTGGCGTCCTTGCTTTTCTCCTTTATTCTTGGATCGTTGCAAACATCAAACGGAAAGAAACGAACAAATCCGCATTCATTCCAACATTGTTTTTCATGATTGTCATGACGACGGTCGAATGGACACCGGCATTGATGGCGGAAGGTTCCGACTATATTTGGTTGATGTTTGCCCCACTTCTCGTCTGCAACACATACCAAATCATCGCTTCCCACCGGATCGCCAATCAGGTGGACGGCAAGTCCAAAATCGATCCAGCAAGAAAAGATCGGACTTCAATCAAAAAGAAGAACAAAAAACAATCGGCACCGACGAAAGCATAATAAATCTGAGTCTTGGACAGACTCAGATTTTTTTACAAATTTGGTGAATTGGCTGGCCAATATTGTAAAATAATTCACATATTTATTTGCAACCAGCTGCAAAAATTCATTTTCCACGTGTACTTGCCTCCGGTTGAGGGAAAGTATAGAACGGAATAGTGAAGAGAAGGAGGAAACATAGTAGATGAATGAAAAACAACCGCACCTGGAAGTGAGAAAAAAGAAGCTGATTGAAGTCGACGGACTGACATTCAAAGATTTGAACGGCAACGGAAAATTGGATCCTTATGAAGATTGGCGTTTAAGCCCGGAAGAGCGGGCGAAAAACTTAGTATCGCTCATGACGATTGATGAAAAACTTGGGATGATGCTCATCAATTCCCGGAAGATGGGACTTGCACAAGAAGATAAGAGCAAAACGAGTCATGACGGTGTGCTGGATGAAGCCATTATTGAACAAGGGGAAACGATTTTTGCAACAAGTAAAGTGTACGGAACGACCCATACTATAGAAAACAGACACTTGCGCCACTTCATCTTGCGCGATAACTTCAGTCCGGCGGAAACGGCAGAATGGATCAATGCAATGAATGAAGTTGCGGAAGGCACCCGTTTAGGAATTCCGGTTTTAGTCACTTCCAACTCGAGAAATGAGAATGGAGAGTCCATTTTCGGAATGAATGATGCGATCGGCATTTTCTCCACATGGCCAGGAACGTTAGGGCTCGCCGCAGCAGCATTAGGTGATATTAAAAACGGTGGGGACGCCTCTTTAATCAATGAATTTGCTCGGATTGCCGCAAAAGAATGGAATGCAACCGGGATTAGAAAAGGTTACATGTATATGGCAGATGTTGTCACTGACCCAAGATGGCAACGTACGTATGGTACTTTTGGAGAAGATCCAGAATTTATCTCAGATGTCATCAGTCGAATCATTGATGAATTCCAAGGAGAAACATTAGGAAAAGACAGTATCGCTCTAACCGTTAAACACTTCCCTGGTGGAGGAGCAAGGGAAAACGGTTTTGACCCGCATTATGAAGAAGGGAAATGGAATATTTATCCGACTCCAGGCAGCTTGGAAAAATACCATTTACCTCCATTCCGTAAAGCGGTTGAGAAAGGTACATCCTCCATCATGCCTTATTATTCAATTCCAAGCATTAAGAAAAGTGTCGTTCAAGAATTTGAAGGGGAGGATATCCCGTTTGAAGAAGTCGGTTTTGCTTTCAACCATTACTTCTTGCAACATATTTTGCGGGATAAATTAGGTTTTAAAGGTTATGTCAACAGTGATAGTGGCATCGTCAACAATATGAGCTGGGGTGTGGAAGAACTAAGCATCGCCGAGCGATTTGCCAAAGCAATCAATGCCGGAACCGATATCGTAGCGGATACGAACGACATCGAAAACTTGAAACTCGCTTATGAAAACGGCTGGATCAGTGAAAAACGGATTGATGAGGCGAATGTCCGTTTGCTTACGGAAATGTTCGCATTAGGACTATTTGATGACCGGACGTATAACCCACCGGAGGAAGCGGATCGCGTCGTAAATACGAAAGAGCATTGGGATAAAGCATATGAAGCCCACAAAAAGTCAGTTACCATCTTGAAAAACTCCAATGCGACTTTGCCGCTTACTCCGGATAAATTAGAAGGCAAAAAAGTTTATGTCCATGCTTACCATAAGGATAAAGAATCTGTAGAGCATTACAGAAAGCAAGCCCGTGAAGCGGTGGAAGAGTTGAACGCTTTCACATTCACCGATCAATATGAAGAAGCGGATATCGCCATTCTGTTTTTACAGCCGAAATCCGGTTCTTATTTCGATGCGACACCAGGGCTTTTGGAGCTTGAAATTACGGAAGACAAACCGCTGAAGGCTCTGGATGGTCGGCCATATCAGGAAACGACACTAAGCGAAATCGACCATTTGAATAAAGTGGCGGAAAATGTCAGAAACCGCGGCGGAAAAGTGATCATCAGCGTCAATATCATCCTTCCGTGGATTCTTGGCAATGTCGAGCCGCTCGCCGATGCCTTGGTTGTCGGCTATGATACGTTCTATAAAGCCCAACTGGAAGTCATGCTTGGGAGACATAAGCCATCTGGTGTATTGCCGCTCACACTTCCTGCCAACGAGGAAGTCATTGCAGTGGATGAAGATGGACATTGCGTTTCACCTAATGATGTCCCGGGCTATGATAAAGACAATTACATACCAGAAGGAATGACCTATGCGTATATTGACAGCGATGGAAATGTGTACAAGCTTGGACATGGCCTGACCTACTAAAAAAGTGCCAGACAAATTAAGTCTGGCACTTTTTTCATTTCAAGCGTAGCAAGTCGTCACCACTCGTGATGTCCTTTGCTTTTATCGGTTCCACGTTTGTATATTCTTCGTGATTTGTGATAACAACTGGGGTGGTTGTTTCAAAACCTTCTTTCCGAATGCTTTCCAAGTCGAATTCGAGTATTAAATCACCTTGTTCCACCTTATCCCCTTGTTTCACGACGGGATGGAAATGTTTCCCAGCCAATTTAACCGTATCGATTCCGATATTGATTAAAATTTCCGCACCGTTTTTAGATGTGATGCCAAGGGCATGATGGGTCGGGAACAAAGTTGTCACTTCCCCATCCGCCGGAGCATAAATTTTCCCTTCTTCCGGTTCAATAGCAATACCTTTTCCTACCGTATTTGTTGCGAAAAGCGGTTCGTTGACATTTGTCAAATCGATCAGTTTTCCTTTTATCGGGCTGATAATCTTCTCCGGCTTTACCGTGACAATCATATCACGGTAGGATGCATCAGTTTTGGATTCAAAGCCTAATACTAAAGTCAACATCAATCCGATGGCAAAAGCTGCACCTGTTCCAATCAAATGCAAGACAATCGGAGAAAATGCAGGAATGGACAGGACGCTCGGTAATACGAAATCATTCATGACAACGCCGAAACTGCCATTCAAAGCTCCGCCGATTGTTCCGGCAATGACGACATAAACTAAAGCTTTACGGAAGCGGAGCAGAATCCCGTAATAAATCGCCTCGGTCGTACCGGCAAGAGAGCCAGGCAGGATGCCACTAGCTGCAAGAGAACGTAACGCATTGTCTCTTGTCCGTATAAAAACTCCAATTGCAACACCGATTTGCGCAAATACTGCAGGCGCTGCCATTCCGATGATCGGATCTGGTCCATTGGCGAGATTTGCGATGGCGAGTGGGATGATCGTCCAGTGCAAACCAGCGATGGTCAAGAACGTCCATGCACCACCTAGAACCGCTCCGGCCAACAATCCACTCCGGTCGCTTAAAAATGAAATCGTCGCACCTAAACCTTCTCCGACCCAATTGCCAAACGGGCCGAAAACGAGTAATGTCAAAGGAACTAAAATGGATAAGGAAATTAAAGGGTTGATGAACATTTGGATGTCTTTATAGATGGCTCGTTTTAAAAATCTATCCAGGGTTGCGTAGACGAAGATTGCGATGAAGATTGGGAAGACTGTAGAAGAATAATTTGCCAAACTGATTGGGAGACCTAGAAAATCCATCGTCTCCACGCCGCCATCTACAAGATTGATGATATCTGGAGTGAGTAGTGCTGCACCAATTGCGCCACCAACGTAACCATTTGCACCAAGCTTCAAAGAAATGGTGATTCCAAGAAATACGGGCAGAAAATAAAAAATGGAATTGCCTGCTGCTGACAACGCGATATATGTTCCGCTATTCGGTTCCAGCCAGCCGGCCGAATTTGCGATGGATAATGCCGCTTTCAGTAACCCTGCACCAGCCAGCACTCCGATGATGGGTGCAAAACTTCCGGAAATGATGTTCAATATTTTCGTGAGTTTCGATTCCTGATTTTCCGCATTATTTTCACTCATTTGCGTACTCCTTCCCGACATTGGCCGCATGTTGTTAAAGAAAAGCTGTGGAACAACATTTGTCCATATTTTGTCGATTAAATCGTCATATTTTGTACCATTATAGTGGAAGTATGCTGGCTTTTCTAGTTTCAATCAGTCAATTTAGGAAGGTTTCAGGGAAAGAGTTATTGGCAGCTCTGTCTCGCAATGGTTAACACCATATATCAACAATTTCGTTTATTCATTCAATCAGTTCAATATCCGTGTGGGCTTGACTCATCATTTCACTGATCGGGACAAATTGCAGTCCTTTACTTTTCAAACCGGGTATAATCGTCTCAAGTGCATTTGCTGTCTGTTTGGCTGAATCGGAAGCATGCATTAAAATGATGTCCCCATTCGAAGCGTTTTTCATGACATGATCGACAATCTGTTCCGTCCCGGGGTTTTCCCAATCGTTTGGATTGATGTTCCAATGGACGACTTCAAATCCCATCGACTGTGCCAGTTCGATTACGTCTTCATTGAAATGTCCACTTGGTGTACGGAGGAGATTGAGATTTTCGAAGCCTAACCTTTCGAACACTTCTTGGGCGAGGAACAAATCACGCCTTACATCTTCAATATCTTGTTCCAAATAGCTTTTATATCGGTATCCGAGCATTCCGATTTCGTGGCCATCTTCGGCGATTTTTTCAATAATGGCCGGATGCCGTTCTGCCCATTCGCCGCTCAAGAAAAAGGTAGCCGTCGCTTCTTCCTTTTTCAATGTCTCCAAAATCCCGTAAACCCTTTCATCCCCCCAGCTGATATTGAAGGTGAGTGCAACACTTGGCTCCTCGACACTTCCTTTTGTGAATGCCACTTCATCCGTTGCATTTCCCCAACTCGCTTTGTTTACTTGAATCAGAAAAACGCCTGCCAAGAATAATGCGACGATACCAATTGCGATGTATCTTCTTTTCCGATTGAATTTGATGACGTAAAAATGATCCAACTGTATTCCTCCTATCATGGCTTGTCTTATTTGATTTATATGAAAGGA
>CALKWU010000085.1 GCA_938004015.1 uncultured Oceanobacillus sp.
CAAATAAAAAGCGGGGCTGGAACAAAACTCAATGCATAATGTATAATCCGAACAAAGCTGCTCGATTGTTGTCCATACACATGCAAAGCAGTTTGTCCGGATTTCTTTTTCATTTATTTAATTTTTACAAGCTCTCTACAGTAAGTTACATTTTCTTCGGAGCACTTACCCCGAGAAGTTTCAACCCATTGGCGATTGTGATGCGGACGGCTTTCATCAAAGCGATGCGGGCGTTTGTCCGATCCGGCGCATCCTCATCCAACACTTTTTCCGCATTGTAAAAACTATGGAGCAGAGATGCCAATTCCAAAACATAGTTCGTCAAGCGTTGTGGTGCGTGGTGTTTCGCAGCATCGGTGACGGTTTGCGGAAATTCGCCTAATTTTTTGAGGAGGTCTTGTTCTTTCTCCGTCGTCAATAGGCTTGCATCATAGTCTGCATCCACATCGAAACCTTTCTTTTCAGCCTGTTCCAACATCGTGCAAATGCGCGCGTGAGCGTATTGCACATAGTAAACCGGGTTTTCATTCGACTGGGAACGGGCGAGATCCATGTCGAAATCGAGTTGGGAATCGTTGGAGCGGGCGACGAAGAAGTAACGGGTCGCATCGATTCCGACTTCTTCCATCAACTCGCGGAGGCTCACCGCTTTTCCGGTCCGTTTGCTCATCCGCACCTTTTCCCCGCCTTCGAATAGATTCACCATTTGGATGATTTTAACTTCGAGTTTATCTTCGGGATACCCTAACGCTTGGATCGCCGCTTGCATCCGGGCGACATACCCATGGTGGTCGGAACCCCAGACGTTGATCAGTTTATCGAAACCGCGATCCAATTTGTTTTTGTGATAAGCGATATCCGGCGTCAAATACGTATAGGTGCCGTCGCTTTTAATGATGACGCGATCTTTGTCGTCGCCGAATTCGGTCGATTTGAACCAAGTGGCACCGTCTTTTTCATAAATATAACCGCCAGCTTCGAGCTTTTGGATCGCCTCATCGATTTGCCCGTCTTTATACAACGAGCGTTCGGAAAACCAGTTGTCGAAAACGACGCCGAAATCTTTCAAGTCCCGCTCGATGTTGGCAAGCGATGCCTTCAAACTATATTCCTTCATATATTCGAAGCGTTCTTCATGGGATTTTTCCACCCATTTGTCGCCGTCTTCTTCAATGATTTTTTTGGCGATATCGATGATCGCTTGTCCGTAGTAACCGTCTTCCGGCATGTCCGCTTCATGTCCCAATTCCTGCAAATACCGGGCTTCGACGGAAAGGCCGAGATTGTCGATTTGGCTTCCCGCATCATTGATGTAATATTCCCGTTCCACTTTGAAGCCGGCCGCTTCCAACAAATTGGAAAGCACGTCGCCATATGCCGCACCCCGGGCATGGCCGAGATGAAGGTCACCCGTCGGATTGACGGAGACGAACTCCACTTGGATGCGTTCACCCTTTCCGGCATCTGTTTTTCCATAGTCTTCATTTTGTTCGAGAATCATCGGAATCACTTGTAGTAAAAAATCATCCTTCATGAAAAAGTTGATGAAGCCGGGACCGGCAATTTCAATTTTTTCAATTCCCGCTTCGTCTTCATCAATTTCCGCCACGATGGCTTCAGCGATTTGCCGAGGTGCTTTTTTCGCAAGTCTTGCCAGTTGCATCGCAATATTCGCCGCAAAATCGCCATGGGCTTTATCTTTTGGTTTTTCCAACATGATTTCCGGAAAGTCTTCCCCGACTAAACCAGTTTTTACGATGGCATCGGAAATGACTTGTTTCAATTTCTGTTCCGTTTGTTCCAATACGCTCATTCACAGTCCTCCTCTATAAATTGTAACTCCAATATATGATTGCGTGCGGATTGTCCGTTCAATCTCACCGTATAGTCGATCGCCAAGCGGGCGAGTCCTTTTGACGGCGGATAGTATACGATTTGTTTTGTGTAAGTCTCCATATGGATATGACCGTGGGGATGTTGGTAGACGGTTTCCGTCTTTTGTCCGAGACGGAATTGTTGATGCATCGATACGGCGCCGCTCCGTTTGATGGAAATTTTCTCGGTTTGGATCGTGACGAGGGTCGAAACTTCCGCATCATCTTCCAATTTTTCCGTGAAATGCAAGACATCCAATCCTTTTTTGTTGAAAAAGAAGCCGATCGCTTCCAGCTGATTTTCTTCCCGTTCCTGGCCATCCTGAATCGTCGTTTTCAATTGGATGGTCACACGTTTTTTTGGCTCACTCATCATATCGCCTTTCCTTTTCAATAATGTCCTTATTATATCGGTAAAAGGGCATCATTATCAATAAAAATATGTCTTTCTGCTGATGCGATGCAAAATCAATGTTTCCGTTTCCATAAAACGACAACTTCCCCAATCCGGTTTAATTTTCGACAAATTTTCCCATACTGGAGAAAAAGCCAGGAATCAGGGAGCTGGGTACAGTGGACAAGCGGAACAAGCGAATCGTGCGGAAAGGGGTGCAAATTTTCGTCTTTTTGATGGGAGCGGTGATGGTCGCTTTCATTGGATTGTTCGGCATCTGCTTTTTGCTTGGCCCTCCGCCGATGATGACGGAACAAAACACGATTCTATACAGTAAAGAGGAAGAGATCATCGGCGTGGAAAACGGCGTGGAGCAACGTTATTGGACGGAACTTGAAGATATTTCGGATAAAGTCGTCACTACCACCTTACTTGTGGAAGATCGGAATTTTTTCGACCATCAAGGTTTCGACTTCAAACGGATCGGTGGTGCGATGTTGCAAAATATCCGCACCCTTTCGTTATCGGAAGGAGCGAGCACGATTTCCCAACAATTGGCACGGAATTTGTATTTGAATCACGAAAAAACATGGATGCGGAAATTGAAGGAAGCATTTTACACGATCAGGCTGGAAATGCATTATACGAAAGAAGAGATTTTGGAAGGGTATTTGAACACGATATATTATGGCCATGGAGCATACGGAATCGAGGCGGCCAGCCAACATTTTTTCGGCAAATCGCAAAGCGAACTTTCCTACGCGGAAGCGGCGATGCTCGTCGGTATACCGAAAGGACCGAGTTATTTTTCACCGTTCCACAACGAAGAAAACGCCAATGAACGGCAAAACCTCATTCTCCAAATTCTCAGGCAGGAACAGGCAATCGACGAGGCGACATACCAGACGGCCATTCGGGAAACATTGGCATATCGCAGCGATACCGACAAGGAGGATGAGCTTTTTGCTGGGCATTTTTTGAATATGGCGGTGAAAGAAGCTGCGATGATCCTCAACGTGCCGGAACAGCAAATCCGCTCGGGCGGCTACAAATTGTACACGACGCTCGATGAACAGTTGCAGGAAGAAACGGAGACGATCATTGGGGATGTGCTGCCTGATACGACGGAACTGGAGGCGGCGGTCGTTTCTTTGGACGTACATACGGGTGCCGTGCTTGCCCTTGTCGGTGGAAGAAATTATCAGGAAAGTGAATTCAATCGGGCGATACAAGCAGAACGGATGCCGGGGTCGAGTTTCAAGCCGTTTTTGTACTATGCAGCCCTCGAGCACGGGTATACCCCTTTGACGAAACTGATGAGCAAGCCGACGACATTCACGTTGGATGATGGCGATGTGTATGAACCGACGAATTTCAACAACTATTACGCTTATGAACCGATCACCTTGGCGCAAGCAATCGCTCTGTCGGACAATGTCTATGCAGTAAGGACGCATTTGTATTTAGGTGTCGAGCGGTTGACGAAAACAGCGGAAACATTTGGTTTTGAAGGGCATTTGCCTCCCGTCCCTTCCCTTGCTTTAGGAAGCGCCACGGTCACGTTGGATGAATTGGCGGTCGCTTACAGTATGCTGGCGAATGGCGGAAAAGAACTGGAATATTACACGATTGAAAAAATTGTCGATCAAAGCGGACGGGTCGTGTACACGAAGCCGTCCGACCGCAAACGGCAAGTTTTGGATGAACGGGTGAGTTTCATTTTGACCCATTTGTTGAGCGGCGTTTTCGACCGGAAACTCGACGGATACATGCCGGTCACCGGGAGCACGATTTCCGACAGGTTATCGAGAATTTATGCGGGAAAATCCGGTACGACGAAAGCGGATCATTGGATGGTAGGCTACAGTCCATCGATTGCGGTTGCCGTTTGGACAGGTTATGACGACCACCGGACGATTGAAACAGTCACCGAATCGACGTATGCGAAGGAAATTTGGGCAGACGTCATGGAAGCAGCCCATCGGGGCATGCCGCAAGAAAACTTTCCGATACCCGATGGCGTCGTCGGTGTTCCCGTCGATGTGGAAACCGGCTTACGGGCGACCCCTTTTTGCGGGGAAAACAGGATGATGTATTTCTTGAAAGGCACGGAGCCGATCGATTATTGCGACCCGCAAACAGATCCCGTCCCTGCCGATGAAGAAGATGATGGGATATTTAAAAAGTGGTTCAAATTGTTTTTCGGTTGAATGTGGTGGAAATTTTCGAAGGTCCAATCTGCTTCCGGTTGAACGGAAGCTTTTCAGACAAAAAGCGACCAACGAATACCGTTCTATCCGTTGGTCGCTTTTTGTCCTAGTAATCTGTCCATGTAACTTCATTTTACAAATTTCCAGAATAAAGTACAACTTTTTTCAATTCATTTCCCGATTCGTCACAAATTGTTCAATTTTAGACGTCAAGCGCCTTTTTCAACTCATCGGATGAATTGTTCCACAAGTCTTCATCGTGGTTTTTCAAAAAGTCACGCAATAATCGTTTGGAATGGTCATCCATATGATCGACGACGATTTGCCCTTTCAATGATTGCTCCATATGTTTCACATGTTCCGGCATCGATTTGTAACCCCGTTTGATGGAGCGGTCGACACGGATTTCGCTGCCGGCGACGCCTGCATAATACGGGCCGTTTTCATTGCGATCCAAATTCACCCACACAATCCAGTAAAGTTTTCCGTTCGGAACTTCTTCTTTATGCGGAATCCATTTCACCCGGCGTTCCACTTTACTGCGGGCATGCATCGCTTGCATATCGATGTATGCTTCATTTTCATTCGGGTCGACGATGACGGAGGACATGTTTTCCAAACTGATGACTCCGGCGCCGAAACCTCCATGCCCATCGGTCGCATCATCTTTTATAATCGTAAATTGGTTTTTCTTATCGGCCATGTGAAATACCCCTTTCTTTGATTTGTTCTCCTACTGACCATTTTAATGGGTGCGGATTTCCTGGATGAAACGATATGCTTCATCGATCTCTTCGCTCGTGAAGTTTTGTTTCGGTTTCATCTGATGAAGCTTTTCAATTTGTTCCGCTTGAGGCAAATCCTCAAAATACAGGAGTGTCGACACAAGTTCCAGAAAACGGGAACTTTTCGATTGGAGCATCTCCACTTTTTTGCGGATATCCGGCATGTCAAAAGAGAGTTGTTCCAAAAATTTTTCCCCAGCTTCGGTGATTTGGTAATGGTACTGGAAATAACGGGATTTGTCTTCGCGTTTTTCTTCAAGAAACCCGAGATTGCAAAGTTCTTCCACTCGTAAGGTGAGCTCCTCGGAATACGGGCCGTAAAAATGGAATTCATATTTTTCCTCGAATGGAACGTTGGATTTTTTCAATATATAGATCATTTTTTGCAGTTTTTTCCTGCCGGTCACTTCTTTGGCGATTCGAAAAAAATGAATCAGTTTTCCGTGGTTAATCAACATATATGCTCTCTCCCTGCCCATAAAGAATTTCCATAATCTGTCGTTTAATCCGGTTGTCGGTCAAGGCTTTCAATTTATCCAATGGAAAATACAACTTATGATCGGTCCGTCTTTTTCCGGAAATCGCTTCAACGATGTCGGATTCACGGGATAATTCCTTCAAGCTTCCATCCGGCATGAGCAAGTGGATCGGAAGGCGTTCTTCCTCTTCCCCCGGCCGGTAAAAATCATAAGGAAGATCTGACGACGAGTCGACTTCCAAATAATATTTCGGATCGATCCCTGCTTCTTTAAACAATTCCGTCAACTCGACCAAATCCCTGTATTGGGAATTCGGGTTGAATTCGACATATTTGAACAGTCTCCGATTCATGAATCGTTCGCAGAGATCGCGTAAAACCTCGTCATCTTCCTCTTGCCAAAGCTGGAAATAATATTGGACAATCGATTCATCAAGTTTCAAATAATCTTCAAGTGACACCTTTCCTTCAAAAAGTGAAATGAAATGGGTCGGCTCCAACTTGAATTTGTATCGTTGTTCTTGGTACAAATGCTTTGCTCTCAGGAAAATTTTTGATAAAATCACTTCGGCACTGCGTGTGACGGGATGGAAGTACACTTGCCAATACATTTGGTAACGGCTCATGATATAGTCTTCTACCGCATGCATCCCGGTCGATTTGATGACGACTTGGTCTTCCATCGGGCGCATGACGCGGAGGATCCTTTCCATATCAAAATGACCGTAACTGACACCTGTGTAAAATGCATCCCGTTGCAGATAATCCATCCGATCAGCATCGATTTGACTGGAAATGAGGCTTACGACGAGCTTGTCTTCATACGTTTTTGCAATGACATCCGCCACTTTCCGAGCAAATCCCGGCTCGACTTTCTCAAGGATTCTGTTCACCTTTGTGTCGCCGACGATGATTTGCTGGGTGAAAAATTCATGATCGAGTTTGAATACCTTTTCAAAGGAATGGGAAAACGGGCCGTGTCCCAAATCATGCAGCAAAGCGGCGCAAAGGCAAAGCAAACGCTCCTCATTATCCCACTCTGGACGTTCTTTGAAATTTTCAATGATGCGGCGGACGATTTCATAGACGCCAAGGGAATGGTTGAAACGGCTATGTTCCGCACCATGGAACGTGAGATTCGTCGTCCCCAGCTGCTTGATGCGCCGCAACCGCTGGAATTCCGGCGTTGCGATCAAATCCCAGATGACCCGATCCCGTACGTGCACATAACGATGGACAGGGTCTTTGAAAACTTTTTCCTCTGACAATTGCTCATATTTGTAAGCCAACTTTTCCACCCGTTTCTTTCGGTCATTATTCATATATTATATAATAGAATCGGTAACTAAAAAAGGACAAGGAGTAAAACATGAAAAAATGGGATGACATCATCCGTCATGATACGTTCCGTTATATCGATCATACGGATATTCATAGTTTCGAAAATAAACCTTATACGGCCCTCACTTCTTTTGCGGTCGATGATGCGATTGCGACGGCGGTGAGCGAGGGTGGTTCCCCGCCGGTTTTCCGTTTATGGCGCCATTCGGAAACGATTGTTCTAGGGATACCGGACGGGAGACTGCCTTTTATCGATGAGGGGGTCGCCTATTTGCGGGAACTCGGGTACCGGGTGATCATCCGGAATTCCGGGGGGCTTGCGGTAGCACTGGATGAAGATGTGCTCAATTTGTCACTGGTCATTCCCGGCGTGAAACACATTTCCATCCATGACTCTTATGAGGCGATGGTGAGCTTTGTGCAGCATATGTTCCACGATTTGACATCCGGGATCGAAGCTTATGAAATCGGCGGTTCCTATTGTCCCGGCGATTATGATTTAAGCATCGGCGGGAGGAAATTCGCCGGCATTTCCCAGCGGAGGATCAAAGATGCGGCGGCAATCCAAATTTATTTGGACGTACGTGGAGATAGTGTGAGGCGGGCCGAACACATTCGGGAGTTTTACCGGTTGAGCAAAAAAGATGAACCGACTTCTTTCACTTATCCGGAAGTCGTGCCGGAAGTGATGGGTTCCCTAGCGGATTTATTGGATGTTCCGCTCACCGTTGAGGATGTGAAACAACGGGTGTACCGCACGTTGGAAGACTTGAGCGAAGAAATCATCGTGAGGGATTTTTCCGATTTGGAAAAGGAGACGTTTGAAAAGCGTTATCGACAAATGTTGAAGCGGAACGAGAGGATTCAGTAGTTTGGTTTTTTGAGTCGTGGACATCGGGAACAGTGCGGGTAAAACTTTGTGATGCGTTAGTTGACGGTTATTTGCACCCGTGTGCGAGGGGATAATGGAGAGTGCGTTTTGCCTTGACCGACGAGCACCGCTAATCACACGGCAACCAAGCACACCCGCCCTAATCTAAAAAACGCTTTCACCCAGCAAAACAAAACCGCATGGGATTCTGTGGCGGCTCCCCGGAAATCAATTTTCGGGAAGCCTGCTGATAGGATTTCCATGCGGTTTCGTTTATTTTCATATGATCATTCGTTTTCCAGTGCTTGGGCGGCTGTGATCAAGGCTAACTTATAGACATCTTCTGTGCTGCAACCGCGGGAAAGGTCGTTCACCGGTTTTGCAAGACCTTGGAGAATCGGCCCGACAGCTTCGAAGCCACCTAGCCGTTCAGCGATTTTATAACCGATATTGCCTGCTTCAAGGCTCGGGAAAATAAATACGTTCGCATCGCCTTGGATGACGGAATCCGGAGCTTTTTTCTCCGCGACGCTTGGAACGAAAGCAGCGTCGAATTGGAATTCCCCATCGATAACGAGATCAGGATTTTTTTCTTTGGCGATTTCTAACGCTTGAACAACACGCTCGGTTTCTTCCGACTGGGCGGAACCTTTTGTCGAAAAGCTCAACATGGCGACACGTGGATCAATACCAAAAAGTTTTGCCGTATTGGCACTTTCCTCGGCGATTTCTGCAAGATCTTCTGCATCAGGAGCAATATTAATCGCACAATCGGCGAAAACATATTTTTCCTCTTTCCGAACCATGATGAAGACCCCGGATGTTTTTTTGACGCCCGGTTTCGTTTTGATGATTTGCAGAGCCGGACGGACGGTGTCGGAAGTGGAATGGACAGCGCCGCTCACTAAACCATCTGCATCATCACGATAGACGAGCATCGTTCCGAAGTAGTTTGGATTTTTCAAAATTTCTTTGGCTTGTTCAGGGGTCGCTTTTCCTTTCCTGCGTTCGACGAAAGATGCTACCATCTCGTCAAAATCCGCATACTGCTCCGGATCGACAATCATACAAGCGCTGATGTCAAGATCCAAGGATTCGGCCTTTTCCTTGACTTCAGCCACTCCGCCGATCAGGATAGGTGTCAAAATACCTTCCCCGCTCAGGGTTGCCGCAGCTTCTAAAATACGCTCATCCAAGCTTTCAGGAAAAACGATTTTTTTCCTTTCTGGTGTCACTTTATCTTTCAATTGTTCGAATAAATCACTCATTGCATACAGCCTCCATTTATATATCTATATTTCCATCTTACGTGATTTCATAAGGGATTGGAAGTCATTGCACTTCGACAAAACTTCGACATTTTGCCGTACAAAAGCAATCGTCACCTATATTTTATTCCCCAATGATAAGGTCATAAACATTTCCATTCAAAAAAAAGCAAAATACACCAAAACTCAGCTCGATACTCCACCTTGCATCATTGACAATATCGTACGACGACGTACCTTTTGAGAAAATCGTGCCCCATGATGACGCATCGTATAAGAGTCACCATATGACGCCAATGTCGTTCACAGAACAACTTATCAATCATTTCCAGCATCCCGCAAAAACGTTTTCCAAACACCTTCCTTCCAGCTGATAGTCGACATGTCACCAGCACCCGCACTTCGAACCTTACCATTCGACAATGTTCACTCAATACAACCCCACACCTGACATCATCTCCAACATAAACGATTGTCATTATTTTTCCCGACTTGCATACATATAATTAGTGGATAATTCATCCTGACCTAAGAAATGAGGTTAGCAGCATGGCACTTGTAGCACACAACCAAAAAGAAGTGGAACTTTTAGCGCGATTGATGCGGGCAGAAGCGGAAGGTGAAGGAGTCCTCGGGATGCTCATGGTCGGTAATACGGGGATCAATCGGGTCATTGCCGCATGTCTCGATTTCACGGACATCCGGACGATTACGGAGATGGTTTTCCAAAGTCCCGGCGGATTTGAAGCGACACAAAAAGGTTATTTTTACCAGCGGGCGCGGGATTCGGAAATCAATTTGGCAAGGCGTGTCATCCAAGGGGAGAGACAGCATCCGGCGACGAACTCCCTCTGGTTTTTCATGCCGGCGGGCGATTGTCCGGCGCAATGGTATGGCCAATGGAATGTCGGCAGGTACAAATCCCACTGCTTTTTCGCTCCGACTGCTTCCGACTGTCCGGACGTTTACTGGTGATTGAGTGATGACCATAAGGAGGTAATTTTCTGTGAGTGAGGAAAAAGATATGACCCAAGGCCAAGGCGAACAGCAATTTTACGGGTATGCCAACCAACAAGCCCATTATCCGCAACAACCTTATGCTTTTTATCCGATGTACCCTTATCGGCAAATATCACCGCAAGTCCAACAACAGCAAGGCACGCTCCCGATGCAGCAGTCTTACATCGAAAACATTTTGCGCTTGAACCGGGGAAAAATGGCGACCGTCCATATGACCTTTGAAGGGAATAACCAGCGGACGTTCACGGGAATCATCGAAGCTGCCGGGAGAGACCATATCATTTTAAGCGAGGAAGGAACAGGCAGGCGTGTCCTTTTGTTGATGGTGTATTTGGATTATGTCACTTTCAATGAAGAAATCAACTACGATTATCCTTATTCAAGCCAACCACAGCTTTCCACTTACAATCCACGTTAAATGGCAGATTTGAAAGGATGGCATGTTTTCCGATGCCATCCTTTTCATTACATAGAAAGGGGGCGGACAAGTGAGACAGACATATGAAAAAATCATCCAATTGGAGTTTGTATCGTTGGGATTTTCCATTTTATTCGGTCTCGTCGCCCTTTTCCAAGCATCAAGCCTATTTTTGATTTTTTCTTTTTATTCCCTTGCTGTGAGTCTCGCTTGTGATGCTTACAGCCACCAATTTACGAGTTACCGTCAATTCCAAGGAAAAAAGCAATTGGCTCGGGCCGTCATCATCTTCCTCCTTGGAACGGCATTGTTTTTCCAATGAATGCGATCGTCTCCATCAGCTTAGGTGCAGAATTTCAAGCACTCGAACCTTCCCCACGCCGCTTCGGAAAATCAAATTACAAATGTTTCACAATCGCCGTTCCGAGCAAAATCCAACCGATGAGGAAAGAAATACCGCCAATTGGAGTCGTCATGGCGAAAAATTTGATCGAAGTCGTTGAATAAATGTACAAGCTTCCTGAAAAAATGATGATCCCGATGAAGAACAGCCAGCCGGCCCAAATGAGGCTTGCCGCTTGAATTTTCGTCATCAATAATCCGACTGCGAGAATCGCCGCCGTATGGAACATTTGGTAGTCGACTGCTTTTTCCCATGTCGCGAGTTGTCTTTCAGTGATTTTCCCTTCCAATCCGTGGGCACCGAAAGCTCCTAAAGCAACAGACAAAAATCCATTGATTGCGCCAATCAACAATAAAGCTTTCATCTTTTTCTATCTCCTTCTTTCAAAAATCGAAAATGGAATCTCCATTTGCCCCGTCATGATCGATTGTCGACCGCTTTCTTTCCGGAAGATCTGCTTTCACATCCCCGAGCATCATTTTGATTTCCGCTTCGGAAAAGGATTCTTCCGCTTGCGCTTGCGGTTCTTCCTTGCCTTCTTCCAAAAACAATTCACAGAGCAATTTAATATGGTTGATATGCGTGAGCAGTTTTTGTTTATCGTGAATATTCCGCTTTGCGGCATGCAACTCTTTTTCCATTTTGTTCAGAACGGTGTCATCTCGCATAGAATCCACTCCTTTAAGCTTCCTTCAGCTTTTTTCATTATAACACGGATGGGTGATGACAGTGTGAATTCCGCATAAAAAAAGCCTTAGTAAAATTACTAAGACTTCATGTTTTACTGAGGGTGTTCTTCCATTCCCGCTCTTTTACATGGCGGGCGTAAAGCCAAGACAAAAAATCAAGTTCCTTTTTGTTCAACGGTCTGCCCAAATCCGACTCCACTTCAGAACAAAACTTTTCATATTCTTTCAAGCTTTACCTCCCCCTCTACCGGAACCCCTTTGAACCAATTATAAAGTACAACCAACACTTTTTCAATCTGTTTTCAGAAAAAAAGGAACTGACTGATGATTCAGCCAGTCCGTGCATCTTTATGCATCTTGATTTTGATTTGATTTTGCTTCCAATTCGGAAATGCGGGCTTCCAGGGCAGCGATGTCGTCTTTCGTGGCAAGACCTAATTCTTCTGCCGTCTTCCGCTTCTGTGCTTCGGATTTTTGTGTCCACTCTTCGGTTTTTTCTTCTCCCTTTTGAATGAATTCCCGCATCATTTGTTTCGCTTCATCCCGGGTGATTTCATTTTTCGAGACGAGTTCATCCAACAATTTTTCCAATTTTTCTTTGCCGGCGAGGGCTGCGCCAAGTCCTAACATAAAACCTTTCTTCAAATAGTCGCTCATCGATTACACCCCCTTTTTGTTCTGGTTCCTGATCAGCCTGCGATGGATCAAGAGCAAGATGTTCAACAGCACGAGAAACATTCCGATCAAGCCCCATCCGAGATAACGGATGAACACTTCATCGATATGGAAACTGTAAACACCTACGATGAAACCTACTACTATCATAATAAAGGAAAAAACCTCAAGGAGTAAACAGTATTGATGTTTCATTTTTATGGTGAATTTTTCCTTATCCCACTCCCGGTCCCGTTCGCCGCTTTCCAGGAAATTGAGGAGGGCGCGCGGATAGGACAAGATGGGATCCGTCAAATTCTTTACATATTGCTTCGTCACCGATTCGATGATGCTTGCTTTTCCGAACCAATCTTTGATCCGGTCTTTCCCCCATTTCACGATATCGATGTCTGGGTTGATGACATAGACGATGCCGATGACGATGGAGACGGCCCGGAGAAGGTAGGCGTAATCGGCCGGAAGCTGAATCGGTTCATCTTTCACAATCCCGGTCGTTTCATCGATCAATTGGTTGATCGTTTGGCTGTTCAACTGTTTCAAGGAACCGTCGGAATACATTTCGACGACATCGATGATGACTTCTTTGATCCGTTTTTTGTCCGCATGCGGCAACAAAAAGTTCATCTGGTCGAGGGCATCGACGACGATATCGTAATTGTCGATGATGAAACCTTGGACGAGCAGCTTGAAATTTTCCGTATCTTGTTTCTTGATTTCTCCGACCATCCCGAAATCGATGATTGCAACCGTGCCGTCCTTTTTTACGAGGATGTTCCCGGAATGTGGATCGGCATGGAATTTACCCGGATTGAGGAATTGGTCGATATAAAAATCAAAAATCGCTTTGGAAATCCGTTCCCGGTTGAGCCGGTGTTCCCGATAGAAGTGGTCGTTCGTCACTTTCTCCCCGTGGATCCATTCCATGACAAGCACCCGCTTCGTGCTCAGTCCGTCATAAAACTCGGGGATGTGGATGTTTTCCATATGTTGATAGCGTTCTTTGAAATATTTTCCGAAGTCCAGCTCTTTTTCATAATCGAGTTCCCGTTCCATCACCATGACGAGTTCATGGTAAAGTGCTTTCAAGTCGGCCTTTTTTCCGAAACCGGTGAACACTTTCAAAATCCAAAACACCATGCGCAAGGCGACGAAATCTTTATGGAACACTTCCTCGATTCGGTATCGTCTCACTTTAATGGCGACTTCCCGCTCATCTTTCAAAATTCCGTAATAGACTTCACCGATGGAGGCGGAAGCGATCGGCTCTTTTTTAATATATTTGAAATGTCTATAGAAATCTTCTCCCAATTCTTCTTGGAGTATTCTTTCCGTATGTTCAAAAGGCATGGGTGGAACTGCATCGACCAAATTCGTCAATTCTTCAATGAACACATCCGGTAAAAAATCTTTTCTCGTGCTTAAAAATTGCCCGACTTTAATGAGCACACCACCAAGGCGCTCTGCTTTCCGCCGGTAATCTTTGGCGAGATTCGACATGAGCCGGTTCCATTTTTCATTCGTCTGTTCATCCCAAACCGAATGGATGAACAGAAATGAATAGATGCGGATGATGAATTTGATCGTCATTAAAACGATGACCGAGTACCGATAGATGAAATTATATTTAAGCAGCTTGTGCAAATGGACCACCTCTATTTACATCTTCCCTACTTTCACCTTATCCTAATCATTTCAAATACTCAAATGCTAAATGGATAAAAATGCGTTGAAAAAGTGTTGCATATTTTTTCGCACAGTTGTATAATTATGCAGTGTTGAATGGAGGAAAGAAACATGTTGAAAGAATATAGTTTGAGAAATTATTTATTATTCATTATTCCGTCGTTGATCGGAATCTTTTTATTCATCACCCCGATTACTATTGACGGGGAGACGACCATTCCGATCGCCTTACTTGCAGGAGTTGTCCAAAATACTCTTGAGGCGCATTTATCGCTCATCATGATGATCATCATCATCATTTCGGCTGTTTGCTCGATTGTCGGTTATTTGACGAACGGGAAATTTTTTGAAAAAACTCCTTTTTTCCAAAGTTTGTTCACGACTTCCCTGTTCTGGACGATCACACGGGTTATGGCTGCTGTTTTTGCAGTGATGGTTTATTTTGAATTGGGTCATGAGGCGATTTACAGCCCGGATACTGGTGGGACGTTGCTCCACGGCTTGTTGCATACGTTGTTTGCAGTGTTTTTGTTCGCTGGGGTGTTTTTGCCGCTTCTGACCAATTTCGGCTTGATGGAGTTTTTCGGAACATTGATGACGAAAATCATGCGACCGTTTTTCAAGTTGCCGGGACGTTCAGCGATCGATGCCATCGCCTCTTGGGTAGGAGATGGCACAATCGGAGTTCTTCTATCAAGCAAGCAATATGAGTCAGGATTTTATACAAAACGAGAAGCCGCCGTCGTCGGGACGACCTTCTCCATCGTTTCCATCACCTTTTCTTTAGTCGTCCTTGCTGAAGTCGGGCTTAGCCACATGTTTTTCCCGTATTATATGACGATTCTCGTGGCGGGATTCGCCTGTGCAATCATCATGCCGCGTATTCCACCGCTTTCCCGGAAAAAAGACAGTTACATTGATGGCAGTACGAAAGTGATCGACGAGTCGATTCCGGAAGAATTCAATACGTTCAGTTATGGTGTGAAACTTGCTTTGGATCGGGCGAAAAAAGAAACGAACGTCTACCGGTTTTTCAAAGAAGGCGGGCAAAACATTTTGGATATGTGGATGGGTGTCGCCCCGGTCGTCATGGCGTTTGGACTGGTTGCACTCATCATTGCGGAATATACGCCTTTTTTCACATGGATTGGCGCTCCGTTCGTGCCGATTTTGGAGTGGATGCAAATTCCGTATGCGAAGGAAGCTTCTGAAACGATATTGATTGGGTTTACGGATATGTTCTTGCCGGCGATCATCGGTGCGGGAATTGAAGCGGAAATGACACGATTCATCATCGCTGCTCTTTCCGTGACGCAGCTCATTTATTTGTCGGAAGTCGGAGGTTTGTTGCTCGGATCGAAAATTCCGGTCAATTTCAAAGACCTCGTCTTGATTTTCTTATTGCGTACAATAATTTCTTTACCGATTATCACGTTCATTGCACATCTGTTGTTTTAATGGGACAAAACGGGACTGTCCCCGTTCGTCCCAAATGGGTCAAGAAGGGACTGTCCCTTTTTGACCCATTTTTAGTTTAGTCTTTCTTTCAGGATGTTTGCCCGACCTTCGATGAGGGGTTGGAAAATGCCACGAATCGGTCGGGAGGATAGGAGGTACACCAGTCCTGCCGAGATCGCCGCAAGCCCAACGACATCGAAGAATCCTTCCACAGAGAACAGCTCGCTTTGGCGGAAATATTGGATGAAGAATCCATGAAGCAAATAGACATAAAGGGTGCGTCTCCCTAAATAAGTGACGCCCTTGATCGTTTTTTCCGGAATCCAAGCGCCGATCCCCGCTGCCATGACGATGGAGCCTACATACACGAGTAATCGAAGCAAGGCGCCATACCAATCATCCACTCCGAGTACAGCATAGGATTTCGAATGGAGCAACCAGCCGGTATCGATTTCCGGCAAAAGATAAATGACGACAGCGGCAATCGCCAATACGACAACGCTCGTCCATTTCACGATATTCTTCTTCAAAAACTGCACATGTTTTTCCGTCATCCAATAACCGATGAGGAAAAACGGGAAAAAGACGAAGGTCCTGGAAATGCTCAGTGTATGACCGATCGGCTCGATATAGCCGATCACAATGCCAATGGCGAAGGAAAGCGGAATCCCGATTCCCGGCCGCAATTTTTTATAAAAGATCAATAAGATATGCCAGCAAAATAAACTGATCAAAAACCACAACGACCAATGGGGATAAAACAAGCCCGCATCCCAATCGGATTTGCCGATCATATAGTAATATCCGGTGTATATGACTTGGAAAATGAGATAAGGGACAAGCAGTTTTTTCACCAGTTTCCATAGATAGGATTTGTCCGACGCTCCTTTGGCGAAAAAACCCGAAACGAATATGAAGATTGGCATATGAAACATGTAAATCCACGTATACAATGTGTAAATTTCCGTGGAACCGGCCACAAACGGTTGGATCATATGACCGAATACGACGAGGAAAATCAAAATAGCTCTGGCATTATCAAAATACGCATTTCTTTCCATTGCTTATCACCTCTTTGCTGTTCCAAGTTGCCGGCAAGCAATCGGTAAGACGATTGTACCTTGATAATGACGTAAAAATGACTTTGAAGCCGATATTTCACCTCTTTGTTAGGAGTATGTAAATGTTGACATACATTGTTTTCGATTTTTCATCAAATCGAAATAAAAACCGCCCAATATGAATCAGGCGGTTTTTACTATTTATAGTATATCATAATTGTTGTCATTTCGACTTGTTCTACGCTTCCATCAGACAGCCGGCTGGTCAGCTACCGAGTCTTCATCATGGAATTTGTCGGCGTCATGGGTTCCGAGAATCCGTGATGTCAGCGTGCCGGCAAGCATGGAACCATTGACGTTCAATGCAGTACGTCCCATATCGATGAGCGCTTCGATGGAAATGAGGAGACCTGCAAGTCCGACCGGTAGACCCATCGATGAAAGGACGATGATGGCGGCAAATGTCGCTCCCCCACCGACTCCGGCCACTCCGAATGAACTGATCGCTGTAATGATGATGAGCGGAATCAAAAAGTCGAGAGCGAGCGGATTAATGTCTACTGTCGGTGCAATCATGACTGCAAGCATGACCGGATAAATTCCGGCACATCCGTTTTGCCCCATTGTTGCTCCGAATGATGCGGAAATATTCGCCGTTGCATCATCCACTCCAAGGCCATTTTTCTGCGCTTGAATATTGATTGGCATCGTCCCCGCACTGGAACGGGATGTGAAGGCGAATGCCAACGCCGGGAATGCCTTTTTCACATACATCACTGGATTCAGACCTGAGCCGGCAATGAGCAAGAGATGGATGATGAACATCGCAATGAGCGCCACGTAAGAAGCAAGGACGAACTTTCCTAACTCCAAGACACCGGCATAGTTCGTATTTGCGACCATATTCGTCATCAATGCGAGAACCCCATAAGGTGTGAGACGGAGAATCAATGTCACGATCCGCATGACGACGGCATAAATCGCATTGACCCCTTTCACAAACAGCGCTGCCTGCTCCGGTTGTTTCCGTCTTACGCCAAGAACGGCTATCCCTACAATAAAGGAGAAAATAACGACACCGATGACGGATGTTGGGCGTTCTCCGGTCATATCAAGGAAAATGTTGTTCGGAATGAAATTGAGAATCCGTTGTGGCGTCGTTTGATCCTCAATGCTTGCATAACGTTCCTCGATGGATGCGGCACGCTCATTTTCCGCTTGACCTGCTTCAATTTGATCCGCACTCAAATCAAATACAAGTGCAGAAGCGATACCGATCACAGCTGCAATCATCGTTGTCCCGATGAGAATGCCGATGACCCAAGCTGCCATTTTCCCGAGCTCTTTCGTTTTTTCCAAATTGATGATTGCCCGAATGATGGAAACCATGACGAGCGGAACGACGATGAGCATCAAGAGACGGACATATCCACTTCCGACGATGCTGAACCAATCGAGCGTCACGGTCAGAATGTTGGATTCCACTCCGTAAATGGCCTGTAAAATCGCGCCGAATACAATTCCAATCCCCATGGCAGCAAAAACCCGTTTGGCAAAAGAGACGTGTTTTTTCTGCATGGAATAAAGTAACGCAATGAGAGCGAGTAAAACGATGATATTTATGACAATCCAAACCGTATCCATTTGTCATCCTCCTAATTTATTATATCCCGATAGGATTAGTTTGATATCGAATATACTACGTCATGTCATTTTATGCAACAGATTGACTTTGTTGTTGTTGATTCGTGATTGTTTTAACTGCCGGTTTTAGCTTGTCTCCGTTTCTTGAGTATATTCCCTTTTCGGCATGGAACCATGCATGAGTGAAGCGTAAAGATGAATTTGATTGATGAAGATTGATTCAAGTGGTGGATTTATTGCCGATTTTGGTGGAGTGCACTCTACGGATTCATGCTTCATTTTGCACATCTTTTCATCGATAAAAAAAGCCGGGACCATTCCAGCCGGTCACATCCACAGACGGAAATTCGATACGTCTTATTTCCAATTCGGATGTCACGTTGGTCGGAAGCTTCGTCCCAGCTTTATCCAGTTTTTGCTTTCAATTTTTCAATACGAAAAAGCTCGTTCCGGGTTGTCCACCCTCAATTGATCATCTCGACATCTTTCGTATCTTTTTTCGATGCGAACCAACCGATGACCGCAATCAAGACGAGGACGATATAGAACGTCAACTTCCAAGCGGTCGAATGCGGGAATGCCGCTGGAATCAAGGCGATGTCGTTGTGGGCAAGCACGATGACGGCCAATTTCACGCCGACCCAGCCGACGATGACAAAGGCGGCGACTTCAAGCCCTGGCCGTTTTGCGAGCAAGCCGACAAAAATGTTCGCTGCAAAACGCATGATAATCAGGCCGATCATTCCTCCTGCAAAAACGACGGTGAATTGTCCAGCATCGAGGCTGCCGATTTCACCTAAACCGGTCGGAGGCAATGCCACGGCAAGAGCGACGGCCGCCAAGATGGAATCGACCGCAAAGGCAAGGTCGGCAAATTCGACTTTTGCGACCGTAAGCCAAAACTCTTTCGGAGACACCTCTTTAAGCGGTTCTTTTCCACTGGAGATCCCCGCTTTTTCCATTTTCTCCTGCGACTTCGGCTTGAACCGATCATATAAGTTTTTCGAAGCAATTCCGAGAAGATACAAAGCACCTAATGCTTGAATCCACCATACTTCAACGAGGAAAGAAATGACGAACAAGGAACCGAACCGTAATATGAAAGCACCGGCCAGTCCATAAAACAATGCCCGTTTCCGTTGTTTGTCCGGCAAATGCCGAACCATGATCGCTAAAACGAGGGCGTTATCCGCTGCAAGCAATCCTTCCAACCCGATTAAAACGACTAAAACCCATAAATACTCCAAAATCAAATCTGCACCCATTGTATACGCTCCTTCTCCTGCTATGTTTTTCCACGACCAACCTGGTCTCATCAGGTAAAGACCATAGAAAAAGACCTTTACCTGCGTTGGTAAAGGTCTCGCTAACAACAGTTGTTGCCAATTAAGCCGGAGATCGGAATCTCGTAATGACGACTTAAATTGTACAGCTACTCCCCTTTAGGAACTTTATAAACGTATTAAATACCATTTTCGGGCAAATGTCAATGTCGAAAACCGCAGCAGGGAACTTGATGATATAAAAATGATATGCTTATCTATTCCCTGATTAGAAAAATTTATGCTTGGGCAATCATCGTTTCCATCATCTCGTCCACTTCCCGCTTGATTTTTTCCAACTTTGCGGCACTTTCTTCTTTCGTTTCTCCGCAAACACCGTAATAATATTTTAGTTTCGGTTCAGTTCCGGACGGTCGGAAACAAACCCAAGCATTTTCCTCCAAGATGAATTTCATCATATTTTCTTTCGGCAAATGGATCGGTTCCGTTTCACCGGTTGCGACATCAAGCCGTTCGCTCGTCACATAATTTTCGATTTTTTCGACTCGGATGCCGGCGATTTCCTTCAGCGGGTTGGTGCGGATATTTTCCATAATGGAAGCGATTTGTTCGGCTCCTTCTTTTCCTGCAAGGGTAAGCGAAGATAGTCCCTCAAGGAAATACCCGTGTTTTTTATACAATGCATCAAGGGCATCGAGGACGGATTTCCCTTGCGTCTTCCAATAATAAGCCATTTCCGCCGTGAGCACACATGCTTGCACCGCATCTTTGTCGCGGGTGAAGCTGCTTGCCAAATAACCGTAGCTTTCTTCATAACCGAACATGAACGTTTCACCGGTTCTTGCAAAATTGGCGATTTTTTCCGCGATGTATTTGAAGCCGGTGAGGGTTTCAATCGTTTCGACTCCATAGGAATCGGCAATCGCCCGTCCAAGTTCGGTCGTCACGACGGTTTTGATCATCCGGGCATTGCGGTGAATGTTCAAATGACTGTGAGAAAGAATGTAATCCAAAAGCAGCGAACCGAGTTGATTTCCAGTCAGGACGGTGTATTCGCCATCCTCTGTTCTCACAGCAGCTCCGAGCCGGTCCGCATCCGGATCGGTCGCAAGCAAAATATCGGCATCGATTTTTTTGCCATATTCAATCGCCATTTTGAAGGCTTGATGTTCTTCCGGATTCGGCGATTCAACCGTCGAAAATTCCGGATCCGGTGTCGTTTGTTCTTCTACGATGGTGACTTGAGGAAAGTTCAATTGTTGCAAACCTTTTGCCACCAGTTCCGTACCCGTCCCATGGAGGGGCGTGTAGACGATTTTCAACTCTTTTTCTTCTGCGAGTTGTTCCGCATCCAATTTTGTGATCATTTTCAAATTTTCCAGATAGGCTTGATCCACCTCTTTGTCGATCCAATGTAGAAGCTGTTCATCCTCCAACTCCTCTACGCTTCTTGTCGGCACTTGCAGCTCGTCTTCCGTCGCCTGGATCTCTGCGGTGATTTTCTCCGCTTCTTCAAACAATATTTGTCCGCCTTCCTCATTGTACACTTTCAAGCCGTTATACTCGGGCGGATTATGGCTTGCGGTGATCATGATTCCTGCCGCAGCAGAGAAATAGCGGACGGCATAGGAAAGCACCGGTGTCGGCCGGATCGATGTGAACAGCCAAGAACGGATGCCATATGATCCGAGCACTTTTGCCGCTTCAACCGCAAACTCCTTCGACATGTAGCGGGAGTCATAAGCGATGGCGACGCCTCGATGTTTGGCGTTCACGACATGTTTCAGCAAATGATTGGCTAGACCGTTCACCGCTTTGCGGACGGTGTAGATGTTCATCCGATTCGTCCCTGGCCCGAGTACGCCCCGGATTCCTCCCGTCCCGAAAGCCAAATCCCGGTAAAAGGCATCTTCCAATTGTACGGGATCCTTTTCGATTGTTTCCAGTTCCGCTTTCATATCGTTGTCCAAAGCCGCAAAGTTTTTCCATTTCTCGTAGATTTGCTGCCAATTGTTCGTCATTTCGTTCCCCCTAATATGTAGCTTTTATGGAAATTTTATCATAGCGCATTCTTATATTCTATCAATCTTGTGTAAAGTGATGATTTTTTGTCCATAATGATACGGACATTATCTATTATAATCGATATTTATGAAAAAAACGAACATGGCGGAAAGGGGGAGATGGAAGATGAAGACGAAGAAAATTTTCGAATGGCTCATCGGAGCAATCCTTGTTTTTCTGTTGATTTTGTTGATTTACTTTGCCCGGTTTATTTTTGTTCCGATCATCCGCTTGATCGGTGCGGTCGCCTTCCCGATTATCGGAGCAGGCATCCTGTATTATCTGACGAAACCGTTGTTGCGTTTTTTCGAGCGGTTGAAAATTCCTCGGATTCCGGCAATCCTTTTCGTTTTCGTCATCCTTTTTCTGATTGTGTTCCTTTTTGGAATTTTCATTTGGCCGATATTGCGGGATCAAACGGTACATTTGATAGAAAAAATTCCGATGATGTTGAATATCGTCCGGGATTTCACCGGGTATTGGGAGACGAACGGATTCGGCATGCCGGAACAAGTCGTCTACACGGTCGACGGTTTCATCGATGACCTCCCTTCCCGGCTGGAGGATCTCGTTCATTATTTGTTTGCATTTCTCGGCGGCATCATCGGTCAAGTGATCAGCATCTTTGCGGGGATTGTTTTGATTCCCTTTTTCCTTTTCTTTATGCTGAAAGATGGCGAGAAGCTGCTTCCGTTCATTACAAAATTTTTCAAGAAGAAAAAAGCGGCGAACATCCGCAATTTGTTGTTGAAAATTGATCATGTGCTGACTGCCTTCATCCGCGGTCAATTGATCGTGAGCTTTTCCGTCGGTGTCCTTCTGTTCATCGGCTATTCGATCATCCAGCTGAACTATGCATTGGCGCTTGCTTTATTCGGAATGATCATGAACGTCATCCCCTATCTCGGGCCGGTTCTCGCGGTGACGCCGGCCATTGTCGTCGGTGCCTTTCAAGACCCGTGGAATATCATTTGGGTCACGATCATTATGATTGTCGCCCAACAAATCGAAAGCAATTTGATTTCACCGAACGTCATGGGGCAAGTCTTGAATCTCCATCCCCTCACCGTCATCACGGTGATTTTGGCGGCGGGAAGCATCGCAGGTTTCCTCGGCATTTTGTTCGCCGTGCCGTTTTATGCGGTGCTGCGGACGATCATCGTTCATTTTTACGAAACATATGCAGATTCGAAGGGAAACAAGGAAGATGCATTGATTTGAGACGGTGGCCTTTTTCTTGGGAATATCATGGAAGACGTATTACAATAGACAAAAGGAAGGGGGATGGAGTATGGATCGGGAAAAACTATTGCATAAATTGGATGAATTGAAATCGGATTATGTCCGGATTCAAGGTGATATGGATAAATTGGAATATGTCAGAGGCAGGGTTTCCTCTGCCGAAGAACAATTGATCCGCTTGGAAGGGGAAATTGCTGAAGTGCGCAGACAGCTCGAGGAATTGGATAAAGAGTGAGGCGTACAGCTTCACTCTTTTTCTATGAGGATAGTTGCTTGAACATATGGTAGGATGAGTTTAAAAGAAAAGGGTGTCAGATGTTGCTCAAAGAAAAAAATATTTTACAAAATTACTTCGGATTCGAATCCTTCCTCCCGGGACAGGAAGAAGCGATTTCACAAATATTACAAAAGAAGAACACGTTGGCTGTCATGCCTACAGGCGGTGGAAAATCGTTGATTTACCAAATTCCCGGTCTTTCCTTGGAAGGAACTGCCATCATCATCTCCCCTCTTATCTCCTTGATGAAAGATCAGGTGGACGGTCTCCTTTCTTTAGGAATTCCGGCGACTTATGTGAACAGTTCCTTATCGCTGCAGGAACAAGAGATGCGGATGCGTGGGATTGCAGAAGGCCGCTACAAATTCGTTTATGTTGCACCGGAACGGTTTGAGTCCATCCGCTTTACCGAACTCATCGGAAACATCGATATTTCCCTCGTCGCCTTTGATGAGGCCCATTGCATTTCCCAATGGGGCCATGATTTCCGTCCAAGTTACCGCTCCATCGTTCCGCTTTTGAAACGTCTCGGGAATATTCCTGTTTTCATCGCATTGACGGCGACCGCAACGAAAGAAGTGATGGAAGATATCCGGCGACTCCTCCATATCGAGGAAAAACACACCATACATACCGGATTTTCCAGGGAAAACCTTTCCTTCCATATCGTCAAAGGGGTGGATAAAACGACTTACATCCGCAGTTTTTTGGAAAAACACCGGGACGAACCCGGCATCATTTATACAGCGACACGAAAACAAGCGGATAGTCTATATGAAACGTTGGCCGAGCGCGGATTTTCGGTGGCGAAATATCATGCAGGGCTATCGGAAAATGAACGGAAAGACGCCCAAGCCGCTTTTCTCCATGATGAAGCGGATGTCATGATCGCAACGAATGCTTTCGGAATGGGGATCGATAAATCAAACGTTCGTTTCATCATCCATTATGCGATGCCAATGAACATCGAATCCTATTATCAAGAAGCAGGGAGAGCAGGACGGGACGGGGAACCGAGCGATTGTATCCTGTTGTTTTCTCCGCAAGATGTACAACTACAGAAATTTTTGATCGAACAATCCATTGCTGATGAAGAATCGAAGCAAAATGAATACCGGAAGCTGCAAGCGATGATCAATTACTGCCATACCCATGGTTGCCTGGCCAACTTCATTTTAAACTATTTTGATGCGACGACGGAGAAGGACGATTGCGGACGGTGCAGCAATTGTACGGAGCGGCGGGAAGAAATCGACATCACTGAAGAAGCGCAAATGGTTTTGTCCTGTGTGAGACGGATGAACGAACGGTTCGGCGTAGGGATGACCGCGAAAGTGTTGAAAGGATCCAAAGATAAAAAAGTTCTCCAATTCGGCTTGGACAAGCTGTCCACTTATGGTCTCCTCTCCCGGCATACGGAAAAAGAAATCACCGGGATCATTCATTTTTTGATCGCGGAAAACTTGTTAGGCATTGAGGAAGGGCGTTTCCCGATCCTCAAATTGAATAAAAATTCCGTGCCAGTTTTGAAAGGTGAGCGCCGGGTCTTCATGAATACGGCACCGATTCCGACAATGGAAGATGCGGATTTCCATCAAGATCTATTTTCCAAGCTTCGGAAATTGCGGAAAGAAATGGCTGATGAAAGGAATGTGCCGCCATATGTTTTGTTTTCTGATGCGACTTTGAAAGAAATGAGCCGCCACTTGCCGGAAACGAAAGATGACATGTTGGCGATCAAAGGTATCGGTGAAGTGAAGTATGAACAATTCGGAGATCGTTTCCTTGCACTTGTAAAAGATTGGAAAAAACTTCATCCGGAAGCGGTAAAAATGACACAAAGTCCTGCCACAGCACCAACCTTGCGAAAGCGGAAAGATGCAGTAGAAGAACCGAGTCATCTCGTCAGTTTTAAGCTGTTCCAATCAGGAAAATCGATTGCGGAAATTGCCGAGATGCGGGATTTGAGTGCGACCACGATCGAAGGCCATTTGTTTAAAGCGCATAAGGAAGGGTATACCGTCCAGTGGGATTTATTTTTCGATGAGGAAGAAGAAGCTGAAGTGCTGGCGGCAAAGGAACAACTGACGGAAGAAAAATTGAAGCCGCTGAAAGAAGCGTTGCCGGAACATTATACGTATTTGAAAATTAAAGCGGTCTTGGTGAAAAATGGTTTGATGTAGGCTGATGGACGTAACGGATTGTGCTTTTCGAAAATGGCCGTTCATACTGTTACTGGAATTTCCAGCATACATTTCCTGTTTTTCCATATCCTAATGCTGGTATCATTCTGTTGAAAAATGAGGAGGTGCCCTAGAATGGGCAATGTAGAAATAGACTTTGTCGTAAAAGACAGTTTGCAAGCGATCGAACTTTATGAAAAAATATTCGATCTCGAAGATGTACAAGTGACGGATTTCCCACAAGGACAAAATGAAGTGCTTTTCACTCTGTATGACGTCCATTTCCATATGCTGGATGAAAACCCGGAATTCCAATTGTTTGCACCGAAGCCGGAAGATCCGAAAACGATGTGGGTGAATGTCACGGTGCCGGATATTCAGTCTACTTACAACAAAGCGCTGAAAGCCGGTTGCCAGGAAATCCAGACTGTAACGGAAATTCCTGATTTTGGTGTATCGAATGCGATGTTCATGGATCCGTTCGGTTATATTTGGTTGCTCCACCAAGTGCATAAAGAAATGAGCTTTGATGAAATGAAACAAAAATGGGAAGGAAAAATGGAATGACAAGCATTTGTTTCAACGGGCGTTTGCGAACATCCAGCCGCTCTAATCACTAAAGCAGAGACAATTTTATTGCCTCTGCTTTTCATTCATCGGTCGTCTTATTCTCTTTTCACATTAAGAGCCCAAGTTCCATTGCGGAAGACTGGTTCAACAGTGCCATCTTGTTTCACGCCGTCGATATCCAATTTTTCCGAACCGATCATGAAATCGACATGGACGAGACTGTCGTTCACCCCGTGTTTGTCCAACTGTTCATCGGTCATTTCCGCGCCACCTTCCAAGTTTGTCGGATAAGCTTTTCCAAGCGCAATATGGCAAGACGCATTTTCATCAAACAGTGTATTATAGAAAATCAAGCCGGATTGGGATACTGGCGATTCATGAGGAACAAGTGCGACTTCTCCCAAGCGGCGGGCCCCTTCATCGGAATCGAGCAAATGTCGGAGTACTTCTTCCCCGGTTTCCGCCTTGAAATCAACGACTTTCCCGTCCTTGAACGTAAGCTGGAAATTGTCGATCAAACT
>CALKWU010000086.1 GCA_938004015.1 uncultured Oceanobacillus sp.
CGTAAAATATGATTATACGAAACTATGAAACGAACAAGAATCAACGCAAATTTTCGGAAGCGCTTCCATGATAGGGCCACCAAAAGCAAAGGTCAAACATCAAAATGAAGGTGATAAGATGGCGAATGAAAACGTGAAAGAGCGGACAGCACTAACTCCTGAGGAATTGAAGCGGACAGTAGATGGGATGGAATTCGAGTTCGAAACGACGGAACAAGTGCCGAAACTAGTGAACATCATCGGTCAAGAACGGGGACGCACCGTCATGGAATTCGGGCTGGAAATCGACAAACCCGGTTACAATCTGTATATTTCCGGTATTTCCGGTACTGGAAAAACAACATTCACGAACTCCATCATCAAGAAGTTTTCCAATCGGAAAGTCGAACTGTTCGATTGGTGTTATGTCAACAACTTCGAAGACAGCCACAAACCGAAAGTGTTGAAACTACCCGTAGGCAAGGGAAAAGAGCTGCGGGATGACATGGATCATTTGATTGAAATATTAAAGATCGATTTGCCGAAAGCATTCAATGATGAAAACTATCAAAGAGAAAAGGCTGCTATCATTCGTCAATACAATGAAAAAATCGCTGGCATTACAAAACAAATGAACGAAACCGCAGCCGCCCACGAATTTATGATCCGCCAAACGAGCGACGGGATTATCGCACTACCTGTCGTCGATGGTCAACCAATGAATGACGATCAATTCAGACAGCTCAGTGAAGAAAAAGTCGATGAAATCAAAGAAAAATCCGCCCTCATCCAAGAAAAAATACTCGATACGACCAATAAAATCCGGGCGCTTGAAAAAGAAGCCCAAAAAGAACTGAACACCCTCGACCACCGTGTTGCGCAACATGCAACTGAATTCCATATCAATGAGTTAAAACGTAAATATGAAGATTATCCGGATGTGCTGGCTTATCTCGATGCGGTCCAAACGGATATTTTGGATCATCCGGAAAGCTTCTTTGAAGAAAAACAGGATGGGGATATGTTCCCGTTCGTTCCAAGCCGCCCAAAATCATCCCATGATAAATACAAGGTCAATTTGTTTGTGGACAACAGTGAAACGAAAGGTGCACCGGTCATCACAGCGGACAACCCGACATACTACAACTTGGTCGGCAAAGTGGAATATGAAAGCCGCATGGGGGTCATGAGCACGAATTTCCGAAAAATCATGCCCGGCTTCCTCCACGAAGCGAACGGCGGCTACATCATCATCCAAGCAAAAGATATTTTGTCGAAAGCCTATGCTTGGGAAGGGTTGAAACGCGCGCTTTTGAATAAAAAGCTACAGATCGAAAACATGAGTGAACATGTCGGCTTAGTGGCGACGACATCCCTTACTCCTGATCCGATCCCCCTCGATGTGAAAGTCATTATGATCGGAAGTATGGAAATCTATCAACTGCTTTATAACTATGACGAAGATTTCCGGAAACTGTTCAAAATCCGTGCCGACTTCGATGTGGAGATGGACTATACGTTGGAAAACATGACGAAGCTCGCAAGTTTCGTCCACACTCAATGTAAAGAACATGATTTGCGGCATTTTGACCGTTCAGCAGTTGCAAAACTCGTGGAATACAGCTCGCGCCTTGCCGGCCATAAAGAAAAATTGTCGACCCGCTTCAACCAACAAGTGGAAATCATTTACGAAGCGGACACATGGGCGAAGATGATGGGGGATGATCTCGTATCCGCCAAACACGTGCAGCAGGCGATTGAAGAAAAAGAATATCGCTCCAATTTATATGAAGAAAAATTGCAAGAAAGCATTGATGAAGGTTCGATTTTAATTGACACGGAAGGCAAGGTGGTCGGCCAAGTGAACGGACTTGCCGTCTACAAACTTGGCGAATATCAATTCGGCAAACCTTCCCGGATCACGGCAACGACGTTTGTCGGACAGAACGGAATCGTCAACATCGAACGGGAAAGCAAAATGAGCGGCAGAATCCATAATAAAGGGATTTATATTCTGGGTGGTTATCTCGGACAAAAATTCGCCCAAAAGAATCCGCTAGCTTTGACGGCCCATATCGCTTTTGAACAATCCTATGGCGGTGTCGACGGAGACAGTGCATCGAGTACGGAATTATATGCCCTTTTATCGAGCTTGGCCGATGTTCCAATCGACCAAGGACTCGCCGTGACGGGCTCCGTTAACCAGAAGGGAGAAATCCAGCCGGTCGGCGGTGTCAATGAAAAAATCGAAGGCTTCTTTACCGTCTGCAAGAATAAAGGACTCACCGGAAAACAAGGCGTGCTTATCCCGCATCAAAACGTCCAAAATCTAATGTTGAAAGATGAAGTCGTCGAAGCGGTGAAGGAAGGAAAATTCCATATTTATGCAGTGAAAACGATTGAAGAAGGAATTGAACTGCTGACCGGACTCCCTGCCGGTGAATTGGACGAAGAAACCGGGGAATATGAAAAGGACTCTGTCTATTGGAGAGTCTCACAAAAATTGAAAAAATACGCCCGACTATCCGAGGGAGATTCGGATAAAAAGGATGAGGAAGAAATGGAAGAAGAATGATCGGTGCGTGTTTTGTCCGCTCACGGTTACTGAGAAAGCAGTGGTATTTGAGATTGATTGGTCTAGGTACACATTCTGATACGTGTTTACGGTAGCTCGATGAGTTTAGGGCTGCCGTTGTTTTGTATGCGTCTTGGCAATGGATATTAAGTGAGGCTACCATTAGCGCTCGAGATTGTAATTGATGCATGCCCAACTCATATTGGTGGTGAATACGAAGTAAGTGCAACCGCTTTGCTTGGCTTCTTATACGCTTTTGCACTTCAATGCGAGTATTTTCCCATAAGCGTAAGGATGAAGATTATGTTATTCTTTTATATAGAGAATTCATACTGAGAGAATGGACTTAGTCGTGAGAAAGGGTGCGCTAGGTTGCAATTTTTTAAGTTGAATACCGTTAGTTTTCTTTACGCTTTAGCTCTATTTATTGCGGTTGAGTTTATGCTTAAAGTCGCCAATATCGACAATCTGACAAGTGATGAGAGAATGATTGTGAATTCGATTACAATACTTACATTTCTCGTCGTTGTCTTAGGCACAGGAATTGCCTTGGCTTTCTTGACAAAAAAGTGGTTCGGAAAACAAAAAGTCAGATTCTGGACATCGATTCTCTGGATACCTTATCTTGCACTTTTTGTTTTAATTTTAACACAAGTATTCCCTGGAAATGCCTCACCTAGCCCGACCAATTCTTCTATTCTATACGTTTTGATTGGTACGCTCATTCTTTATCCGATTTATATTGTTATCGTTAACTTGTTGAAATGAATCTAGTATTATGCAGATGGGTCGACGAATTAAGTTAAATATTTTTCAACAGACTCCAACCCGACTCGACCCTCATCCTTTTTGTTTCTGTAGTAGAACTGTTTTTGCCCGTTTCATCCTTTACAGATACATTTTTCAATTCATCCCCCCTTATGGTCCATTTATTTTTGTATTCAATCAAGTTAAATTGTTCCACTCGAAAACACCCAACCTGATTCAGAATTCCGAAAATCGTAAAAAAGAAAAAACCGACAACTCCAATAAGGATTGTCGGCTGTAACCCAAATTTTACTATCATCTATATTGAAAAATCTTAACCTATTTACCGTCATCCACTTTGTCCCTTTTGCTCAGTTCGAATAGTCCAGTTGCTGCCAGTCCGCTTATCCCACCGGCCCAAATCCGGACGAGGGAATCGGTATCAAGGAAAGTTGCTGAAGCGCCAAGCCCGATTCCAACTACAATTGAAATGATCGGCAAGTATCTTTTATTCACATTGGTTGAAATTTTCACCGCCTGAACGAGACCAGATGTGACTGGAGTTATAATTGTCGCTAATGTAAGAATTTCTATCACAGTCACTCACCTCCAGTGCTTGTCTGAATTGGAACAAAAGCGGAAAATCCACTTACTGGGTTTGTCCCTACCAAATCCATCAGCCAACCTGCAGTTAACAAAAACGGAATGACCCTGTCCTAAGTTATGAATCTTTTTTATTGCTTGTGATCATCCGTTTTGATATTCTACGTCATTTTTCAAAAGTTGACTCTACATTTTAATCAATTTCCGTTTTTTATTGCTCATCCGCTGAGGAAATCAACTGAACATCATCATTTCGTTTAATCAGACACTCCCCAAAACTGAAATCATTCTTTTCCTTCAAATCAATAAAACGGGATTCCGCACAAATTTTCTGAAACCGCCCATTCTCTCTAGAATCCAAAAACTTATCTGTTCAAATCCATGAGAAGGCAAACTTTCTCAAACCATTTGAAAAACTGTCAGAAACCACCTATGTCCCATCACATCAACTACTTTACCTGTTAGCGTTTACAACCTTTTCATCATAGGCTTTAATAATTCATGAAAATATTATAATTTCATTATTTTTTTGATAGAATAGGAATTAGTCAATGATTTTCCATTCATATACGAGGGGGGTTACCATGAAAGACACAATTATTTGCAGATGTGAGGAAGTGACTCTGGGAGAGTTGGAAGAACTTGCGAAAAAACATCACAGTTCAGCACGTGAATTGAAATTATTGTCGAGAGCCGGAATGGGTTTTTGCGGCGGACGCACATGCCGTCAAGCGGTGGATCGGGTGTTGACGAGCATTACAAAAAAAGATCCGACCGATGCCCTTCCGTTAAAAGTCGCCCCTCCTGTCAGACCAATGTCATTAGTCGATTTGGGAGGTGCCGCAAAAGATGAATAACCGCATCGAAAATCATCCTATTTTAGGTGAACTGGAAAAAAGAAAAAAAGTGACATTTCAATTTGACGGGAAATCGTATGAAGGATATGAAGGTGATACGATCGCAGCCGCCCTACTCGCAAACGGAATACGCACACTCCGCAAACATGAAGAATCCGGAAACCCTCGTGGGATTTATTGCAATATCGGCCATTGCTATGAGTGCCGTGTGACCGTTGATGGCGAGACGAATGTGCGAGCTTGTCTCACCCCGATCAAAGAAAATATGGTCGTAGAAAGTGGGAAAGTCCAGCCTTCACCATTAGACCCTTCAAAAGAAAACATACCGAGGACGTATGCCGAATATATGGAAATGGAGGGAGAAAAATAGAATGCAAGTCTATGATGCAGTCATTATCGGAGCCGGCCCGGCAGGTTTAGCCGCTGCGATCCAATGTAGGGAAAACAATTTGAACGTCGTCGTGTTGGATGAATACCCGAAAGCAGGTGGAAGACTTTTAGGCCAGCTTTACCAAGAACCGGACGGAACATGGTGGAATGGGATCGAAGAAAGCAAAGCATTGGAAACAAAAGCTGAACAATTGGATACAGATATCCGTTTAGGGGTGTCCGTCCATCATATCGAAACACTCGACAACCAATTTGTTGTACATACGAAGAAGGAAAATTTCACAACGAAAAACGTCATTATTGCAACAGGTGCCGCTGAATCGCCGGTTCCTGTACCCGGCTGGACATTGCCTGGCGTGATGTCGATTGGTGCTGCCCAAGTGATGACGAATGTCCATCGGGTGAAGGTCGGCGAAAAAGGAATCATCGTCGGCATTAATGTATTATCTGCAGCGATCGCTCAAGAGCTGCATCTTGCCGGCATCGAGCTGCACAGCATGGTGCTCCCTGCCAAACATATCATCTCAGGCGAACAAGCGAACCCAAGAAAAGTGATCGATGATTTATCACGGGTCGCCCATCTGGCACCTTCGAAATTCATCCAATTCGGGAGCAAGTTCGCCAAATACAAATGGGCGCAAAATTTGGCATTGCAGTTTTATCCGAAAAACGGCATCAAAATGTGGGAGATGCCGATCCATTTGCGTAAAGCCATCAAACAAATCAATGGGACAGAAAAGGTCGAATCCGTCACCCTTGTCGATGTGACAGCAGACGGGGAAATCGTCGAACATTCCGAAGAGGAAGTTCAGGTCGATTTTGTTTGTATCGCCGGTGGGTTGTATCCTTTGGCGGAACTTGCAGCAGTTGTCGGTTGCCCGTTCCAATATTCCGAAGAACTGGGCGGTCATGTTCCAATCCATAATGAAAGGATGGAAACACCTATCCCTGGCATCTATGTAGCCGGAAACATCACAGGGATTGAAAGTGCAAAGGTCGCCCGTGAACAAGGCATCGTCGCCGGATTATCCATCGCCAAAAAAGAATCGGACAGTCCGGATATAATCGAGGAAAAATTGCAAACAGCCATCGAAAATGTAAAAGCAACTCGCAAAGCGGCAACAATCCAGTTCCATCCGAATATTCCCGAAGGTCGTGCAAATGTATCTGCCGCTTTTTCCAAAATCATTGATGAACAAAAGACAGAAACAACGAAAGAGAAAATTTCCTGAAGAGATTGTGAAAGATATACATTGTTTGTAGGAGGGTATGGTGAATGCCTGAAAAAAGTTACGAAGTCGCAGTCATCGGTGGTGGAATCGTCGGCTGTGCGACAGCTTATTACTTGGCCGAATCAGGGTTGGAAGTCATCATTATCGAAAAGAATGACATCGCAAGCGGTACGAGTTCGCGTTGTGATGGGAACGTTTCGATTGTCGATAAAGACCCCGGTTTCGAAAGCCATATGTCTCAAGTGAGCCAGCAACTGTTGGAAGAATTGGCCGAAAAATTGGATATGCCTTTTGAATACAGAAAACATGGCAGCATTCTCGTTTGTGACAACGATGAAGAAATGGAGGCTTGCATCAACTGGGTCAACATCCAAAAAGAAAATGGATTGAAATTCAATGTGTTGGATCAACAAGACATCCGCAATGAATCGCCATTTTTCGCGGAAGATATTCCGGGTGGACTCGAGTGTGAAACGGACTCCTTAATCAACCCGTATTTATTCTGTTATTCCTTAGTCGATCAAGCACAAAGGTCATATGGACTCGAAGTGAAAACCCAAGCTGAAGTCACCAACATCCTAAAAGAAGATGACTTCATCATTCGCACGACGAACGGAGATGTCCGTGCGAAAAAGGTTGTGAACGCAGCCGGAGTGTGGGCGCCATTCATAGGAAAAATGCTCGATATCGATATTCCAATCATTCCGCGGAAAGGCCATATCCTTGTCGGTTCAAGACAAGAGCCGGTCATGATGCGGAACGTCATGGAGTTCGGATATTTGATGAACAAATTTGAACGTGAACGCATTGCTGATGAACGGACGACGGAACATGGAGTAGCCCTCGTCCTCGAGCCGACGGAGAACCAAAACTTTTTGCTTGGAAGCAGTCGGCAATTTGTCGGTTATGATTCCAGTATTGATATCCGCGTCATCGAAACGATTGCGAGAAGAGCATTGCGCTTTTTCCCGAAAATGACGGATTTCAAAATCATCCGCGCTTACACCGGATTCCGTCCATTCACAGAAGATCACTTGCCAATCGTTTCCGCAGTGGATGAAATTCCGGGCTTCTACATTGCCGCAGGACATGAAGGGGACGGCATCAGCTTAGCGACAGGAACAGGCAAACTGATGGAAGAAATCATCAATGAAAAATCAGAAACGATCATGCCAACCGAACCGCTCCGCTATGATCGGTTCAAGAAATCAGAGGAAAAAGTCGAAGTCTGAAAGATATGACGTCACTGCATCAAGATGAAAAACCATAATTTCAAAAATCAGTGGGTAAGGTCATCAACGAATG
>CALKWU010000087.1 GCA_938004015.1 uncultured Oceanobacillus sp.
GCTTTTCTTTCTTCATTCGTTTCTTGCTGTTCTGCAAAAAGTTGTTGCATCTCTTCCAACTCGACGCGCAATTCTTTCAACTCATCAAGTTTAGCAATCACTTCATTTTGTTTGTCTTCCACTTTCGCTTTATCTTCATCAATTTGTTCCATCAGATTGGCATCAGATTCCGTGATTTTGTTAATTGCACTGACCCGGCTGATGAAATCCATGAAACTGCTTGCCCCAAAAAGGACTTCTATGTATGAAATGTTGCCGCCGTTTTTCTGATAGGCGACTGCACGTTCTTTCAAAATTTCAAATCGCTTTTCAATCGCTTCTTCCAGCTCTTGGATTTCTTCTTCCAACTGATCGATTTCATCTTCTGTATCTGTAATTTGCTGCTCGTTTTCTTTCATCGTTTTCTCGTTTTTCTCAAGCGCGGCATTCACCCGCTCGATTTCTTTATTCAATTCTTCCATTTCTATCAATAAATCAGCAATTTCTGCCTCTGCTTCAGACAAATTCGCTTTGATATCTTGTCTTTCTTCTTTGATTTGCGATTGTTTGTTTTTCAAATCATCAATTGTTTCAGCCGATACCGGGTTATTGAAAAATATTCCAGTCAAGCCGACCACTGTCACCGTGGCCACTGTGATTACCGTCTTCTTCAATTTCTCGGACCCCTCTTTCCCCACTACTATTGCCTTATTCCCTATGTATCCATTTGATTGGGATTTGGCAAATTCATGGTACATGTAGTCTTTTTTTTAGTTCAAAGGTAGTATAGCAATGTAAAATTGCAGCCGTGTTATCGTTATATTACAATTATGTTTCATTTAATGACAAAATATTTCCTTCAAGCCGGAAACCAAGTGGGGTGCGAGTTCTGCTCTTTATCACATTTCTGTGACATTTGTAACATATCCATGACAAATTCATCAAACAAAAAAAGAACGGAAATTGAACCGTTCTAACGATGTTTGTCAGATTTTTTCACATATAAGACGATAACTACAATGACTCCTAGCGCCAGCAGCGCATAAACGACAGTCGAATACAACTCCATAAACGTTAATATCGCCTGCCAATTTTCTCCGAGAACGACACCGACAGTAATCAAAAACAAGTTCCAAATGAGCGTGCCGCAAGCCGTCAACAAAACAAATGCGACAAATTTCATATTGGACATCCCTGCCGGAATCGATATGAGGCTTCGGACAAGGGGGACCATCCGACAAAAAAACACCGTCCAGTAGCCATATTTGTCAAACCATGCATCTGCTTTCCGAATATCGGCTTTATTGATTCTGATGAAACGCCCGTAGCGGTCGATGATTTTTTCCAACCGGTTGACATCGAGCAACAGTCCAATACTGTATAAAATCATGGCGCCGATGACCGAACCTAAAGTAGCCGCAGTCATCACGCCCAGGAACGTGAGATTTGTGTACGTCGTCAAAAATCCACCGAACGGAAGAACGATCTCCGACGGAATCGGAGGGAAGAGGTTTTCCAATGTCATCATGAGAAAAATGCCCAGATAACCGAATTGCTCCATGATTTCCGTCACCCATGTTTGCATGAACATCCCTGCTTTCGGATACTTAAGTCTATTTACACTCGTCCTATTTGTAAATATAGATATGTGTCAATTCTTTTATGCATCTTTAAGTTTGAACTGCTCCGCCATCAGCTCGTAAGACTTTTTTCTCGCCTCAAGATCATGGGTGATTGTGATGATCATGAATTCATCGGTTCGATACAGTTGTTGCAATTTTTCTATTCCTTCCCGTACCCCTTCAGGATTTCCGATGATTTGCCGGTGGTTGGACGATCGAAGGATATCGAGGTCTTCATCGGTGAATTCGTAACTTTTCGTTTCGGATACAGACGGTATTTTGCCGTTCCCATCCCCTTTCGCCTGTTGCAATCGCCATACTTGATTGCTTTGTGCCAATTCTTCCGCTTCTTCCGTCGTTTCCGCACAAATAACTTGGATTGCAACGATAACTTGAGGTGTTTTACCTTTGAAGTTGTCGAAATACCCTTTGACGATTGCCGGGCCATCCGCATCACTCATGAAATCACCGAACACATAGGGTAGATTTCTTTCCAATGCCAATACAGCACTTTTGACACTCGTCCCCAAAAGCCATGGTACCGGTGTTTCTTCAGGTACCGGTTGAGCGGATAACTTGGAAAAATGGTGATCTTCAGGAAAATCCCGATTTAAAAAGTGAAGCAGTTCATCCAGCTTTTGCGGATGTTTTTTCACTTCTTGCAAAAAATTATCCGCTAGCGCCATCGAAGCTTCCGCAGAGCCCCCAGGTGCCCGGCCGATTCCAATATCCACCCTTCCCGGAAACATCGTAGCAAGCAAATTGTATCTTTCCGCGACGTTGTATGGCTTGTAGTTCGGGAGGAGAACCGCTCCAGAGCCGATGCGGATGCGTTTGGTTTTGGAGCCGATGATCCCAAGAACAATATCCGGTGCCGGGCTGGCCAGGCCTTCCATATCGTGGTGTTCCGCAATCCAATATCGGTGGTAACCGAGCTCATCCGCAAATTTTGCGAGTTCAATCGTTGCTTCCAGTGCTTCTTTTGCCGTTTTACCATTTGGGATGGGAACTTGATCCAAAATGCTCAATTTCATCGTATCCCTCTTCCTTTCCGTTCAATATTCAAGCAGGCGATTGTTATCATGGGGTCGGATGTCACAATTGGACAAGCTCGCTTAGGACGTAATGATAAAGCAGTTCTTCCGTATTTTTCAAGGCATCTTCATGGGTACGTTCATAAGCATGGGAAGAATCGATTCCCGGGCCGACTAAACCATGGACGATGTCGTGTCCGCTTCGGATGGCAGCAGTTGCATCGGAACTGTAGTATGGGTATATATCCACTTTGTAGCCGATATTGTTTTTTTCTGCCAGTTCTACGAGCTTTTTCCTCAATCCATAATGGTACGGGCCACTACCATCTTTAGCACAAATCGATACCGTATATTCATCCGTCGATTGCCCGTCTCCAATCGCACCCATATCGACCGCCAAATATTCCACCGTTTCTTCTGGAATATTGGAATTGCCGCCATATCCAATTTCTTCATTATTGGAAAATAAAAAGTGAGTCGTATGCGGTAACGTAATATTTTCAGCTTTGATCCGTTTCATCAGTTGGATAAGGATAGCGACACTCGCTTTATCGTCCAAATGACGGGATTTGATGAAACCGAATTCCGTCAATTCCACACGGGGATCAAAAGAAACGAAGTCACCCACTTCAATGCCGAGTTTCCTGACATCTTCAGCATTTTCCACTTTTGCATCAATCCGGACTTCCATGTTTTCTTGATTTCTTTTCGCATCTCTCGCATCTTTGTACACATGGACAGACGCTTGATGGAGCAAAATCGTCCCTGTGTACGTTTTACCGGATGACGTTTCGATGAGACAGTTTTCCCCTTCGATCGAACTGTAGGTGAAACCGCCGATCAAGTCAAGGCGTAGTCTGCCATCCGTTTTGATTTCCTTCACCATGGCACCTAAAGTATCGACATGGGCAGTGAGCATGCGGTGTTCTTTATCGTCCGCACCTGGTATCGTTGCGATTAATCCGCCTTTCCGATTCCGTTTATAATCGATCCCTAACTCCCTAAGCGTTTGTTCCAGAAAAGCGATGGCGTTTCTCGTGTTTCCGGAGGGACTCGGAATGGATACCAATTGCTTGATCAATTCCTTTGTTTCAGCGACATTCGGATAATTTGGCAATGTATGATTCCTCCTTCTTTTTCCATCATTTTATCACACGTTCCCCCGCTAGTCCTTTTTCGTTTCCGAATCTTCAATTTCATCGACAATTGTTTCTGCGATGCGACGGAAATAGTTGCTCATATTGATAAAAGAAAGAATGAGGAGGACTTGTTTCAAATAGACTTTATCCTCTTCATTCAGTTTTTCCGTTTGACGGGTCGCTTCTTCAGCGATTTGTTTCACGTCTTCTAGGAAACGATGGAGATTCGTATCAGCCATTTCCAGAAAAGATTGATAGATCGGCTCCAAGTCGATTGCTTCCGCCAGCATCCGATTGTTCAGACGATCAAGGGTCGTCTTAATATCACCGATTTGCAGGATTGGTTTCATCTCATAAATCAAATTGATGAGCATTACATGTTCTGGTGAATATTTTTTGTTTTTTAAGGGAAAGAATAACTTATCTTTGGAATAATTGTTGATCATCGTTTTCGTCAAAATTTTATCATCCGGGGAGCGTTTCGTCGAATCATATTTATTCTCAAACAACTGGATGACTTGATCGATGTAAAGATCCAATTTCGGGATGTCTTCTGTAGTTAACCTCGTCTCGAGATGCAGATTTCCTAT
>CALKWU010000088.1 GCA_938004015.1 uncultured Oceanobacillus sp.
TTTGTACTTCACAACATCCCCATTCGTATACTCCACAATCAATGAATAATGGGGATCATCTTCTAGACGCAAGGTGGCATTTTCTCCATAAATGACTGTGGAATTATCTTCATTAGCGTTGAATGCCCAACTCGCCGTCAAGGTTCCGATTATGCCTTTTGCTGACTTCAAAATGATCACAGCATGATCATCGACATCGGCATGTTCCTTTGCAGAGGTTTCCACAAAAGCGGCCACATCTACAAATTCATCATCTAATAAATAACGGAGCAAGTCGGCTTTATGGACCCCGAGATCACCCATCGCTCCGATAAAAGCTTCATCCTTCCTGAAAAACCAGCTATCAGCACCATCCACACTCCAACTTTCCGGTCCAGCATGGCCAAACGTTGTCCGGAAGCTGTAAATTTTGCCAATTTCGCCAGAGTCGATAAGTTCTTTCGCTTTCCGGTGCGAAGGAACAAAACGCTGGTTATGAGCAATCATCAACTTTTTATCATGTCGCTCTGCCGCTTCAATCATTTGCTCTGCTTCTTCCTTGGAAGTGGCCATCGGTTTTTCACAGAGGACATGGCATCCAGCTTCCAAAGCGGCAATAGATACAGGTGCATGCAAGTAATTCGGAAGACAAACGCTTACCACATCAATTTCTTCCGAGGACAAGAGTTTTCCATAATCTGTATGAGCGTTCGCAAAATATTTTCGAGCCGCCTCCTGCGCCCGTTCTTCAATAATATCGCATACAGCAACGATTTCTACATTCGGATTGTTATGATATTCCGGCAAATGCCTATGTTTGGCAATGCTTCCACATCCTATAACAGCAACACGCAGTTTCGTCATGATATCCTCTCCTTCCAACATACGACTAGTGAATCCGTGTCAAATCCTTTCAAGCGGTTCGACATTTCCCCGGACCGGTTTGGGTGTATCCGTATTTGCGGCCCACTTTACAGCATTTTTTATCACTTGTTGAATCGCTTGATTATGATAGGTCGGATACGTTTCGTGTCCAGGACGAAAATAAAAAATTTTTCCTCTGCCCCGCTTAAAAGTCGCACCGCTGCGGAACACCTCACCTCCGGCAAACCAGCTGACAAAGATCAATTCATCCGGTACGGGAATATCAAAATGTTCACCGTACATCTCTTCTTTTTCCAATTCGATATATTCACCAAGTCCTTTCGTGATCGGATGGGTTGGATCGACAACCCAAATCCGTTCCTTTTCATCCGCCTCCCTCCACTTCAAATCACAGGAAGTGCCCATGAGTCTTTTAAAGACCTTGGAAAAGTGACCAGAATGAAGCACAATCAACCCCATCCCGTCATAGACACGTGCCGCTGCTTTTTCCACCACGGCATCATCCACTTCATCATGGGCGAGATGTCCCCACCAGATAAGAACATCCGTATGATTCAGAACATCATCTGTAAGTCCATGTTCTGGCTCATCCAATGTGGCGGTCCGCACCATATGGCCTTCCTGCTCCAGAAATTCGGCAATCGTCCCATGAATGCCGTCCGGATAAATTTCTGCAACCTTTGGATTTTCTTTTTCATGGCGATTCTCATTCCAGACCGTAATTTGCATCCTAATCCACTCCTTTTTATCCAGTGATAAACTTGAACAATCAATCTTTCACTGATCCCGAGGTCAGACCAGATACAATCCGTCGTTGGAAGATCAAGACTATAATGACAATCGGGATCGTCACGATGACAGTCGCTGCTGTGATATCACCCCACGGAATCGAATATTGACTTTGGTACATCGATATACCTACTGGCACCGTCCGCCAGCGATCATCACTATTGATCGTCAAAGCAAATAAATACTCGTTCCAGGCGGCAATGAATACTAATATCCCCGTTGTGAACACACCTGGTGCCGCCAACGGAAAAATGATTTTTCTGAATGTCTGAAACGGAGTGGCACCGTCCAATTTTGCGGCTTCTTCCAATTCAAACGGTATTCTTTTGAAAAAAGTAGCCAAAATCCAAATGGCAAGCGGCAAACTAATTGAAATGTACGGAAACACCAGGCCAAGATAGCTGTTCCGTAATCCAAGATCCGTCACAAGATTAAAGATTGGTGAAATGATGGCGATTTGCGGAAACATCGACGAAGCCAACACCAATCCAAGAATGAAACCCTTCCCCTTGATCGGCAATCTAGCAATGGCATAAGCCGTCAACGACGCAAAAACCAATGCCAGTATCGTCGTCAATCCAGCTACAACAAAACTGTTCAACATATAAATGAGCAACGGCCGATTCGTCAAAGCCGCTCCATAAGAATCAAGCGTCGGATTTGTCGTAAACCATTTGAAAGATGAAAATATTTCCCCGACTGGTTTAATCGAAGTCAAAAACACCCAGAAAAAAGGGAACATCACTACAAATACAAATACAGCCAAAAAGAGATAGAAGCCTTTTCCAGTCCTGTTTTCCATTTGCTTCCCCCTCACTTTGTCCGTCCTTCAAAGAGATCGGAACCAATCAATTTCACATAAATGAAACTGATAATCGCAACACATATGAACACAATGACGGAAAGCGTTGAACCTTCCCCAAAGTTCTGTTGCGCGAACAATGTTTTATAAGCATAGACGGAGATGGATTCCGTCGCATTCGCTGGACCGCCACCGGTCAACACATAGATCAAGTCGAATACGCGGAAAGCATCCAACGTTCTGAATAGCAACGCAACCAAAATCGCAGGCTTCAACAGTGGTAAAGTAATTCTCCAAAATTGTTGCCATTTATTGGCTCCATCCACGTTCGCCGCTTCATACAATGATGTTGGAATGGTCTGTAAACCGGCAAGCAACAAAAGCGCCATATATGGTGTTGTCTTCCATACGTCTGCCAATATGATGGACACCATTCCGCCGGCAGAAGTCGATAAGAGCCACGAAGCATCGGGGATGATATTCAACTGCTCAAAATAATGGGCAATGACTCCAGATTGTCCATCATACAAGAACCTCCACATCATGGCCGCAACAGCAGTCGGAATCGCCCATGGAACAAGCACAGTTGCCCGAATAAGCCCTCTCCCCCTGAACGAACGGTTAATCAAAAGAGCGATTCCCAAACCAAAAACCAGTTCCAACGAAACTGAAACGACCGTAAACAGGGTCGTATTCCACAAAGAACGCCACATTCTTGCATCTTTCAAATAGTCCGCATAGTGAGCCAATCCAACAAAATTTGATTCGAGGATATTTCCCGATGTACTAGATAAAAGATCTGCTGTTTGTTGCAATGGTTGGCTGACCGCTTCATCTTGGTTTGCTTCAGCAATCTTCGTCAGTTCCTCAGAGTAAGACTGCAATGCTTTGCTATATTCCTCGGCAAAGTCATTATCGACCTTCGTATATTTCAATTCGGAATCTCTGACAGGAGTAAAGCTCATCAACAAGTCATCGATTTGCTCAACTTTTTCTTTAATTTCCTCGTCGCTGATCAATTGTGAATGAAATTCCTCAACACCAGCTCGAATGTCTGCAATGGTTTGCTCGACTTCAGGATTACTCGTTTCATCGGCAAGATTCTCCAGTTGTCTGTCGATGTAAAAATAATTGTCTACATACCGCTCCAAATCCATGGTCGAGCTGAGCATACGTTGAGACCGCGTCGGATCATTCAACCGATAGTCAAAAAGACTGTTGTAAAATGATTGAGCTACCGGCCAAAGTACAACTGCAACAATCAGAATAAGCGATGGGAGAACCATTGCATATCCGAGCTGTTTTTCACTCAAATGGAATTGGCGTCTTTTTTTCCTGTCCATAGGATAGCCCCCTCGCAACTGAACACTTGATGAAAAGAAAAGCAAGATGTGAGACTGGCCCATCTTGCTTTTCTTTTTTTAAAAAGCTCCCATTCCTATTACTCCTGCATGGCCTCTTCGATCTTGGCCTGCATGTTTTGGACTGTCTCTTCTGCTGTTTGATCACCTGTCAATGCCTTCGATAATTCGATTTGCATGATATCCGATACAACAGGATAAATCGGTGTCACCGGCCTTGGCACTGCATTGTCCAACGTTTCGACAAATTCCGGATTGGCAAAAAGCGGACGGGCATTTTTGACTTCTTCATCTTCATACAACGCTTTAAGTGTCGGAGCCGATCCGCCATCGATGGCCGTGATTTTCTGTCCCTCAGGTCCTGACATGAATTTCAGGAACTCCCAAGCTTCTTCCGGATGTTCCGTATAACGGTTAATCATTCCCATCCAACCGCCCAATGCGGAAGCAACCCCTGCATCTCCCGCAGGAAGCGTGGTAATGGCCACATTTCCAACTACCTTTGATCTGGATTCATCTTCGGAAGATGCTTGCATATACGGCCAGTTTCT
>CALKWU010000089.1 GCA_938004015.1 uncultured Oceanobacillus sp.
ATCATGCCGGCGTATTTTTCCATGAGCAATGGCTATACGGAAAACTCCGAAGACTATTGGGAAAACGAACTGCCGTATTTGCGCAGTGTTCCGAGCCCATGGGAACTCGAGCATCCGAAACTGATCGATCAAGAAACATTCACCAAAACGGAAATCGAAGAACGCTTGGACATTTCCCTTTCCGATGCGGCATCCCATGACATTTCCATCAGCCGCACCGACAGTGGCCGCGTCCATGAATTCGTCGTAGAAGGGAACACATTCACTGGAAGAGACGTGAGGGATGCCCTCGGCCTGCGTTCCAGCGACTTTTCCGTGAAACAAAACGACGAACATTTCATTTTTACGACGAAAGGAAACGGCCATGGCATCGGTATGAGCCAGTACGGGGCCAACGCCATGGCGGAAGAAGGGAAAACCTATGAGGACATCATCAAATATTACTACCAAGGAGTGGAAATCACCACTTTGGAAGAAGCAGCTCCAACCCTCGTCTTCAAATAGACGGGGGTTTTCAGTTCAAAAAACACATGAAAAGCCGCTCATCCAATCGGCTGGATTTCCCATCCCACCGACATATTCATCCGTAGGTTTTCTGTTTTTCCACCTTCACATCAATCCTTCTGCGCCTTTGCATGTCCCCGTTTCCACGGCGGATCCATTTCCTGATGCAGTTTACGGTTGATCCGATACGTGGCAAACGGAATGAAAAACGCCAAAAACGTGCAAAACAAACCAAGTTGACTCGGCATCCTGTCCACGAACCATTCCCACATGTTCCCAAATCCTTTCATTGATTTCCTTTCAAAGAAGTTCCGGGGGATTCGATATTAGCTTCGACGACAATGGTGATGTCACTATCAGCGAAATAATTCTCACCATAGTCCCAATCATTTTTTATTTCTTCCCAAAGTTCGTTATGATGAATTCGCAGGAAGTCATCGAATTTCAAAATGTCCACTTGCATGCCATCTTTAACTTCTTCTAAAACCCGCACGGCACGTTTATGCACTTCATTTTCCAAAGCTTCTGTGAATATTTTCATATTCTCTTCATCATATAAATCAAGCTGACCGACATATTCTTTGATCAAGGCATCCAATTCGATATCGACCCGGAAATGAAGAGCATCAGGATTTTCATTCAATAACACATAGCGGCTTCTCAGTTCATTGATTTCCAAAGTTGCTGGATTTCCTTCCACTTGAATCGTGACGACACTTTGACGCGCCTTGCCGCTGATGAAATGCCGGTCTTCTGAAATATCGCCGGTCAATGCTCCGACCATCCTGCTTGGTTTTTCTGCGATGACCGCAACCCCGTCATATTTGAGGATCTTTTCAGTGACAACAGAAAGGTACGGTAACGAATAACTTCTGTTTGTCAACAGTTTTTCATGAATATCACCGAGCTTCACAGGATCTTTCGTCATCGTCGTCTGGTCATTTTCCAACATGTCGACAATATAAACGGACGGCAGTGAAACATGTTCCGCATCGATATGGAGTACTTCCTTCGCTTTCCCCTCGGTGATTACCACTAAAATCCCTCGGCGCATATACTGTTCCCGGATGAAAACGTCGAAAATGTTTTTCAACATCCCTTCTGTTTCGGCAAATTCCCGGGAAATGAGAACCAACCCTAAATGTTCCACATTCGCTTTACGGCTCTCTTGCCTGGAAATCGCTTTGGCGGTTTCATAAATCGTCTTCCCGGTGCTGCTCAAGTTGTGATATGCTTTCCCTGGCCTCGGATTTGTCACGCTGCCCAAAGCGGACGGGACAATCAAATGTTCCGTCACTTCAACCAACGCTTCTTCATCGGAATCCTCTGCCAAATCAATGGCGACTGCTGCGATGAATACCTGTTTATCGATTTCCACTTCGTCCCAGCATCCGGTAAGGATAAACGGGATGATTGAACATAAGAAGGCGAACCGGCATCTACTTTCCATTTTCCAGACCTCCTTTGATTCGATACATGATCCAAAACAATATGACGACGATCATCGGCAACAACCAGGAAACATACCCGATGAAAATGTCAAAATAGTGGTTTTCCATATAATTTTTCGGTAACAGCGAAATGAAAAAAATAATCGGAGCCAAAATGAAAATGAGTACGATTTTATCTCGTTTTGGAAAAATCATCTGTAAGGCTAAAATCGTAATATCAAAGCCGATCATAGCTGTCGTGAAAATGGCTGTGATCCAAATCGTGAAAAATACAGCTTCTATCCTTTCAAAGAAGCCACCTGGAATTTCCACCGATTGCGCCAATTCAATGAATGGCCACCGAATCTCTCCCGTCGGGGCATGACCGAAAACAGCAATACAAGTCAAATAAATGAACAAGTATAAACAAACGACCGAAGACATCCCGGCTACTGCGCGTTTCGGGACTTTTTCCGGGTCGCAGACGAAAGCGATGTAAAAAAACAAAACCCCAAAACCGGAATAAGAAAGAGCACTTTGAATCGTCCCTTCGACATAGCCGTCCATGCCCGTTTTGAACAGGGGCAAAAGATGATCGACATCCATAAAATTGATGGAAAAAAAGATGAGTATAAAGCTGATGAGAAAGATAAGCGGCGAAAAGAGCAAATTGATCCGGAATATCCCGGACCGTGAGCCGGCAACCGCATAAATGACGGCAAGGAAAAAGGCGATGGACACGACTTCACGGGGGGTTTGCTCAAACAAATATTGATGGGAGATGAAACCGATCATTGAGACCTCGAAAGCGGTAAGGAATATCCCATTGAGAGAAAACAAAAGGATAATGATCGATGCAACCGGTTTCGACACAAGATGCGATGCGTAAGAATAAAAGGACTGATGGGGGAACTTTGCCCCGAGTTTTGTCACGGCCCATGTAAAGAAAATGGAAATCAACCCACCCAAAATGACGACAACCCAACCATCGGCAAATTTGGTCGATTGGGCTAATGTGGATGGAAAAGATAGAATGCCGACGCCAATGACGATGGAAGGCAATGCCACCATAATATCAAGCGATTGGATTCGATCATCTGCAAAGTGTGATTTCGACACAGGTGAACACCTCCTTCTATAAAATGCCGGGGAAGTGGGAAGTTGAGCCGTGATTGAAAAAAGCAAGTTTCGTGCGGTCGTTTCTCAGAAAAACGTTGGGAGTCGATATAATGGATTCATCGTTTTTTGTTTTTCCTTTTTTCATTAGGTGCATGCTCGAATTCGGCGTCAGACATTTTCAAATGTGCTGTTTGTCGCGGCAAATCTGTCATCGGCACTCGAATGATGCCATCTTTCAAATCTTGAAGATACAGCGGTCCAAAAGGAGCTGTATAAGGAATGCCGAAACTTTTCAAATTCACGATGTGGGCGACGATCATGATGAAAACGAGAATAATACCATACAACCCCAACGTCCCTGCCGCTAAAAGGGCGATGAACCGCAATGTCCGCAACCCCATGCTCAAACTGTAGGACGGGATGCTGAAGGAAGCGATTGCGGTGAGGGCTGTGATGATTACCATGATCGGACTGACGATGCCGGCATTGACCGCAGCTTCTCCGATGACTAATCCACCGACAATGCCGATGGTTTGTCCAATGACATTCGGAAGCCTGATTCCAGCTTCATGCAGCAACTCGAATGTGAGCGCCATGAGGATGGCTTCAATGACGGCCGGAAACGGAACCCCTTCCCGAGAAGCGGCGATGGAATAGGCCAACGTGCTTGGAATCATACCTGGATGGAATGTCGCCAAAGCGACATACAAGCCGGGCAAAAAGATGGCGATGAATGCGGCTAGAAAACGCAGAAGTCTCAGAGAGCTTGCTGCTAGCCAACGTTGGGTGTAGTCCTCCGGCGAAGACAACCCATCATTGAAGGTCATTGGTGCGATAAGGGCAAACGGCGATCCATCGACGATGATTCCCACTTTCCCTTGCATCACGCTTGCACTTACGACATCTGGTCTTTCCGTATCCAACACTTGGGGGAAGGGTGAGAGGAAACTATCTTCAATCCATTGTTCAACAAAAGATGAATCGGTCACGTAATCCAAGTCGATCGATTTGATTCTTCGATTGACCTCTTCAACTAATTCCGGATGGGCAAGTCCCTCGACATGACAAACGACCAATTTCTGTTTGGAACGTCCTCCCACGGTGTGTTGCTCGAAACGTAAATTGGGGATTTTAATGTCTCGTCGGATCAACGCCATGTTTGTATTCATGCTCTCGACAAAACCATCCCGCGGCCCGCGAATCAATGTCTCCGTATCCGGCTCTTCAATGGAACGATTTTGCCCACCGCTCGTCCCCATAAGCAACACTTCTTGACTGCCATCCAAATAAAAAGCAGAGTCCCCATTCAATACGGCAAGACAAACGTCATCAAAATCATTGCTGTTTTTGATATCAGTCACTGCAATGACTTCTTTTCGGATATTTTCCAACAGATCGTCATCGAATCGTTTGAGATTTTGTTGAATCGCCTTCATAATGTTGTCGTTCAACAAGTCTTCTTCTGTAATCCCACTGAGGTAAACAATGGCCGCCCGTGTTTCGATTTCTCCAATGATCAATTCCCGGACGACCAAATCAGCCGGATTCCCAAGCACGTCTTTTATTGTTTTCATATTTTCATCCAGGTCTGTTGTGATCTTCGGTTCGTTAATGGTTTCTTCCTGGTTGTCCCGCTTCATCGCGCTTTTCACTTTCGATCGTCGGAACAGCGAACGTCTCGTCATACTATCGCCCCATCCCTTTTATGAAAAATGATTTGCTTTTCTTCTTTTTCCCAAGTTGTTGGATATTATACGGAAGTGGGTGCATGCCTCTTCGAATTCTTCTGTGGTCAGAATGGTTTGTCAGGCCCGATGGATGGGCTTGTCTTAAACTTGCAATTGCCAAGATGAATACCGAACGCCCTTCTAAATCGGGTTGAAACTTTCAAAATGATGATGCGTCTAATGAAGGAAGGGGTGGAGTTATGAAAAAACGATTCATTCTCATTCTGTTTTTTGGATGGATATGGGTTGGTTGCGGATGTGGGGCGGAACGGGAAATCGATTGGACAGAGACGGAGCATGAAGTGGTCAATGATGTGTCCAAAGTGATGATGGATGTAAAGGATGGAACGGTTACGCCCACCGGCTTGACCGTCATTCTGGAAAACAGTGCGGATAAGGAATGGATTTACAGCGAGGATTTTTTGTTGGAAAAGAACGTCGATGGCGTATGGCGTCAAATACCTGTCGAAACGAGCTATGGATTTGAAGATATCGGCTATGTTTTGGAGCCCTCGTCCGAGTCGGAATGGTCGGTGGATTGGGAATGGCTCTACGGCAGCCTCAATGCCGGGACATACCGCATCGTGAAAAGTGTATTGGATTCGGATCAACAGGGACATGTCGAAACATATGATTTGGCGGCGGAATTCACAGTCGAATGAACGCAATCGTTTTGTCTGACTGTGCTGGGACGGAAGCGGAAGATGTGAAGTTTGGGGCGGACGCATTGACGGGTTTTTCGAACAATGCAGAAATTGGTGTGCTTGTGACTTGGGGAAAGCGCCGCCCTCCAGCCACTCTATTGGTAAAAATGATCGTTTTATTTCCGATGAAATTTTATAATGTTCCCTCAACAACCAAAATCATACACAAATCTCAATTTTTTTAGCGAACGATGTATAGATTCATTATTTTCTGAACAGAATGGTTGTTGAGGTGATAAAGTATGAATGAGGAAAACAGATTCAGTCCAAAAAAACGCTGGACTCGTATTTTCCGTAAAAGATGGTTCTTCCCAAGTGTGTTTTTGATATTGGCAGCTCTACTGATCTCGGCGTTCGTTTGGTATCAAAATATGGAAGACGAACGAGACTTGGCCGAGGAGCCGATTGAACAAACCGGCGATTACACTCCGATTCCAAACGATGACACGGCAGTCCCTGTAATGGAGCAGCAGGAAGTTTTCCTGTTGCCAGTCGCAAATCCTGAAGAAGCGCAGATTGTAACGAAATTCTTTGATTATGACGAAGACGAAGAAGACAAGTTAAATGCTCTAATCCATTACAACAATCGTTATTATCAAAGCACCGGGATTGACATCGCCGCCAATGATGAAGGAGACTTTGACGTTGTCGCCGCCTTGAGTGGAACGGTCAGTGAAGTGAAAGAAGACCCGCTTCTGGGGAATGTCGTCGTGATCGAGCATGAGGACGATGTGAAAACGTTCTATGCAAGTCTCGGTGAAGTTTCTGTAGAACAAGGCGAAAGCGTCGAGCAAGGTGATGTGATTGGAACAGCCGGACAAAGCAATTTCGGAAAAGAAAATGGTACACATGTCCATTTTGAAATCCGGAAAAATGATATCGCTGTAAACCCGGAAGCGCTCTTCAACCAACCGCTCGCCAGTCTTGACCGCATTCTTGCAGCCATGACCGAAGAAGAGGAAGATGGAGGATCGGACGAAGCTGCAGAAGATGAAAGCGAAGAAGACGAAGGCAGTGGAGAAGAATCAGAAGACGGTGACGCCGACCGCGAAGACACACCAACTGAAGAAGAATCTGAAGAAACCGAAGAAGACCAAGTCGAATAATCTGGGTCAAACAGGGTCTGTCCCTTTT
>CALKWU010000090.1 GCA_938004015.1 uncultured Oceanobacillus sp.
CATGAAGTGACTGAAGAGGATTTTTATGCCCTTATCATGAGTGGTGCAGATCAGGAAACCGTGAATAAATTGGCGGAAGTTTATGAATCTGCGATGATTGCGAAGGGAACCTATGATTATATAAATGGGGAAGGTGCGTTTGTCGCCGTATCGGAAACGCTGGAACAGGCGACGGATGGGCTTTCCGAGATGGCTGAATCCGTCGACATGCTTTCCCGAGGGTTTCAGGGGTTTACCGGAAATCTCGATTTTACCGATCTTACAAGTGGAATCCGTGACTTGCAAGAAGGAATCGAAGCACTTGCGGCAAATTATAAGGACTTCCATTCCGGACTTGTGAAATATACGGATGGGGTAGGCGAGCTTGCTTCGGGTTATGCGGAACTGGATCGAGGGCTTTCCGAATTGAATGATGGTACGAAGCAACTTGCAGATGGAGTGAGTGAACTTCAAGACGGAACAGGGGAACTTGTTGAAGCGACGAAAGATATGCCGGATCAAGTGACAAAGGAAATCGATGAACTTCTCGCGCAATACGATAAATCCGATTTCGAGCCGGTGTCCTTCGTTTCCGAGAAAAATGAAAAAGTCAACTCGGTACAGTTCGTCTTGAAAACCGAACCGATAGAGAAGGAAGAAAATGATGAAGAGCAAGTAGAGAAGGAAGAGAAAAAAAGTTTTTGGCAACGCTTCTTGGATCTTTTCAGATAAAAAGCGGGACAACAATTTGTCCCGCTTTTTTATGCCTTCTAATCAATCATTAAGGGATGGAATATGGAGACGTTGCCACGGAAAAAGCTTTCCGGAAAGAACGACGGGTGATACTTATCCGGACGATTGGCTTTGTCGTCATCTTTTTAATGCTTCATTTGACCATCATCGAATTCCCGGCAGATTGGTCTCAATGGTTTGAACTGTTAGGATTGCTCCTCGTAGTAAGTGTCGTCATGTTCATCACGAACTATATTTCATTGAAACGTTCCTATCAAAAAAATAAGGATTTATTGTAAAAAAGCCTATTCGACCGGTTTAAGCAAAAGGGCATGTTGTTTATTTCGTACTATGTTGAAGAAATGAAAAATTATTCCAGCAAATCGAGAGTTTTCGGCATCCGTACATTCAAGCAATCCCTTATGTAGCATCGAAAGAAAAAATGAATCAGTTGTATGATGCAGTTGATGGCATCGTTTCAAAACCGGGCGGGGTGACGATGACGGAATGTTTGTGGAAAGGGATTCCGATTTTTGTTTATGAAGCATTGCCTGGACAAAAGGAATTCAATCTCCGGTACTTGTCTCGGAAAGGACTGGTGACTCCATTGCAAAACTGGCATCGTTCCGCCGATCTGGAATCGCAAATCATCGCAAAACTGAAAGAACATAGGATGGAACGTTCGCTATATTTCAAAGCATGGGAACCAAAAGAACTACTCCATGTCATCGAGGAAATTTGTAAAGAATGAATCATTCCCTTCAGAAAAATGAAGGGAATGATGGAACTGGTCATTCATTCGATTGTTTATGTGCAACTGCCCGTTGATGATCTTCTTTGATTTTATTCAACAATTTTTGGTCGGTAAGCAGGCGGTATCCTGTTTGTGCCAAAGCTTTCGCGCCAGTGATGAGAGCCTCATCACCTTGTTTAGATTTTGCGGCTTCCCGGAATTCATGGGTGTGGCCGACCAAATCATCGGGACCGATTTTAATGTGACCATGGGCAGTAGGGACTTCATGACTGATGTTTCCAGCATCTGTCGAGCCTTTCCCTTTTCTGTTGATTGAGACGACTTTTTCACCAAGTGCCTCCAACTCCTCGCCGAGCACATGATCGAGTGAAGGTGTGACGATGAAATCTTTCACCTCATTTTGGAATCGTTCGATTTCTACTCGCGAACCCGTAGCGAGTGCTGCTCCGTCTGCAATTTTCCTGACTTTCGCCGAAACTTCTTCTGCCTTTTTCCATGTTTCCGCTCGGATAAAGAAACGGGCGGAGGCATAATCAGGAATGATGTTAGGTGCATCACCGCCATGGGTGATGATGCCATGGATACGGACGTCCGTTGGCACCTGTTGTCTGAGAGCGTTGATACCGTTAAACAATTGAATGACTGCATCAAGTGCATTAATTCCTTTTTCCGGTGAAGCGGAAGCATGGGCCGCTTTACCGTAAAATTTGAAATCGAGTGGATCGACGGCGAGCGTTTCTCCTGAAAGACTCGTTTTACCGCTTGGATGGAGCATAAGTGCTGCATCGATGGTCTTCAGATATCCATGCTTTACAAAACTTCCTTTTGCACTTCCATTCGGCCCACCTTCTTCAGCTGGTGTGCCCAACACAACGACTTTTCCACCAGTGGTATGGATCACTTTCGATAAGGCGATTGCTGCGGCTGTACTGGAAGTGCCAATGATATTATGGCCACATGCATGGCCCAATCCAGGCAGGGCGTCATATTCGGCAAGGAAGGCGATTGTGGGACCGGATTTTCCACTGTCTTTCACCGCATAGAAGGATGTTTCATGTCCGGCAACTGCTTTTTCAACAACAAACCCTGCTTTAGTTAAATTATTGATGTGCAAATCGCTGGCAAAGTATTCTTCATTGCCGATTTCCGGATTATCATGGATGGCATGACTTGTTTTGATGTAAAGGTCTCGATTTTCGTCAATCGATTGGGAAAGGATGTCTTTTGCTTCTTTCATCACTGTCATTTCGCATACCTCCTATTAATCTTCGTTTTTCAAGTCTTCAAACAACTGCTCGATATCTTCATCGCTTAAAACAACGAGGACGGATCCGCCATTGGTGTCATCTAAAATGGCTTGTTCGATATCCGGTTCCTGGTAAAGTTCGACGATCCGTTTGTATACTTCATTGTCTTTATCTTCTGCACGGGCTGCAATCAAGTTCACATAGGGATAAATATTCTCGTCATCAGCGGATTCACGGAAAATCGCATCTTGTGCAGGTTCAAATCCTGCTTGACCCGCAATTCCATTGTTGATGACAGAAGCTGCCACATCCGGAAGCACCCGTGGAGTTTGTTGGGCTGTCATTGGAATGATTTCCAAATTCAATGGATTATCGACGATCTTGCTCGGGTCACCAAATAAGCCAAAGTCGTCAGCTAACTCGATGAGTCCTGCACTCTCCAATAAACGTAGTGCCCTTGCTTGGTTGGACGGATCATCGGGTATGGCGATTTTATCTCCTTCTTCAATTTCCGAGATATCTTCAATTTTTTCGGAATAAACGCCAAGAGGCGCAAAGACAGTGGAACCGATTGGATACAAGTCATTCCCGCTTTCGTTGACATACTGTGCTAGAAAAGTGAAATGTTGGAAAGCGTTCAAATCTACGTCCCCCTCAGCAAGGGCGTTATTCGGTAGTGTATAGTCGGCGAATTCCACCAGCTCGATTTCGATGCCTTCTTCAGCGGCTTTTTCTTTAAGAATCGGCCATTGTGCCCCATCTGCTCCATTCACACCTATTTTCACCGTAACGGTTTCCTCATCTGCTTTGCCACTTGCACTGCCACAAGCTGCCAAAATCAATAAAGCCAGTAAACTAAAGAAAATGGTTAACCTTTTCATATTCGTAATCTCCTTTGCCGTTTTATTATTGTTGAAATTTCTTATGTCAACTATCATTTACGCATAATTTTTTTCGATAATGTATTTCCCATCCATTGGGCGAGTTGCACCATAACAATCAATATGACGACGGTCACAATCATGACACTCGTGTCGAAACGTTGATAACCATAAGTCATCGCCACATGTCCGAGTCCACCTCCTCCCACTGTTCCCGCAACTGCCGAGAAGTCGATCAAACTGATCGTCATGAATGTGAGGCCGAGGACAAGTGGTCCGAGTGCTTCCGGTATCAAGACGGTGAAGATGATGCGAATCGGACTTGCTCCCATTGCTTGGGCTGCCTCAATCACTCCCGGATCAATGCTGACTAGGTTATTTTCGACGATTCTCGCAATCGAAAAGGTGGCGACGATCGTCATCGGAAAAATGGCAGCCGTCGTTCCAATCGTCGTACCAATTACGGCCCTTGTAAGCGGCGAAATGGCAACGAGGAAAATGATGAATGGAATCGGCCGGATCAAGTTGATCAAAAAGTTCAAAATATGAAAGAGCCATTTGTTTTCCAATATGTTGTTTTCCCGGGAAACATAGAGCAACAAGCCAAGGAAGATGCCAAATATCGAACCGAAAAAAAGGGTAGCTGAAACCATATATAATGTTTCACCGGTTGCTTCGAAAATACGTGGCCAAAATGTGGCCCAATCTACATTCATTTACCTGACCTCCTTGATGTCTACAAGCGTCTGTAATTCTTGAATTGTTTTTTCTTTATTTTTTTCGTCCCCGATAAAGGAGATGATCAGGTTGCCGAAAAGTTTTTCTTGCAGTTCTTGCACCGAACCATAGATGATATTGAAATGGACATTATACTTTTTTGTTACGGTCGAAAGCACCGGTTCGCCAGTGACATCACCTTTGAAAATGACTTGGTATAGTTTTCCGCCATCCGTTTCGCTCCATTCTTTCAATACTGAAGCGGAGGGGAGATCTTGTTGAACCGATTGAATAAATCGTTGTGTTGTCGGATGCCTTGGATTGGTGAATATCTCAAACACTTCACCGGATTCAATGACTCTTCCATTTTCCATGACGGCGACTTTATCGCAGATCGACTGGATCACGTCCATTTCATGGGTGATGAGCAAAATCGTGATACCAAGATCCCGATTGACTTTTTTCAATAGCTTCAATATATCTTGGGTCGTTTCGGGATCAAGGGCTGATGTCGCTTCATCACAAATGAGGATTTCCGGTGATGAAGCAAGTGCTCTCGCGATTCCGACCCTCTGTTTTTGCCCGCCAGACAACTGATCTGGATAATCTTTCGCTTTATCACTGAGCCCGACGAACTGCAACAGTTCTTCCACCCGTTCTTTGATTTGGGCTTTGTTGTATCCGGCAAGTCTCAAAGGATAGGCAACATTCGCAAAAACATTACGTGAATTGAACAGGTTGAAGTTTTGGAAAATCATGCCGATATTACTCCGTTGTTTTCTCAGTTCTTTCGCTGATAGCTTGCTGATATCGGTACCTTGAACAATGACTGAGCCCTCAGTCGGTTTTTCCAATGCATTAACAAGCCTTAGTAATGTACTTTTTCCTGCTCCACTGAAACCTATGATTCCGAAAATTTCTCCCCGCTGAATCTTCAGCGATACATTTTGGACTGCATGGACTTTCCGTTTCCCGATTGTAAATGTTTTTGAAACATTTTTAAATTCAATCAATATATGAACCTCCTATAATTCTGTTTATTTTCGTTAAAAATATTCAATAAAAAATCCTATCTTTTCGAAAGATGATGAAAAGATAGGATTCTATAAAGGTATCAGAAACCGTCTTTTCTCATCTTTCAAATGCGTCCTCCGCATTTGTAGGAATTGGCACAGTGTTCGCATCCGAACCTGTTGCCGAGATTTCATAGGGCCTAGTCCCTCCATCTCTCTGGATAAGAAAACGATTCTTCTATTCAATTTTAAGTGGAAAAATGATGTAAATCTCATTATAGGCGATCCGCATAAAATGTCAATATAAATTTTAAAGAAATCTCGCTTTTTGCACAAAAGCATGATTTGAGAATAAAACGAAAGCCTTTAGGCAGGCTGTATAAATAGGTAAAACGTGACTGTCTCGTTTTGCCCCACTTTGCTAAGTAAAGGGAATAATATTTACAAAAAGGTTGATGCTAGAAAAAGAAAAGACAAAAGGATTGACGAGTTATTAAAAGTAAGTTACTATATAATCATAATTAAATATAAATAGAAAAGGATGATGGAAATGACAAAGGTAGGTATCGTTGTAGGAAGTATTCGTAAAAATTCATTCTCGGAGCAGTTGGCAAGAAACATCGTAGAACTTTTCCCTTCTGGATATGAAGCGGAATTCGTCGAGATTGCCAATTTACCACTTTACAACCAAGATTCTGATGAAAATATCCCGGAAGTTTATACGGAATTCCGTAATAAAGTAAAATCTCTGGATGCGGTTGTTTTTGTAACACCGGAACATAACCGTTCCATCCCAGCCGCCCTTAAGAACGCATTGGATGTTGGTTCCCGTCCTTACGGCTCCAATGTTTGGGATGGCAAACCAGCATTGATCGTTAGCCAATCCCCGAGTAACTTGAGTGGTTTCGGTGCAAACCATCATTTGCGTCAAGTACTCGCTTTTTTGAATATGCCAGTTGTGCAACAACCGGAAGTGTACATCGCGAACGTCCACGAATTGCTTGATGAAAACGGAAAAATCAACAATGAAGATACTATCGGTTTCTTGCAATCCGTAGTCGATGCATTTGTCGCTTTAGTCCAACGCTACGAAAAATAAAAATATATGAACAAAAAGGAAATGGTTCTCAAGAGCCATTTCCTTTTTGTTTGGAAAAAGAGTCGAACTGGGAATCGCCAACAAAAGGCAACAGTACTATCCCCATTTTCTCTTCACTGGAAAAAGTTGTTTTTTTACCTTGATGGGTTTACTTTGTGACCTGAAGATGGATTTATGGTAAAATGGATATTGATTTCATATGGAAATAGGGTGATGGCAATCAATAACATAAAGAGAGCAATTTATATTACATTAGGTCTTATATCATTCGGAATCGGTGTAGCCGGTACGATTTTACCTGTTTTGCCAGGAGGACCGTTCTTCCTTTTCGCATCGTATTGTTTTGCAAAAAGTTCAGAGCGGTTGGAAAAATGGTTTAAATCTACATCATTTTATAAACAATATGTCGATCGTTATTTCATAAAAAAATACATGACGAGATGGGAAAAAATCCGCATCAACATCATTGCCGACTTTTTCATCGTATTGACGATCATCCTCATCGATTTCCTTCTTGTGAGAATCGTCATGATTGCCTTAGCACTCATTAAGCATTGGTATTTCATCACGAAAATCAAAACGATCAAACCGGAAGAAATCGAAGTTGTCATGTCAAAGTAATGGGACAATCAGGGACAGACCCTGATTGTCCCACTTGTTTTTGCATTAACATCGTTGTAGACTTGAAGTGTCATAATATTTGCAATACACGGTAAATGGGATAAAACGGGACAGACCCCTTTTGTCCCATTTGAAGCAATTCCAATGATAGGAGGAACAATAGATGGAAAAAGTGTTTTTGATTGATGGAGTAAGGACTGCTTTCACTGCATTTGGCGGTTCATTCGCCGGGGTGAAAACGACAGACCTTGGTATTACGACGGCAGAGGAAGCGTTGAGGCGTTCAGAAGTGGATCCGGAAGAAGTGGATCATGTCATTTACGGCAATGTCATCCATTCTGAAACGAATGCGGCCTATATCGCCCGCCATATCGGCTTGAAAGTAGGTGTGCCGAAAGAAGTCCCAGCATATGTATTGAATCGACTCTGCGGCTCGGGCTTGCAATCCATCGTATCCGGTGTGCATGAGATTTTGTTGAATGATGCGGAAATCGTCCTTGCCGGTGGTGTGGAAAATATGTCGCAGGCACCATACTCTAATTTTGAGAAACGCTTCGGTGGTCCGAAAACCGGGGATTTGCAGTTCCACGATATGTTGCTTGCCTCTTTGTTTGATGAGTATACCGGTTTCGGTATGGGAGTCACGGCGGAAAATTTAGCCGAACGTTACGGGATTACGCGAGAAGAACAAGATGAGTTCGCAGTTCTTTCCCATAAACGGGCGGCAAAAGCGAGAGAATCGGGCAGATTCCGGGAAGAGATTGTTCCTGTGGAAGTCCCATCCCGAAAACAAACGTTAACCATTGAAGAAGATGAACATATCAGACCGGACACATCGACGGAAAAAATTAGCCATTTACGTCCGTCTTTCAAAAAGGATGGCACTGTAACTGCGGCCAATGCTTCGGGAATTAATGACGGGGCGGCCAGTGTAGTTGTCGCTTCAGAGCGGGCTGTCCGAGAGAAAAATTTAAAACCGCTCGCGGAAATTGTTTCCTGGGCGGTGGCAGGAGTCGATCCGACGATTATGGGAATCGGTCCGGTGCCAGCCATGAAAAAAGCGTTGGAAACAGCGGAATTGACTTTAGATGATATGGATATCATCGAGGTGAACGAGGCGTTCGCCGCTCAATATTTGGCGGTGGAAAAAGAGCTCGGCCTCGACAGGGAAAAAACAAATGTAAACGGCGGTGCGATTGCATTAGGTCATCCGGTTGGAGTGAGTGGCACGCGCCTTGCGTTAACGGCAGCATACGAATTGAGAAACCGCGACAAACAATATGCTCTTGTAAGTCTATGTATCGGTGGCGGACAAGGAATTGCGATGGTTCTTCGCAAAGCATAAAGATTTGGACGAAAAGGGACAGTCCCCATTTGACCCACTGGGGCAGATGGGACTGTCCCTGCTTGTCCCATTCAGGAAGGTGTTGTGATGGTGAAATTAAACAAGAGGATCTTGTTCATATTATTTTTTTCTCTATTTTCCTATATTTTTCGTGAAACGAATATTTTCAAAGTAAACAAGGTAGAAATCTTCACACAAAAACTGTCCTGCTCTGATAACTTGCGTATTTTGCAAATCAGCGATATGCACAACAAACGGGCGTGGTGGATCCACAAACGTTTGTTGCAACAAGTCCATGTACTTTCTCCGGATATCATTGTATTAACCGGTGATTTGGTCGATCGGAAAACGAAAAGTTTAAAAAAAGTGTTACGGTTCATCGATATGCTACGGCAAACGAACATTCCGATTTATTTTGTGACGGGAAATCATGAATGGGGAAATGCAAAACGTGACGAATTGCTGGCTGGTTTGAAACGAAGAGATGTGACGATTTTGGATAATCGCCACGTGGAATTGCCATTGGAATCCAGCACCGTCACCCTTGTCGGAATCCATGACACGTCCACCGATCACGAGGATATCGAGAAAGCTTTCCAATACGTGGATGAAAATACGTATACGATTCTCTTATCCCATTCACCATATGTCATCACAAAATATCCCGAGGTCGATGCGGATTTGATCATTAGCGGCCATACCCATGGAGGCCAGATTCGCTTTCCGTTTTTTGGTGCGATCATTTCTCCAGGGGGAGGAATGTTCCCGGAATTGGATAAAGGACTTATCCGATGGAAAAAGGACAAATTGATATACATCGATAGTGGTCTTGGCACGAGCATGATTCCGGTCCGCTTCCTGAACCAAAGCCAAATCAGTTTGATCGAAATAAATCGGGACAAAAAGGGGAATTGAGTTAGACTCCGAAATCCATTCGGAACCGACTCCCCCCACTTGTCCCCGTATTTTTATTCATCCGCTTTTTCTGCGAGCTTGCTGGCGAGCCAACGCTCGGCGGTTTCCTTTTCCACTTCGTACACTTTTCCCGCACGCAGCAACTTCCCATGATAAGCAGTTTGCACGTTCATTTTCACTTTCACTTTCATCCACCTCACCTCAAACAACATTATACACAAAAAATGGGTCAAACAGGGTCTGTCCCTGCTTGTCCCATTGCCATTTGGATGGCTGTTTCAGCAAATCGTTCAATTTGCTGCAGTTCTTCTTCAGTCGGCGTCAAATCGACTTTAAACCTCTCCGGGACGAGTTTTGCACCGAGATGCTCCAGTTTATCGCCCATTAAGTCAACGGATAAACAAAATGCATCATAGGCTGTATCCCCCGAGCCGAAGACAGCAAAAACCGGACCGTTGCGCCAATCGACGTCTTCCAGCTCTTCATAAAAATCTTCCGCTTCAAAAGGAATTTCCCCGTCGTCGGAGGAGTGGGTTCCGATTAATACGACATCATAGTCGTGCAATTCTTCCACATCGATCGGGTCGAAATCAAACGTCTTGATGACGACGTGATGGTTATTATATTCAAGATAGCCTGCGATTGCTTCGGCCATGATTTCCGTATTGCCTGTAGAAGTGATATAGAGCAATAATACATCAGCCATTCCGGGCCTCCTTTGATTGTCTTCACAATCGACTGATATCATCAATCCATTTTAACGTACTTTGTTCCTGTTTTTCAATGGATTCCGGTTGAAAAAGAGAAAATAGACGTCAATCCGTAAAAATGACTGAAAAATAGACATTTCATTCCCAAATTTTCTCATAAATAGAGTACAATATTAATAGGCTTTGAATAGCTTTAGTGGGCAAAAAGTCTCAATCAACCGACTTTTGTACTTTATACTGCTGTAATTATTCCGATATAAAATGAGAATAGACTCTCATACATGGCAAATACATAACAGAAAAACAACAAGAAAGAGTGAATGAGATTGGGATTGAAGGAAAAAAAGAAAAAATCTAAAAAAATTCAACCAGGTCTACGGATTCAATTGACCATGCCTTTTGTCGTATTGATCTTACTTTCTGTCGGAATTGTAGCCTTTTTCAGCTACAATTTCAGCGTCAAAACAACGACGGACGAATTGTCCAAAAGTGTGGAACAGCAAATGTTCGGGTTGAACCATACGTTCGACATGTATTTTGAATTTATGGAAAATATGTTGTCACGGATGGCAGAGCACACAAGCGTCATCGAATACAGTGATGACGATTATGTGGATTTATACAACTATTTGGAAGAAACGCAAAATCTAAGTAGTGACATTAAAGCGGTTTACGCCGGTTATGATCGGACAGAGGAAATCATCATTTATCCTTACGATAACGATATCCGCAATGTGAATCCGAAAGAACGGGTATGGTATCAAAATGCAGTCGAAAAAGAAGGAGAAGTCATCTGGACGGAACCTTATGATGATGCCTTAACCGGAGAACCGGTCATATCAGCAGCAAAAGGAATTTACCGTTATGATGATTTCGTAGGTGTTGCCGGAATTGACGTAAGCACGGGCACGTTGTTGAATTTGCTTGCTGATATTGAAATCGGAGAAAATGGTTATGCGATTGTCGTCGACCAGAATGGAACATTGATCACGAACCCGGATCCATCCCGGATTGGTGAAAATATTTCAGAAGAACATTTCTTCGCGGAAATGTTGGCCCAAGGTGACCAGGGCGTCATCGAATCGAACTTCGATGGAAAAGAAGTGATCATCGGCTTTATTAAAAATCCAACGACAAATTGGTATTTGGCGGGCGTCATCGATAAAAGCGAATTTGCCGAAAAAGCGAATGTCATCATTCCGCCAATTCTGCTTAGTCTCTTCATCGTCCTTACGATAACGATCATTGCTGCAGCTTTTGTTACAAACCGGATCACGAAGCCGATATCCCAACTGCAACAAGCTATGAAAACAGTCGAAGAAGGGGACTTGACCGCTTCGTTTTCCTTGCAGCGTCAGGATGAACTTGGCATGTTGAGCAGAAGTTTCAATCATATGGTCAATGAAATGCGGACAGTCATCAACCGCATTTCGGAAAACTCATTAAAAATTGCCGATGCCTCGCAGAATCTTGTTGCAAGTTCTGAGGAAAATACGGCATCGAGCAATGAAGTGGCGAAAACGATGGAAGAAATCGCTGCAGGTGCAAGTGAACAAGCGGATTTGACGGAGCAAAACGCCGAAGCTTTCCATACGCTTTCTGCCGTCATTGCGGACATCAAGGAAAAAAATGAGGAAATGTATAAGAAAGCGCAGGATATGGGAGAGCTTTCCGTTTCCGGACTTAGAACACTCAAATCATTGGCGATTCAATCGGCGGAAACGAAAGATTTTGCAAATCGAGTGATTCAGGCGAGTGAACAGCTGAATGAGCAGTCGATGAACGTCAATACGATCGTCGATAAAATCGCTGATATTGCCGGTCAGACGAACTTGCTCGCGTTGAACGCCTCCATCGAAGCGGCTCGAGCCGGTGAGCATGGTCATGGATTTAGTGTTGTTGCCAGTGAAGTCGGGAAACTCGCCGAAGAAACAACGGAGGCATTGAAAGAAATCGCAGACATCGTTTCCAATATGCAGGACGAAACAAAACAGTCCATGGACCTTGTTGGAAAAATGATTGAACTGTTTGAAGAACAAAATGACATTATTTCAGAAACTGGACAATCTTTTATGGCGATTTCCAATTCAGTGAATGAAAACAGTGAAATGACCGAGGAAATTATGGAATTGACGAATACGATTGTCGAAAAGGAAAAGCAACTGATGAAAAGCACGGAAAACTATGCTTCCATCAGTGAAGATACCGCAGCCGGAACAGAAGAAATTTCAGCAGCCATAGAAGAACAAAGTGCTGCAATGGAACAATTGACGCATTTGGCTTCCGAACTCGATTCGATTGCAAGCGACATGCAAGAAGAAATCAAGAGATTCAATATCGGGTAATATGGACCAATCCGATATTGTGAAACAACCCTTTCCTCATCCGGTCGTCATTCAAGAATGAGTCCTGGAAATTTTCGGATGAGGTTCGGGACACTTTGGAAAGGATGTGCAGGATGGATACGAATCAATATTTGGATGTGTTTTTGGATGAGAGTCGAGAACATCTTCAAGCAATCAATGACAATACACTTCGGTTGGAAAATGATCCGGACAACTCCGCCCTTGTCAATGAAATTTTCCGTTCCGCCCATACGTTGAAAGGAATGGCGGCGACGATGGGATTTGAAGATATTTCATCGCTTACACATAAAATGGAAAATGTTTTGGATTTGATCCGTAACGATGAGTTGGTTGTAACGACGGAAGTGATTGATATTTTATTTATCGCCATTGAAAACTTGGAAGACATGGTGGAAGATATCAGCATGGGCAATGATGGAAAAAAAGATGTGAGCGAAATCGTCGCCCGTTTGGAACAAGTCGGAAAAGGAGAGGTCGCTGCCACATCCGAGTCTATAAACGCAAAAGAAAATACAGTGCCTGAAGTCCTCACTGAAGTCGAACTCGATGAATTCCAAATCACAGTTGTGGAACAAGCGGAAGAACAGGGATTCTCTGCGTATCAAATCACGGTGGAGTTATCTGAAGAATCCATCTTAAAAGGTGCACGAGCATATATGGTGTTCGAAGCTCTTGAAGGTAAAGGAGAAATCATAAAAACAGATCCTGCTACGGAGGATATAGAAGAAGGAAATTTTGAAAGTTGTTTCGAATTGGTATTTTTGACGAAGGAGGATCCGGAAAAATTAAAATCCCTCATCTTGGAAATTTCTGAAATCAATGATGTGGAAATCAAACCTGTAGGCATCAAATCCATCAATGATCCGCCAGAGGCTGAAAAAACTGCAGAAGAGAAAAACGAAAAAACGAAGACGACATCCGAACGGGAAGAAAAAGTGGAAAAAACCGCTGCTCCTAAACCAGTGAAAACAATCCGTGTGAATCTCGAACGGATCGACGACTTGCTCAATCTGTTTGAAGAAGTCGTCATCGATCAGAGCAGGCTTAATGTCCTTTCTGCAAACATCGGAGATAAAGAATTGATTGAGACGGTGGAACATATGAACCGAGTTTCTTCCGATATGCAAAGTTTGATTTTGGCGATGCGGATGGTACCAATTGAACAAGTGTTCAACCGATTCCCGAGAATGGTTCGTGGGCTGGCGAGGGATTTAGGCAAAAAAGTCAATCTCGAAATCTTTGGTGCAGATACAGAGTTGGATCGGACCGTCATCGACGAAATCGGCGATCCGCTCGTACACTTGCTGCGTAATTCCGTCGATCATGGCATTGAAGTTCCGGAAGAGCGGGTGAGACGCGGAAAGCCGGAAATCGGAAATATTACGCTTCGTGCATATCATAGCGGCAACCATGTTTTCATCGAAATTGAGGATGATGGTGCCGGAATTGATGTGGAAAAAGTCCGGAATAAAGCGATTGAAAACGGTCTGATTACGTTGGAAGAAGCGGAGTCGATGGAAGAAGAACAAGTGGCTGAACTCATTTTACAATCCGGATTCAGTACGGCAGCAAAAGTGTCCAGTGTCTCCGGCCGTGGAGTCGGTCTCGATGTCGTCAAAAATAAAATCGAAGCTCTCGGTGGATCGATTTCCATTGAATCCGAACAAGGGAAAGGAAGTATCTTTTCCATCCAATTGCCGTTGACCCTTTCCATCATTTCCACGTTGCTTGTGAAATGCCGTGAAGAAACGTATGCTATTCCACTGTCCTCCATTATTGAGACCGTCAAATTGGAAGATGACGAAATCATGACGTCCCACGGACAAAAAGTGATGGATTTCCGCGGCAAAATCGTCCCGATTCTGGATTTGCAAGAAGTGCTTGATGTACCGGATGACGGTAAGGAAGAAAGGGAAAATGCGGTAGTCGTTTTGAAAAAAGGTGAAAAGCTTACTGCTGTTGTCGTCGATCAGTTCATCGGTCAACAGGAAATTGTGTTGAAATCGTTAGGGGATTACTTGGGGGATGTGTTCGCCATTTCCGGAGCTACAATTCTTGGTGATGGTCAAGTTGCACTGATTATCGATCCGAATGCATTAATCAAATAAGGATGGAGGTAAATATGGCGCATTCTGAAAAATATATTTTGTTTCAATTGGCCGGTCAGACGTTTGCTGTCCATGTCGAACATGTGATTTCAATTGAGAGGCTTCAGCCGATTACGGCAGTTCCACATTCGAAGGCTTTCATCAAAGGGGTTACAGAAATCCGAAATGAAACGACTGCCATCATCGATTTAAGGGAACGATTGCATTTGCCTGTTGCACAAGCTACCGATCAAACCCGGATCCTTGTTGTGATGATTGAAGGCATGCAAGTAGGGTTCATTGTCGATCGGGCGGAAGATGTAAGGGATTTGCCAACAGAACAAATCAAAGAGGCGCCCTTAGTCATCGCCGACATCAGGAACACGTTCCTTGAAGGGATTTACAAACTGGACGAAGAACTGATTTTGCTCATCGATATTGAAAAACTTTTGGATTTTGACGAGACGAATGAAGTGAGAAAAGTCATTGAAGAATGAATAGAGGTCGGATAAATCGGGAATTATCCATAGTCGGAACCCTGAAGTTCCGACTTTTTACTTTTTTCAAATTGACCACTGGTATGGCACAGATGATGAGGTCGAGAAATAACATGACATATCAATCTAAAAACATGCAAATGTAAGAATGAAAACTGAAACAGCACATTCAAAACTTCCCTGCTTATCTCGTTTGCGCTGTAAGAAGGGGTGATTTACAATAGGTTTGGTGGAAAGAGAAACGGAGAATACATAGAAATGAGCTGATAAGATGCCAAGATCGATTTGGCTTTTAGCGATTGCAACAACGATCAACGTGACCGGCGGTTCGTTCTTATGGCCGTTGAACACGATTTATATGCATAATGTCCTCGGACAATCTTTGGCTTTCGCCGGAATGATTTTGATGTTCAATCAATTGGCTGCCGTATTGGGGAATTTGCTTGGCGGTTTTCTGTATGATCGCTACAGTGCTTACCGTTCCATCCTCATCGCAACATCGATTGCTCTTACTGCAGCATTCGTTTTAACCTTCCATCATTCAATCGTTCCATATTCGATTCTGCTCATCGTCATTGGGTTTGGAAATGGCATCACGTGGCCGATCATGTTTGCGATGGCGGGATCGTTATGGCCGGATGGCGGGAGAAAAGCGTTCAACGCAGTCTATGTCGCACAAAACTTAGGTGTTGCCATGGGGGCGACGTTAAGCGGGTATGTTGCAAGCATTTCCTTTGATTACATATTCGGTGCCAATGCATTTTTCATTGCAATTTTTTTCATTCTTGTGTTATTCACGTTCAAACCGTTGGACAAAGAAAAAGACAGGCAAATGCACACTTCCGTCGTCGGCCAACGGAAAAAAATGCGATTTGGTGCAAGTTTCACAGCTTTAGCAACCCTTTGTCTCGGGTTTTTGTTCATCCATATCAGTTATGCCCAATGGCAGTCGACCATCGCGTCGTATACGCAACATATTGGAATTCCAGTGGAACAATACAGCACGATTTGGGCCATCAATGGTTTCCTTATCCTTTTGACACAACCTCTGGTACAATGGTTTACAAACAGGGTAACGAGTGGAAAGGCACATATTTACATTGGCACGACGATCATGATTGGTTCCTTCCTCGTCGTCATGCATGCGGAGGCCTTCACGATGTTTGCGGTGGCCATGGCGATTCTCACCCTAGGGGAAGTCCTCATGTGGCCGGCTTTTCCGACGCTTGCCAATGAGCTTGCGCCAAAGGGGAGGGAAGGACTGTATCAAGGTTTGGTGAACAGCATTGCGACGATCGGCCGGATGACGGGACCGTTACTTGGCGGTTTCATTGTAGACTATTACAATATGGAAATATTATTCTATATCCTGCTCGTCTTGCTCCTCATCCCGTATTTCACAACTTTCTTTTACGATAAAAGGTTACAAGAAAAACAAGGAGGATATTCATGAAAGAGATTAAATTGATCGCCCTCGATATGGACGGAACTTTGCTCAACGATGTCAACGAAGTGACGGAAAAAAACCGGAAAGCGATAGAAAAAGCATTGGAAAAAGATGTGCATGTCATATTAAGCACCGGACGTGGTTTTGACAGATGCTATCCATACGCCGTCGACCTCCGCTTGCCTTCGTACCTCGTTCCGGCAAATGGCGCAGAAATTTGGACGATGGAAAAAGAATTGTTAAGGAGAAAGCCTTTACGGACGGAGATGGTCGAAAAGCTTTATAATCTTGCCATTCAAGCAGGAGCCGGTATTTGGATGGTGTCCACTGCCGGTGTTTTCCAAAATGAAAGGCCGGATGATTTTTACAGTCATGAATGGTTGAAATTCGGTTGCTACACGGAAAATGAAAAAGCCTTAAACATTTTAGTCAATGAGTTCTCAAAATATGAAGAATTGGAAATATCCAATTCCTTGCCGACGAACATCGAAGTGAATGCAAAAGGTGTATCGAAAGCCGATGCTTTGCAATTTATATGTGACCGTATCGGGATTACGATGGACAATGTCATGGCTTGTGGCGATAGTTTGAATGACATTAAAATGATCCGACAGTCCGGAGTCGGGATTGCCATGGGGAATGCCCAGGAAGCGATCAAAAAGGTGGCAGACCATGTTGTGGCTTCGAACAATGATAGCGGGGTGGCGGAAGCGATTGAACGCTTCGTCCTTTAAGCGAAAAAGCATTTATAGAATAGGGCTTGCGATCTTTCCCGTTTCAGTTATGATATGAAAAAAGATGATTGTTGACAGGAAGGGATGAATCGTATGCTCCCGGTTAAAGAAATATCCGCCAAAAGGCAAAAAAATACGACGAAAATGCTTACAGTAACGGCAGCTTTAGTCGGTATCAATTTAGTGTTAAACCAATTTACCCTTTCGTTCGGTCCGCTATTGGAAATCGGTTTTTCTTTTTTACCGATTGCGTTGCTTGCTTATCTTTACGGATCGATCAATGCGGGTATCGCTTCGGCTGTTGCAGATATACTCGGTTTCGTTTTGCGGCCAGCCGGGTTCTTTTTTCCCGGATTCACGTTCAACGCTTTTTTAATCGGGCTATTGTTCGGCTTGTTTTTTTACAAAAAGGAAATTACCCTTGTTCGTGTCGCACTGGCAAACTTGGTCGTTACAATTTTGATAACGCTGATTCTCACACCAATTTGGCTCAACATCATGTTCGGCAGTCCACTTTTCGCCATGCCGCGTATGATTAAAGCCATCGTCCTCTATCCGATTGAAGTCGGTTTATTGCTTGTCTTGCTGAAGAGTCTGCATCGTATCCGGCTGCATCTTTAAGGTTAGACGAGCCGCGTTATGCATCACTTTTTCGGAAACGGCATAAACTAGTCACATCAGGCAAATAAAGGATGGTTTGTTGATGTTGAAAAACTATTATGTATCTGGAAATACAGCAGAAGGCTTCGTCAATTACTTATCATCAAATCTCCATGGCATCAAAGAAACTGTAAGGCTTGATCAGGAGTCTCGCAAAATGGATACGGCAATTTTGGAACAATTGATTGCAAACAATCGGGGCAAGACTGACATCGAAGTGTTGAAAAGCCCAATCACACACCGTTATATTGATGGTGTAATTTTCCGTTCGAAACAAATGGCTGTTTTAGGAGACACGAAAGCTGCTTTTACCGATAAAGCATATGATCTTTTCCAAAAAGGCTTGCGTATCCATGATGAGTTGGAAAAAATATACATCGATGAAATGGATTTTAAAAAAGCTGACGAGCTTGCCCATGAATTCATCGATGATTTATTGAAAGATGTGCCGAAACGTGATAAAGAACCTTATGTTTTCAAAAGGTTGTTCGGGACGAATACGGCAGAAGGTTCTGTGAATGAAGTGCCGAACTTGATTGAAAACTTGAAAGAAATATACCATATTAAAGGCCGTGCCGGTACGGGAAAATCGACCTTCATGAGAAAAGTCGCCAATGCATGTTTGGATAGAGGCCTGGATTTGGAAATGTACCATTGCAGTTTCGATCCGAACAGTATCGATATGGTGCTCATTCCGGAATTAAGTGTCTGTCTTTTCGACAGTACGGATCCACATGCTTTCGAGCCTGAAGATAAGCACCGGGAAAGAGTCATCGATCTTTATGAAGAGACCGTTACACCGGGGACGGATGAAAAATATGCGGAAGAAATCCAGAAACTGACGAAAGAATATAAAGGTTACATGAAACAAGGTTTAAAAGTGATAAAAGAAGAAGCGGAAAAAATGATTGCGGAAGATGATAAAAAAGCCTTTTCACAAAAGGAAGCAAATCGAATCGCCGCCGAAATCCAAACAAAACTCAACTGATGGGACAAACGGGGACAGCCCCTTTTTGTCCCATTTTTTCTTCCGATATCGCAAAATGGTCATAGTATTTCAACAATTTAATAAAATGACACTTGTAATTTTTCTTGAAATCGGTTACAATTAATTAACTAAAATTTTGGATGAAACACTGAAAAAGGGTGGTGAAGTTATGGTAACGTTGAAAATGCTCAAACCGTATTACATTAAAACAGAGAAAAATTTTGTCCGGATCATTCTCGCCTATCAATATTTTTCAGTCATCATCAAGAATAAGGTTTACCAGTTCATTCCCGTCGAGTCGAATGAAATCCGCGTCAACCGTCGAACTGAAAAAATTGAGAATATCGATGCGGTGTTCGCTTTTCAAAACGCAAAAGATATCGTGAACATTCCAATGGTGAAATTGATCACATTGCCTGAGTTTCTGGAACAAATCCATGCGATAGCCAAACCATACTACTTCAGTACCCAAAATGAAATGGATGTCAAAGAGGATGAAGATGTCACATCGATCATGAAAGAATTGGAACGGCAAAATGTGTTGCGGCTCATCGACCGGGCCTTGGATGAGCGGAATGAAGCGGAATTCAAGCGGCTGACCGATATCTTGTCGTCCATGGAAAAAAAATGAAAACAAAAGCCGGTTCAAAATATATCATGGCATCAAAAAAGAAGGGATCAGTTCGTCCCTTCTTTTTTATTCTTCATCCGGATAAAGCTTGTTGATCACTTCTACAAACTTTTCCACAGCGTAGCTCATTTCTTTGTCTTCTGTCTTTTCGATCATCATAGCCATTAAAATGTCTTGTGACTCATGAGGATATGCGATAAACCAGCTGTTCACCGAGCCTTCGGAATCTCTGGACAACTTCAACTCTGCCGTTCCGGTTTTCCCCGCCAACGGTACATTCGCTTCTTCTTCCGCAAGTTGTGCCGTACCATCGGTCACGACTTTACGTAATATTTCATCTATCCGTTCTGCTTCTTCTTTAGATAGTAAATTTTCTTCCCAAACTTCTCCAGTCGGTTCATCGAGCAATAATGTCGGTTTCACCATATTTCCTTCATTCACAAAAATGGTGTAACTTGCAGCCAAATGAAGGGCGCTCATCTCTATTTCCCCTTGACCGTAACTGGTGTTGGCGAGGAGGATTTCATCATCCAAATCACCACTATTGGAAATCGACGACATCGTGACCGGATATTCGTACGGTAGGTAAGGTTCTTCACCGAAACCGAAACGTTCCAACTGTTCGACGAATGCATTGCCGCCCATATCAACAGCTTGCATGGCGAAATAAATATTATCTGAACGGACGAGCGCATCTTCTAAATCGACCGGGCCGTCTGACAGTGTCAATCGGGAGACTTCATAGCCGCCCCAACTTTCTTTACCCCAATATTTCCCTTTAATTTCCAATTCTTCCTCAGGGTCCAACGTGCCTGCATTGATGCCGGCAACTGCTGTAATTGGTTTCAGTACAGAACCAGGAGCGTAAGTGGCAGCAAAGCGGTTGATCAACGGTTGCTGCTCATCTTCCTCCAACCTTTGCCAAAGGTCTGAAGATGTTCCGTATAAAATGTCATTCGGGTCAAAAGCAGGTGCACTGACGAGGGCGAGGGTTTCGCCCGTTTTCGGGTCGATTGCGGCTGTGGTTCCCGCATCATCTCCATAGCTCTCGTAAATTTTTTCTTGAATGTTGATGTCGATTGTCAATTGGATGGTTTCACCATTTTGCACTGGTTTTTCGGCGATGGTGACTTCATCTCCGTTTTCTTTTCTGATGAAGACTTTCACGCCTTTTTTACCTCGCAGCCGTTCCTCATAGAGCTGTTCCAGACCACGGCGTCCGACTTTATCATTCGGGCCGTACTCATGGTTATCCGCTTTTTCCAGAAATTCGGCGGTGATGTCGCCAATATACCCAATCAAGTGGGCAGTCGCCTCGCCGCCTGGATAAATCCTGCCCATCACTTCCATCCGTTGTACACCCGGAATGGCCATGAGCCGATTGTATACGTCTTCATCGGAAGGCAAAATCGTTGCGATCGGGACAAATAAATCGTCTTGCACCCAAGGTTCATCCAATGCTTCTTCAATCGTTTCTGTTCTAATATTCAAGATAGTGGCAATTTCTTGGATCGCTTGCTCCCTGTTCTGCAAGTTTTCGGGTACGATGCCGATTTGATAGACTTTATCATTTATCGCCAGTGGCATTTGATTGCGATCCAAGATTTCCCCGCGTAATGGCTCCACTGTTTGGATGCCGATTTCTCCACCATCTTCCAGTTCGGGATGGATGAATCCCGGATTCCATTCGACGAACCAGCTTAATGTCACTTCTTCATCATCTTCCATATCGACTGGTTCTTGCACCAACACAGCTTCATGTTCAAATTCAATCGGTCCGGCAAATGATTCCATAGATACCGAAAATGGAATGGTGACGCTCAGAATTTCCTCTTCTTCAGCTTCAGTCAACATGTCGAGCTCTTCCTCGGACAATCGTTCAAAATCTATATGTATTTCGTCAATATTCAAATCGCTGTAAATTTTTTCATAACGCTCGATCGAATCTTCTTCAGAAATGTTTTCCTTCGTCTCTGAACTGAAGTAATCGTACATTTCTTCAAATCGTTGTTCCGTCCATAAAGAAGCGAATTCTTGAAAACGTTCATTCGGTGTCACATGTTCTTCATTTGAGCATGCGGTTAAAAGAATCATCAAGACAATCAGTAAAACGCTTCGTTTCATCTCTCTTGTCACCCCATGAAAGACTCTTACCAATAGTATAGCATCTTTGCCCCAATAATTTATAGGAAAGTTTACAGAATTTATGACGAAAGTCAAAAAACGTCAAGGAGAATTTTCCTTGACGTTTTCCTTTCAACTTTGCATATGATTGCGGATTTCGGTACTGATTCGATTAAATTCAGAATCGGGAACGACATAGTACCAAATCCCGTTGATTGTGGAACCGGAACCTTCGATCTCCAATGTCCGGATATTATGTCTTGTCCCCAAATAACCGGTGAACAATGTTTGGATTTTATCCATATCCAAGTCGGTTTGTACATTTTCTCCCAAAATATCGAGGATTTCACCGAATTTCGTGATGTTGGAGAAGCTCGCACCTTTTTCCAACGCAGCAGAAATGACTGCCCGCTGTCTTTCGTTACGTCCTAAATCGCCGCGAGGATCTTGTTTCCGCATCCGGATGTAATCCAGTGCTTGTTCACCATTCAAATGGATGGCGCCTTCCTCAAACGTATGACCACCTTGGTTGAAACTTTGTGTATTGTTCACGGTCACTCCACCAATCGCATCGATCCCTTGTTTGAAACCTTCCATATTCACTCGTGAATAAACGTGGATTGGAATATTGAAGTTCTCCTCGACCGTTTGTACCGCCAAATCCACTCCTCCGAAAGCGTAAGCGTGGTTGATTTTATCCATGCCACGACCTGGGATATTCACATATGTATCCCGAGGAATGCTCAACATGATCATGGAGTCTGTACGCGGATTGAGCGACACGAGAATCATCGTATCAGATCTGCCTCTGTCGCCAGGTCTTTCATCGACACCGAGGAGGAGAATATTTACTGATTCACGTTCATCAAAAATTTCTTTTATTTCTTTTTGACGCTCCGGATCATCGTCCCGCGATAGTGGATTGTGCATCGTGTCAATGGCACTTCCTAATTGGCTGTAAATGTAGAAGATGCCGCCGCCAATAAGAATGACGAATGCAAGCAATAGTCCTCCAACCCAATACAACCACTTTTTTCTTTTTTTACCCCTACTGTTTCTTTGCATTCTCGATACCACTTGTAATTACCCCTCTATATGTATGATGGTTTTTCCATGATTGAAAACACATTGCTGTTCCGCCTGATTGCTGTATAAAATTATAACGGAAATCGACGGTTTCGTCTATCATAATCTGAATCATAAAGGAAAGATGTCGATTTTCACACGAAAAAAGGCATCGGATGTCCCGATGCCTTATGGATATGTTTCTATTTCGTCGCATCGTTCGGCTCAATCATCGTTTTCTTCCACCGGATAGGCGTAAATGATATAACGATCCGGTGCATAGCCGATGTAATTGAACGGGTAACATGTCGTAACAGTCAACACTTCTTCTCCATGGGGAACGATGATCGTCCTGTCATCCGCAGATACGATTTTCGTTTCTGTAATTTCATAAGTGAAATCCCCATACTCCATTTGAATGACCAGGTGGTCGCCGATTTCCAACTCACCCATCCGCCGGAAAACTGTATCCCGATGACCGGACAAGACGATTTGCTCGTTTTGCAATGGATAGGCAGTACCGCGGTAATGCCCGACCCCACGCGCCAGTTCATCTTCATGGGTACCCTCGATGATCGGCAAGTCCGCGTCCAATTTTGGAATATGTAGCACACCCGCCGTTTCTCCAATATCCGGATCGAAATCCGCCGCTATAGCGAATGGATCGAAATCTTCCGCAGTCTGTTTCGTTTCCCGTTCGGCAATCAATGCTTGTGCCTCCGCCGTGGCCTCTTTTTGTGCGCTGTTCGTCGTGTACCATTGAAAGCCTCCGAAAGCCAATAAACCGACCCCAAGGATCATCAATACGTACGACAGAAGTCTCATGAACGCCACCTCAA
>CALKWU010000091.1 GCA_938004015.1 uncultured Oceanobacillus sp.
CCTATCGTCATCATCGCACCGCCATCCCCTGCGAAACACCAAACCGGCTTGCCTCCAGTTGCAACCGAGACGCCTAATCCGGCCGGGATGCTGTATCCCATCGCACCGTTGACTGGACCGACATATACCCGTTCTTTATCAAATCTGATGTACCGCAGTAGCCAATGGGCGAAATTCCCTGCATCGCTGACAATGACCGCATCGTCTTCAATCCATTGATTCAGTGCCCGAAAATACACTTCATTCCGTGACCGTTCAGGTTCTACGGTGACATTCGATTCCATCGTCGAAAGATATCGCTTATGCAACGCTTCCGTCCTTTCCATTTTTTCCTTACGTACCGTATCAAGCTCGATTTCATTTACAAATTCCAACAAGGATTGCAAAAATGGCAATTCATCAGTTTGAACGAGATTCAATTCATTATCGTCGAGGAAGCGAGGAGCCCCAGGTTCAAGATAAGGGGATATTTGATAAATGACGGCATGTTCCGGCAATCGGTCTCCTCCATTAATATTGATATCTTCCAAACTGTTGCCGAAACCGAGAATCAAGTCTGCATTCATCACCGCTTCACTCGTCACTTCCGGGCCGCCAAGTCCCAATGAACCGATAAAATTAGGATGATCATTTGCAAAAGAGGAAAACCTCCTCCAGCCGGTAATGACCGGAGTTCCTAACTTTAAGGCTATTTCATCTAACAATTGCGCTTTTTTTCCTCGTACCGCTTCCATCGATGAAATGATGACCGGTCGTTCGCTTTCCATCCATTGGTCGATGACTTGCCGCGCTATTACCCTATAGTCAGCATTTTCCTTTGCAGAAGGGATTTTCGAAAACGAAATTTGCTCCGTCCGTTCCTCCAACACATCCGTCGGCAGCGAAATGACGACCGGCCCCGGTTTTCCTTCCAAAGCAATCCATTCCGCTTGTTTCAACACCTGTGGGAGTTGTTTTGCCGAGGAAACATAAAACACTTCTTTAGCAATTGTTGAAAAAAATTCCCCATGATCCACTTCTTGGAATGATCCTGTCTTGTATTTGTCCCGCGGAACTTGACCAATCATCGCAATCATCGGTGTGCCATCATAATAGGCCGTCTGCACCCCGATGCTCAAATTGCTCGCCCCAGGGCCTCGTGTCGCCATGCAGACAATTGGCTTCCCCGTTATTTTTCCGTAAGCTTCTGCAGCAAAGGAAGCGCCTGATTCATGTCGAAAAGACAACACTTCCACTTTTTTGCTGTCATATAACGCATCGAAAATATGTAAAAAACTTTCACCCGGTACATTGAAGAAATGATTGATTCCCGTTTCTTCCATCCATTTCACAATGACTTGCCCACCTGTAAACTTGCCCATTTTCCCACATCCTTCACTTTAATTTATGCGGAAAACCATATTTTCACGCCACAACACCACTTACCGTTCATTTTAAGAAAAGCCGGAAGAGATTTCAATCTTATTTTCGAAAAATTAAGTTTTGCATGAACAATCTTTCAAAACTATCCTTCATTGAACGACATATAGCAGACCAAACAAAACGGCCCACAAATTGCAGGCATCAAAATTTGTGGGCCATATTGATTGTAAACGCTTAAAATTTATGCGGTTGCAGACTTATCCTTATCTCGTGAAGTGTAAGAATTCCAAGCTTCGAAAATCAAGAAAATACATAATACAAACAAGACAAAGCCGGAAATCGTAAGCAACCAATTACTGACGACAAAGTTTTGATACATCAGTACGGCCAGCGCGGATAGCGTGAGAATGAACATGAACACCATCGGAACTAACGTAAATAGGGATTTGACACCGATTTTGATCAACCATGCACTGACGGCGAGCAGTGCAAGAGCGCCCAACATCTGGTTGGCAGATCCGAATAATGGCCACAAGTCTGCCCAAGTACCGGACAATGCCAAGGCTGCAGCACCTACGACAATGACGAGAGTCGCCACATGTTGATTTTCAAATAGTTTACTTTTCCCTTCTGCAAATTCTTGAACGCCGAATTTACCCAACCGTGTCGCTGAATCAAGAGTCGTCAAAAGAAATGCCGAAGCTGCAAGAGAAACAAAAGTGACACCGGTTGAGAGCGGCAAACCGAATGCGTTCATAAAATGACCTAGACCTAAGGCAAAGGTCGGGATCGGTCCACCTGAATCAGCCAATCTTTCTGTAAATGCACCCGTTGTCAAATACGCAACAGAAATGACCACAATGACAGCTAGGAAACCTTCAATTAACATGCCACCATAAGCAATGAATCTACCGTTCCTCTCACTATCCAATTGTTTCGCCGTCGTTCCGCTCGCCACGAGGGAATGAAAACCGGAAATTGCTCCACATGCAATGGTAATGAATAGAATCGGGAACAACGGGCCTAACGTGTCATTATAAAAACCAGTGAAACCTGCCAATTGAATCGTTGGATTGGCCACTAAAATACCGATGAAACCACCAAGCATCATTCCGTATAATAAATAAGAATTCAAATAATCCCTTGGTTGTAAAAGAACCCAGACCGGCAAGATCGACGCGACATAAGAATAGATGAGCAGAATGATGATCCAAGTCGTTGCACTGAGTTGAATAGGAAATTGGATTCCGACCCAAATGCAAGCGAACATAATGACGACACCGACGATACTAGCCATGACAAAGTTCATACGCATTTGGTTGACGGCGATACCGAACAGGATTGCTAAGACTGTAAATAAAATCGATGCAGTCGCTGCTTCAGGTGTCGCTTCAAATGTATCGGCAACCAACACACAGAATACACCGACGATGAGAATGATCGTCGCGATGGAAAAAGATAAAAATAACGTTTGTCCACGGTTTCCGATATATTCCTTAATGATGGTCCCGATCGATTGTGCACGGTGGCGAATGGATGCTTGCAAGGATGCATAGTCGTGAACGCCACCGAAGAATATGCTACCTATGACGATCCATAATACTGCTGGAATCCAACCGAAAACAGCAGCAGTAATCGGTCCGACAATTGGCCCTCCACCGGCAATCGTCGCAAAGTGATGTCCGAGAAGAACTGGCTTTTTTGCTGCAACATAATCGACGCCATCAGCCAATTCTATTGCCGGTGTTTTCCGTTTCGGATCGACCCCCAATTTTTTATCGAGGTATTTTCCATAAGTAAAGTAAGCGATGAGGAAAATAATTCCGGCAATCAACATCAACATGATTCCATTCATACTTTAACCTCCTCCTTCAGCATTTTTTCAATCGATTGGATAAATTTTTTTCCTTTCGTGTGTATATGGATTGTTCGATTCTGCAAATTCACCAACACGACATACATTTCCACCCAACCATGCAATCCGAACTTTAGAAATTTCAGCTTCCGATAACGCTTCACCTCCTTTAGTGTTTTATCATCTACATCTTGATTCGTGATGACAATCCCTAGAACAATCGTCGACATATGTTCATCGTCTTCAGGGATATATGTCGATATATTTTGCTCGATTGTTTGTTGAAACTCCCGAACAAAGGCAGTCGTAAGCTCCTCACATATCGATGCAAACACGATATGCTGATTTTCCACACCGTACACCTTTATTTTTTTTGAAATCATATAACGTTCATCGCGTCTACGGTAAATCGCAAAAAAAGGCAGGGAAAATTTCCCTAACTTTTCATCCCGGTATACGTCAAAAAAAACGGTATACTTATTCGCCAATTCATGAGCAAAATTGGTGAGCCTGTTGGATTGTGTCATGTAAATCCCTCCATCAATTGGGTTCAACAATGGATTCTACTATGATTAAAAATGGGTAACACCTTCGACTCGGACGGTACGAAACGGCCCGAAACCGGAATGCTTGATGCAGATGAGCTCATTTTTAAAGTCTAGTTTTTTATCTACATATAAGGAGATGTTTTCAGTTTTAATCTCATTGAACATATTCAGGTTCTCCGGTTTTTTATAACGAATCATCACATCACTGATTGGAACACAGCAGTTGTCGATGCTCAGACGGGAAATCGTCAGAAGATTTCCTTTTTCATGGATGATGTTCCTCGCCTTTTCCTCAATGGTCACTCGGATGCCCATCAGTTATCCCTCCCAGCAGACTGTATTTTTTAATAATCCGTAATATACAGAAAACTTAAAAGGCAATAAATCCCTTTTTGTTAACATATCATTATATTATTCATATTTGTCGAAGTTGATGAATTGATATCGATATAATTTTTATACAATTTTAAATAGTTGGCATTTGTTTGTCAAGCTTTGAACATCATTACGTCGTTTCTAATAGTTTCTCTTAGAAAATTACAATAATGTATAATAGAACTGAGGAGGGAAAATAGATGACTCAACAGTCGAATCAAAAAGTATTCACCTTTTATCATGAAGTGCCACTTTCAGACGACATACGTGGATTCATTTCTTCAAAGGAAGAAGTGCAATTTTGTGTAAAAACGATTAGGGATATCGCAGTATTCACTGACAAACGAATTTTGATCGCCGACAAACAAGGCCTTACCGGAAAAAAGGTCGAATATTTTTCCATACCTTTTAATCAGATTGTCACTTATTCGATTGAAACTGCCGGCAGACTGGATTTAGATTCAGAAATCAAACTGTTTTTATCTGGTGGTATGCGTGTTGAATTACAATTTATGAAGGATAAAAACATGGATCAATTACTTTTTAAAGTTTATCAATTGATTAATGATTATGTCATCGATTGAAAATAGGACAGGATCAAGCCTAGTTCGAAGTGCTTCAGAGTCTGTCCTCTATATTTTAGAATTCCAAGGTGGCACCGCCAATCCGCTTCACTCCACGAATGGAGGCCAACTCTTCAACAAGGCGATGCATGGCGAGACTTTTTTGTTTCGCCTCGACCATCATATCTACATCCCGATCCAATTCTTTTACCATTTTTATAAATGGAAGGATGAAGTCAAGCGACACATAATCGGCATGAGAACGGTAAGCTTGGTCGGACTTCGGTGATGAAATATGTACTTTCGGAACTTGATTGAAATCATCCCACGTGTTGAAAATTCGTGGCAAATATTGCAGAAGCTCATTTTCGGTCGGGTTGGCCATATGATGATGATAATCAAGCACCATCGGAACTTTTGCTTTCTTGCAAGTAAGCAATGTTTCTTCCACATTGTACGTTTTATCGTCATTTTCCAACGTCATTTTATGTTTTATTTGGCTTGGAATCTTTCGTAAATTCACATGGAATCTTTCCAACGTTTTATTTTTGTCTCCATACGCCCCACCAATATGGATGTTCATGATGGCAGCGTCCGACACATCCATCGCTTCCAACATGCGGTAGTGATATTCCATATTCAGTACCGCTTGACTGGTCACGTCTTCTCGTGGACTTGTGAAAAGCGTGAATTGACCGGGATGGAAACTTGGACGTATCCGATTTTTTCGGATTAGAATCCCTAGTTCTTTCCATTCCTTTTGAAAAGGCGCAACAAAATCCCACATCACTTCCGGATGGGTCGCCAAAGGGACGAGGGCACTGGAAAACCGATATAATTTAATGTCGTGAGCGATATTGTAGTGAAGGATTCTTTTAGTATGAAGCAGATTATCTGCCGTGACTGCCTGGAGTTTTTCCAACCGTTCGTTTTTTGGCAAGGTTTGATATCGTTTAAATGTCAATGTTTTCGATGGACTCGCATCCCATAATTCCATTGCATGAGCGACATAACCAAACCGAACTTTCATTGTATCCCCTCCTCCATCCTAATTCTATATCATGGATAGATTTTGCAATAAAATATATATAATACAACAGTCCAACTATGATAAAATGTTGAACTAGAAGGTAAAATGGGAATGGAGGTATACAATGGAAAAAATTTTTCATCTCCAGACGAACGAACACGATGAAATGATTGATATCACCGATGAGCTGGAAAGTTGGGTCCAAGAATCCGGTGTCAAAGACGGGATTCTCATCGTATCATCACTGCACACAACTGCAGGCATCACGGTCAACGAGAATGCAGACCCTGATGTGAAGAGGGACATGCTCATGCGATTAGCCGAAGTGTATCCATGGAATCATCCGAACGATCGGCATATGGAAGGGAATACGGCTGCCCATTTGAAAACGAGCACCGTCGGACATGCGCAAACATTGGTCATTTCAAATGGCAGACTTGTGCTCGG
>CALKWU010000092.1 GCA_938004015.1 uncultured Oceanobacillus sp.
GCCGTTTGCTGATATCATCTACGGTTTCGGAATCGGTTCTAACTTTGCGATTGCCCTTGGGGAATATTGGCGGCTCGTCACGCCGATTTTTTTACATGTGGACTTGACCCATGTGTTGTTCAACTCCTTCTCTCTCGTCATCTTCGGACCGGCATTAGAGCGGATGGTCGGGAAAGGGAAGTTCCTGTTTGCCTATCTCGGAGCAGGCATCATCGGCAATATTGCAACCTATTTATTGGAACCGTTGAATTATCTGCACCTTGGTGCATCCGGAGCTATTTACGGACTGTTGGGAGTTTATATTTTTATGGTCGTTTTCCGGAAACATTTGATTGATTACGGGAGTTCGCAAATCGTGACGACGATTCTCATTTTTGGTGTCCTCATGTCCTTAGTCGGGAGAAATATCAATATCGTCGCACACTTAGCCGGATTTGCCGGAGGTTTTGTATTGGCACCAGTGGTCCTCCGCAATATTCAACCATTCTCCCCTTGGATGGCTTATCGCAGGGAACGTCCCGGCGAAAGTGGAGAGGTCGCCTTTGATCCGAACCGCTGGAACAAAAAAAGGAGAATTCCGGAAAGCATCCGGAAAAATTGGATTTGGATTGTCGTCGGAATTCTTGCCATCATCGGATTAATCAACCGATTTTAATGGGCCAAACGGGGACTGTCCCTGTTTGGCCCTATTAATTTTGGAAACTTATATTGCATCTCGTCCGTATAGTTATTCGAAGGGGGATTAAAAATGAGACAACCGCCGATACATTCAATCGATAAACGTGCATTGAAAGTTTGGAAAATCAATGCAGGGATTCTGCTCGGCATCATTTGGATCATCATCAGCGTCGTAGCGAGCATCGCTTTTATCCATGACTGGCCAATCGTCTATGTACTTGTACCGGCCATTTTGAATTTGATTGCGACTTACCTGTTCCTTTTTCCCATCCCAAAATTACGGTACAGAAGATGGCGTTATGAAATTTTTGAACAAGAGATTTATATCCAACGCGGCATTTTCATTATGGAACGGACATTAGTGCCGATGATCCGTGTGCAACATGTCGACACGAAACAAGGGCCGATTATGAAGCATTACGGTGTCGCAAGTGTGTCGATTTCCACAGCGGCAACTGTCCATACGATTCCTGCACTTTCAGAAGAAGATGCCTCGGATTTAAGGGATCGGATCTCGGAATTGGCGAGGGTGGATGAAGATGATGTATGAAAAGAAAAGGCTCCACCCAGTGACGATTGTATTCAATATGTTGAAACCAATTAAAAATAATTGGTATTTCGTCATCCCAATGTTCGTCGCTTTGGATTTCCTTTATTTTTTTCTGATTTTAATCGGTGTATTGCTGCTCGACTTCATATACGGCTTTCTCGCTTGGCACCGTTTCTCCTATTATGTGACCGATGAAGCATTGCAATTGGAATACGGTATTTTCAAACGGACGAAACGAACGATTTCCAAAAACAGGATTCAAGCCATTGATTTGACCGAAACAGTTTTACATCGTCTTTTTAAACTGGCACGGGTGAAAATCGAAACAGCGAGCAGCGGATTTGAAGCGGAAGCCTCCTTGACTGCCGTCACCCTCGATGAAGGGGAGCAAATCAGGAATATATTGAAAAAACAACCACATGGAACAGAAATCACAACAGACGTACCGGCACCGACGTATCCGGTCCAAAAAATCTCCATGGAACGATTGATTTTGGCCGGAGTCACCTCAGGAGGCGCAGGCATGATTCTCGTCCTGCTTTTTGCGGCTGTACTAGAGATGGAGGAATTCATTTCAGAAGAAATTTACGAATACACATTCCAGTGGATCACTTCCACAAGTCTTGTATTTATCGCTTTACTCGTTATAGCTGTCTTGATCATCGTTTGGGCAGCAAGTGTCCTTTGGAATATCATCCGCTACGGGAACTTTACGATCAAACGGCAAGATGATGAAATATTGATTGCACGAGGGGTTTTAGAAAGAAAACAGATGACGATACCAATTCAACGGATTCAAGCCATTGCCATCGAAGAAAACATCATTCGCCAACCTTTCGGCTATGCGACGATCATTGCTGAAGTGGCTGGTGGTGATTTGAATGACACCATGGATAATTCCATCATTTTATTCCCTATCTTGCACAAGCGGGAAATACAAGATTTTTTGCTAACTTTCATTGAAGAATTCGCATGGGAAGAAGATGGGTATTGGACGACAGCAAAAAGAAAAGCCATTCCGTTTTATCTGTTCCGCTCCAGCGTTTTGATTCTATTGGCCGGTATTTTGGTGTTCTTCATCTTTCCGACATTCCTATGGATCCCCTCTGCATTGTTGGTTTTAGCGTTAGTTAGAGGGTGGTTGTGTTACAAAGATGCGGGTTTCCATATTGATGGGAATCAGCTCACCATCCGTTATCGTTTCATCAGTCGGATGACCGTCAGACTGTACCACAAACGGATCCAAGCTTTCCGTAAAAAGCAAAATCCATTTCAGAGGAAAGCCAAGTTAGCTACTTTCGAAGTATCCATTCTCAACAACTTGGGTGGGAGACATATGCATGTGAACGATATGGAAGAGGATAAAATCGACCGACTGAGCGACAGCTTTTCCTACCGAAAAACGGGTCAATCAGGGACAGTCCCTGATTGACCCATTCCGGGTATAGCCAATTTTTGTCAGCTTTATTTTCTCCGTTTTGAATAGTTGCCTTTCCGGTTGCGTCCGCCGTAAAAACGTTTGTTTTTCGCACGCTTTCCACCTTTTCCACCGCCCGACCTTTTCACACTGACGGGAGCGATGGAGGAAATGCGGACAGGTGTATCCTTCCGCTCTTTCGTCAGCAAGCTCACCGCCGCTGCGATGACGGTGATTGAATCATGGTTTTCCAATAGGTCTTCGGCAGCTTCTTTATAAGAACTTAAATCCCTTTCTTCAATCGCTTTTTCGATTTTTTCCAATGTCATTTGCTGTTGACCACGCTTCGCTTCCTGGTTGGTCGGCGGGGCTTGACGCTTCATTTTACTTTTCGTCGTCCGTTCGATCAGATGCAAGTGGGCCATTTCCCGCGGCGTCACAAAAGAAATCGCTTCTCCTGTCCTGCCGGCACGACCGGTACGACCGATACGGTGCACATAACTTTCCGGATCTTGCGGGATATCGAAGTTGTACACAT
>CALKWU010000093.1 GCA_938004015.1 uncultured Oceanobacillus sp.
AGCGGATATATCGGTTGAAAGCATCTGTTTCCGTATCGAAATGATTTACATCGGCTGGATAAAGATTTATCATGGATATGAGAGACTATCATAGGGGTCAAGGAGGTTGGACATAGATGGCTTTTGTCATTTTGGAACCATGCCAGTCGGAAAAGGCAGCTGAATGTGTGAGCGTTTGTCCGGTCGACTGCATTGAAGAAGGACCAGATCAGTTTTATATAGATCCGGATGTATGCATTGACTGTGCAGCCTGCAAAGCAGTTTGCCCGGTGGATGCAATTGAGGAAGAGTATGATTTGACACCTGAACAAGAAATTTACTTGCAAAAAGCCGAGGAATTTTTCGCCAATCGATAAAGATTACGTGAAGAGAAACAGGATTTGCGACAAACGCCTATTCTATTATGATGAAAAAACAGCCGTATGCTTTCCACCATGCATACGGCTTGCTTTGTAATCTCTTGTCCGGTTTGACGGGCGTTTCTCTTGTTACACTTCTTCCCGGTAATGGTGATGATGGCCATGGTGGTGATGCATCGCTTCTTGTTTCGTCCGGTGTACCGTCCCTTTTGGGTGTTCCGGCGGTGCATAAATCGAATAGAGGAGCAGCGGGGTTCTCCCGGTATTCCTGACGTTATGCCATTTGCCGGCTGGAATGAGGACGGCATCATTTTCCCTGATGCGCCGCTCATCATTCAAATGGTTCCGGCGATCTCCCATTTGCACAATCCCGTGACCATGTTCGATACGGATGAATTGATCGGTGTGCGGATGCATTTCCAAGCCGATATCTTCACCCGGCATAAGGCGCATCAAAGTCAATTGCATATAGCGTCCTGTCCAAATCGCCCGACGGAAAGCCTGATTACGCTCTGCGGCATTTTTTATATTCACCACATAAGGACGGTTTCCTTGGTCACCTTGTCGTTCCAACTCATCTTCATGAAAAGGAAGAGCTTCGACAGTTTCTTCGTAGGTTGGATACACCGGTTGCATATATGGTGCCGCATAATATCCATAGTTTTGATGAGGATAAGGGTAGTAACCATAGTACATTTCCATCATTTCCTTTCATTTTTCTGTTCGGATTATCTTATGCATGGTTCGCCTAATTGGTTTTTTGTCATAAAATATATTAAAAATTTCCAATGATGAAATTCAGTTGGGGGAGGGGTGTTCATGAGACGGGCCATTCGTTGGGGATTCTTTTTAGTGGGGATTATGATTTTCAGTATGGGAATCACGCTGACGATACAAGTGCAACATTTGGGGATCCATCCTTGGGATGTATTAAACGTCGGGTTGTATGAACGGTTCGGTCTCACTATCGGTACGTGGAATATTACGGTTTCCGTGTTGTTGATTTTGATCGCATCGTTGTTGGATCGGCGATACATAAAAATCGGGACATTCTTCAATGCATTTCTCGTCGGTCTTTTTGTCGATTTTTACCGATGGCTCGAGTTTTTGCCTGTTGCAACCCATACATGGCTCGATGTCGTCCTGATGTTTGGCGGTATTATCATTATGGGATTCGGCGGTGGAATGTACAATGCCGGTGGGGTAGGTTCGGGTCCAAGAGATGGCTTCATGCTTTCCATTTCGGATAAAACAGGAATGTCCATCCGTCGTGTCCGGATTGTTGTAGAAACATCCGTACTCGTATTCGGTCTTATGATCGGTGGCCCGGTGTTCATCTTTTCTTTCATTTTCACGTTTATCCAAAGTCCGATTTTCCAATATTCGTATGAATGGTTCCGGAGGTTGATTGGTAAAATCGAGGGGGCGTTGGATGGGAAACGGAAAATTCCGGTGAAGGAAAAATCCAGTTGACGGACAGGTAAATATGTATTTTGTTTAAACATGAATATGTTGGGGAAGGAGAGGTTGTGCTTTGTTCAAACGTATCTTGTTGGCGGTGGATGGATCCGAACATTCGATCAAAGCGACGGATTATGCGATCACAATTGCCCAAAAATTTGATGGAGCTGTCGAAGCGGTCTATGTCGTCGATACGGAAACGATGCGCCGTGATGCCCTTGAGGCGGTGGATCAACAAGAAATCGAACGGATGCATAAAGGTCGGATGGAACCATTCCGCAGAAGGCTTGATGAGGGAATGATCACGTTTTGGACACATATTCTCCATGGCGATCCCGGCCCGACCATCGTCAAATTTGCGGAAGAAGAGAAATTTGATACAATCGTCATCGGCAATCGGGGGCTCAATCCATTGCAATCGGCGATCCTGGGAAGTGTCAGCCAGTATGTGGCAAAACGCGCCCACTGTGACGTCATCATCGTCAAATGATTGGGACATTTGGGGACTGTCCCCAAATGTCCCATCTTTACAAACGATAGTCTTCCAGATTGATATCAGTCGGTTCTTGAAGGACGAGTTTGGCGAGTTGTTGGCCGATCAACGGTCCAGCCGTCAAGCCTGTTGCACCGAGACCATTTGCATAAAGCAAATTGTCCAGTGATTCCAAAGAGCCGATGATGGGGAGTGATCCTTCCGTCATCGGTCTGAAACCGACCCGGGCTTCCAAAATCACACTTTCCGCTAAAGCTGGAGCAACATCCAATGCTTTCGTCAAAATGTCATGGACGCCAAAGACGGTCACTTCCGTATCATATCCCATATCATCTTCATGGGTTGCGCCGATTACGAAGTGGTGGTCTTCGAAACTCAACATATATTGATCGTTCGGCGGCATGATGACCGGTAAACGATCCGTTTCCAACTGATCATAACGGAGGTGGAGAATTTGCGCTTTTTGTGGCCGGACTTGGATTTCATCAATGCCGAACGGTTCGAGCAGTTCGTTCATCCATGCACCGGCAGCGGCAATCACGTGATCGGCATAAATTTTTTCTCCATTTACGGATGCACCGACAACCCGGTTATTTTCGATGATGAGTTCGGCACTCCCTTTAATCAAATCGGCCCCGTGTTTAATTGCCCCTTTAATCATTGCATCTCTTACTTTTCGACCGTCAACCCGGGCAGCTCCACTGACATAAACTGCCTCATAGCCTTCACGTAAGAGAGGGAATTTTTCCCTTGCCGCTTGCTCGTCCAAATATTCGATGTCACCGATCTCAGGTGCATCTTCCCGCCGTTTCAAAGCTCGTTCCACGGTCGCTTCCAGCTTCTTTTTGTCCGTATGGATGGATAGGGCGCCGACTTGACGGTATCCGGTATCTTTTTCCCCATCCGCTTCCAAATTTTCGATGAGTTGCGGATACATTCTTGCGCCGGCCTTCACTAAGCGATACCATGCTTTATTCCGTCGCTGCGATATCCAAGGGCAAATGATCCCGGCCGCAGCATCTGTCGCTTGTCCTCGGTCGAACCGGTCGATCAATGTGACTGCGACATCTTGTTTTGCCAGAAAGTATGCGGCACTGGCGCCGACTATACCTCCACCGATGATGATGACTTTTTCATTCATTTTTCCGCATTCACAACCTGCAGCATCGCCTTCATTTTCCCGAGGTGTTCGGTCTCATGATGGCTGAGCATAATCAACAAATCCGCAAAGGTTTCGATACTACCATATGGAACTTTGAAAGTGACATTCGATTTCCAAAAAAGATCGTCGAATTGGTTGACCCGTTCTTGTTGATCTTGCAATTGTTCGACGAGTTGTGCAAGAGTTGGTGGGCTTACCGTCCAATCCGCCGGCTTCGTTCCCGGCCCGAACAACTCCGCGTAGTTTTCCGGGATGTTTGTTGATTTCCGCGGATATTGGAACAATAATTTTTCAGTGAACGTGAGCACATGGCCGATATGCCAACGTAACGTATTATTGAATGGTTTCGCCTGGTAATCGAGAATCTCATCAGGCAAATCTTCTATAAAGTGAAGCAAAGCGGTCCTTGCCAAATTGAATTGTTTTCTAGACATCGTGAGTCCTCCATTTCAAGTGATTCATCTACTTTAGTGTAGCTTTTCTTTTCCTGATTGTAAAATCTCAAGATACTTTGTCGCACTTTGCCGATTATTGAAAGGAAAAGGTCCGTATGATAAAATTTGATTATGCTTAGGATGGAAAATATTCATGACATATAAAGGAGAAGGCGCTATGGTAAAATTAGTTTTTGGACATAAAAACCCGGATACGGACTCGATTTGTTCGGCTATCGTGTATGCAGATTTGAAAGGAAAGCTTGGTGACAAAGTCGAAGCGAGAAGACTCGGCGAAGTGAACAAAGAAACGCAATTCGCCCTCGATCATTTCGGGGTGGAAGCTCCGGCGCTTTTGGACAAGTTGGCAGATGATGCGGAAGTCATTTTGGTCGACCATAATGAATTCCAACAAAGTGCCGATAATATTGAAAATGCGAAAATCCTCGAAGTTGTCGATCACCATCGGGTTTCCAACTTTGAAACGAAAGAACCGCTCTATTTCCGTGCAGAGCCGGTCGGTTGTACAGCGACGATCATCAATAAAATGTACAAAGAAAATAATCTCGAGTTGACAAAAGAAATGGCCGGGCTTTTGCTGTCAGCGATCATTTCCGATTCGCTTTTATTCAAGTCGCCTACATGCACAGATGAAGATGTTGCGGCAGCGAAAGAACTGGCGGAAATTGCCGGGGTGGATGCAGAGGCTTATGGTCTCGACATGTTGAAAGCCGGCGCTGATTTGAGCGACAAGTCCGTCGTTGAACTTCTCACGATGGATGCGAAAGAATTCACGATGGGTGGATCCAAAGTGGAAATCGCTCAAGTGAACACCGTCGATATTGATTCGATCTATGAAAATCAGGAAGAAATCGAAACGGAAATGAACCATATCATCGAGGAAAAAGATCTCGATTTATTCTTGTTCGTCGTGACGGATATTTTGAACAACAATTCGGAAGTCCTCGCACTCGGTAAAGGAAAAGAAAAGGTCGCAAGCGGCTTTGCGGTCAAATTGGTGAATAACCGCGCGTTGTTGGAAGGGGTCGTTTCCCGTAAGAAACAGATTGTGACGACGTTGACGGATGAATATGAAAAATAAATAAATGAAAAATCCTGAGGTTATGAAGCCTCAGGATTTTTTAATCCACGTTTCAAGATGATTTCAGTTTTTGGCTTTCGAGGTAAACTTGGCATGAAGACGAACCTTTTCTGCCGCAACGAGGACATTTAGCCAATTCAACGAGTTGGAGACCAGAGTCGACGGCTTTGCTCGCATCGGCGAAAATATGTTCCTCACCTATTTCTTCGTATAACCCGCTCACTTTCATTTTTTCCAGCACGTCTCCGTTCATTTCCGCAAGCATGGTCGTTCCACCGATATTTTTGAAGTCACGGACCAGTGAGGCCAAGTTATTGAGTCCTGTCGCATCGATGTAAGGAACGTACTTCATCCTTAAAATGAGCACATCCGGCCGCTTATTGATGGAACGGGTGATGATCGATTCGAAGCGGTCGGCGGCACCGAAAAACAACGGGCCTTCAATTGTATAAAAAGCGATTTTCGGACAAGTCGTGTCCATCATGTTGGAATCGTTGCCGTTTGTTTCTTTCAAACGGTTCGGAATCACTTTTTCCACGTCGATCGATTCACTCATCCGCTTCACGAAGGAAAACATGGCTAGAAGCAAGCCGACTTGGACGGCGACCGTCAAGTTCACGAATACCGTCAACAGGAAGGTGACGGCAAGGACGAGGGAGTCGCTTGATTTCAATTTGATCATATGGGTGAACGATTTGTATTCACTCATATTCCAAGCGACACGCATCAAAATCGGTGCCATGCTCGCCAGTGGAATGTGGGATGCGAATGGAGCGAACAATAAAATCGTTCCAAGTACGAACACTCCTTGAAACACACCTGATAATGGACTTACCGCACCACTTTTGATATTCGTTGCTGTCCGGGCGATGGCACCAGTTGCCGGTATTCCACCGAAAAATGGTGTGACGACGTTGGCAAGTCCTTGACCGACAAGTTCCCGGTTCGAGTCATGTCGTTTACCCGTCATCCCATCCGCAACAACAGCCGACAGCAATGACTCGATTCCTCCCAGCATAGCGATGACAAAAGCCGGTTGGATGAGCGTCAAAATTTTATTCCATGTCAATTCGGGAAATTGAAAACTCGGCAAGCTTTGGGAAATGCCGCCAAATGCTGAACCGATCGTTTCGACTTTACCCGGGAAAAACAAATAAGCGACGAGCGCCGGAATAATCAATGCGACGAGCAAAACTGGTACCCGTGGAAATAATTTGGGGACGATGATGAGTATAAGTACACCGATGAGTGCGGTGAGTATGCTGTACCAGTTCAAGGTGGGCAACTTTTCAATGATTTGCAGGAATGTTTCATGAAAATATTGTTTTTTCTCCATGCCTTCAAGACCTAGGAAGTTCTCTATCTGTCCGGTGAAAATGATGACCGCAATTCCGGAAGTGAACCCGATGGTCACCGATCGGGGAATGAACTTGATCAGACTTCCTAATTTGAAAAAGCCCATCAACATGAGCATGATTCCGGCCATAAAACCTGCGATCAACAGGTCTTCATAACCGAATTCCAAAACGACCGCCAACAAGATCGGGATGAATGCACCGGTCGGACCGGCGATTTGGAAACGTGAGCCACCGAATAAAGCGACGATGATTCCGGCGATGACGGTCGTATACAGTCCATATTCGGGTTTGACTCCGGAAGCAATCGCAAAAGCCATCCCGAGTGGAATGGCCACAATACCGACTGTTATACCCGCCACGATGTCCCGCTTCACATCATCGGCGGTCAACCCTTTAAACCGATTGTCCTTCAACAACTCCACTTCAGCTCCTAATTCTGTACTATAACTATCATACCACAGAAATGCAAAAGGGCTCGGTTTTATGCTTTGAATTCAGTATATTTTGATGTGGTAGAATATATTTACATATTATGGTAAATGCCAAGCTAACATATGGGGAAACTTTTCCCGACCGACTTCCGTATAGCTGGAATAAGGAGTGGATCTAAATGAATACCGTATTATCATTCAGTGGTGGAAAGGATGCTATGTTTGCGTTGTACCGTTTGCAACAACAAAGGATACCCGTCGTTTGTCTTGTGACGACGGTTTGGAAAAATAATGGAAAAACAGTCGCCCACGATGAAAGGACGGATCGGATTGAGGAACAGGCGGCTAGACTTGGCATTCCCGTCGAATGGATCGTCACGGACTTTGAAAATTACACAACGGATTTCCAACAGAAATTGAACCATTTGAAAGACACGTATCAGTTGGAGGCGGTTGCTTTTGGAGATATATATTTGCAAGGGCACCGGCAGTGGGGGGAAAACTTGGCGGAAGCAATGGGTCTCGAAGCTTTGTATCCGTTATGGACGGATAAAGAAAAAGCGATCGATCTCCTGCATCAATTCGTTGATGCCGGTTTTAAAAGCGTCATCATAAAAATCGATGAAAAAAAGCTTCCAAGCGAGTGGCTCGGTAGGGAAATCGACGAATCTTTCATCCAAGACATTGTGAAATTCGATGTTTGTCCGTTGGGTGAATCCGGAGAATACCATACGTTTGTGTATGACGGTCCGAATTTCAAAAAATGAAATCCGACTAAAGACGGAGAGATTTTCCTTCCGCAGCCAGTAGGATGATGGGAATCAAACGATTACAATAAAAATCAAACGATGTGAAAAGGAGTTGTTTTAAGTGGAGCCGATTATTCAGGTACATAATCTTCACAAGACGTATAAAAAGAGGAAGACGAATGAAGTGGTGCAAGCGGTATCCGACGTGTCCTTTAATGTATATCCGGGCGAAATATTAGGACTGCTCGGTCCGAACGGAGCAGGAAAAACGACGACGATCAAAATGATTTGTGGTCTGTTGCGGCAAGATTCCGGTACGATTACGATCAAAGGGATCGATACGAAAACAGACCGTTTGAAAGCGTTGCGTCATATCAGCGCCGTGTTGGAAGGAAATCGAAATTTATATTGGCGGCTGTCGGTAAGGGAAAATTTGGAATACTTCGCAGGAAACCGGGGTTTCAGCAAACGGGAGGTCAAAGAAAAAATCGACAATTTGCTCGTTGATTTCAATTTGAAAGATAAGGAAAACGAGTTGGTGAACCGGTTGTCAAGGGGAATGCAGCAGAAGTTGGCCATCGCTGTGGCGTTGCTTGCGAATACGGACGTCATGTTGCTCGATGAGCCGACGTTGGGGATTGACGTGGAGACGAGCTATGAAGTGCGGGATATTCTGAAAAACATTGTAAAAGAGCATAACAAAACGATCATCATCAGTTCCCATGATATGGACGTCATTCAAGACATTTGTGAACGGACCGTGATCATCAATCAAGGGAGAATCGTCACGAATGACCGGATTGAGAATTTATTGAAATTGTTTGAAGTCCGTACGTACAAGTTGACGCTCGGAAAAGAATTGACGGCTGAACAAAGCCACCTGCTTCAAGTGAAATTTCCATCCCATAACTATAAGGCGGATTCTTTCCAGCCGACGATTGAAGTGGACTTGAGGGGTAGTGACATGATTTACGACTTGTTTGATATTTTAAAACTGGAAAAAACACCGGTGGAAGCGATTGATCGGGAAATGGTGGATTTCGAACAAGTATTCATCAAAATCTTAAAAGGAGAGAACGGAAATGGCATGGCTCAATCTTCTTAAAGCGAACTTGAAAAAAGAGTATTTGGAGTTGAAACGTTATTTACCGAACACGATTGCTTTCATTTTGACATTTTACATCATTTTCCTCGGTTTGTTCGGTGTCATTCAAATTGTCGGTGATCCATCGACCCAAGATGTGAATACCCAATATGTCATTGTCAACTATATATTCTGGTATTTGACGATGACGATCATCAACAGTGTCGGCTATGAAATCATCAATGAGGCGATGCG
>CALKWU010000094.1 GCA_938004015.1 uncultured Oceanobacillus sp.
CAAGCCGGGGAATTGGCGGAAAAAGGGGTGGAACACCTCACGAGTCAAATTCAAAAAGATTTAGAAGACATGGTCGGTGAAAAGGGTGGAATAAAACGCAGCCTATATTTAGACGAGATTCAGAAATATTTAAATGAAACACATCAATGTAAACAATCGGTGCATACGGTGGAAAGCGCGACAGGGAAATATGCAGTTTGCATTGAAAGTTGGCGACATGTAAACGGCGATCCGGACTCTTTAAGGAAAGAAGTGACCATAAATAGCAGAGGATATGTCGATGGCAAATGGAAAGAGTTAAAAGCAACGATTTTAGTGGGTGCATCCGATATACCGGACGCTCTGAATTACGCTTTAGGAGCACATCGCTCTTGTTCCGGAAACAAAGATTGCATTGACGGCGAAGGGAACTTATTTTTGCACGGTGGCGCTGAAATATATGGTGACATGAAAGTTGATGGGAATATTATTACATCTAACAGGGCCCATGCGATTTTGTCGAACAAATCCGTTTGGGTTGATAGTTTATTTCCTAGCGTCTTTCCGGGGCCGAAAAGCAAAGAAGCCCGTCTCATCCTTGGGGGGGACATATATACATTTTCGCATCCACCTAATAGTTATGATGCGCATATTAAAAACAATCGTTTTTCAAGCGGAATTTACAAAAAAGCCAACCATATAAACGAAGCGTTTGAAAATCCTCCTAAAGTGCTGAAGAGAAAACCGGTAAGAGAAGTGATAAACATTACGGAAAAAGAAAACAGTTACAAATTGGATTTTCACGATCCATCCGTTGTCAAAATTCGAAATACGACAATTAAAAATACTAACTATTCCGGAAAAAAAGTCTTTCCATACCGTTCGAATAATCGTACGGACGGCAACTACACATTGGAAGGGGACAATACATTCGGCAGATTTGCAACAGATGGAAATTTAATCATCATCAACAAAGAAAATCGTTTCAGAACCACAAACATCGAACAAGGCATGTATGTCAAAGGGAATTTGGAAATCGGAAACATGGACATCCGTGATACTGATTACAACATCGGCAAATATCAAAAGATTAGACTGAACGGCCCAATTTATGTAAACGGCAACTTGACGATAAAAGGCGCCGATGCTGAAATAAATTCGATCATTTATGTGAATGGGAATGTGACAATCAAAAATGCAAGGATAAACGGGTTGAACGTCAACGGATATGACGGATCGTTGATTATATTTGCAAATCAAGCCATCAATATTGTTAATATCAGTGTCAATCAGGATGAACCGAGCAATATCAAAGGTTTCTTTTACTCGGAGGATGCGTTGGAGATGTATGGGGTAGGTTCAAACATTAAAATCGATGGCGGGATTTCAGCGAAGCGGATCGTCTTAAATGCGATTAGAGGAAGAGCGAGCGATTCACATTTTCATGGTGCACAATATCGCAGGGACAAATATTTTGAAGGGGTCAATGGGCAAAAATCGAGACAATCCAGGCTCCAGGTTGTGTATAATCCCGATATCATCAAAACGTATTCCGACTTGAAGGAAGAAGAACCGTACGTTGAAAAGATCGCTCCACCTCGGTTGGTCAATCGGCAATAAGTTGCCAAGAATGAGCTACCGATCACGGACAGCTCATTCTTTTCTTGTAAAAATTTAACAACAGCCAATTCTACCCCGATGCGAACAAATTCGATTATAATTAAACAGGTATGTTAAATAAACGGATAAAATCGAATAATTTGATATATAAACATGAAGGTGTTTTATATTTGGAATTAGGTTAGTTAAGGAGACGGAACGATGTGTGACAACAAGTGGTGGGACGAAAAAGGCCTAACCTTGGTTGAAGTGTTAGCGGCGGTGGTCATCCTTTCGCTCATTTTTGTTTCGATCGTCAATATGTTAAACCAGTCCGCAAGAGCGAATAAAACTTCCGAGGAAATCATCGACGCCACTTATATCACACAACGAGAGATGGAGACGATTTACAAATTGAGCAAAGAAGGCAAACATCTCGATGCAATAACGGATTATATGAAGCAACCTAACGAAGCGAATTGGGAAGTGTATCATAAAAACGTAAATGACCATTTACTCCTTGAAATTAAACAGGACGATTCCGACAAGCCGATGGTCCGGATTGTGGTAACGGCCTACGAAGTGGAAGATTTGGCAAAAACAAATCCGAAAGCGAAGATGGAAACGTTGCTCAAGTGGGAGGAAGCAGATGAAACTTCCACGGAATGAAAAAGGCATCTCGCTCGTCGAGGTGTTGGCGGTGTTTGTCATATTTGGAATCATAACGCTTTTGATCATCAGCTTGTATCTTTATACGCAAACACATGCGACAAAACAACGGGAAAGTGCGCTGCAATTAACGGACATAACCATTGCGATGAACGAAATAACGAGAGATATCCGCACTTATGACATCAAAGAAGTGAACGCGCAGAAAATCGAGTTCGCCAACAACAACGTTTACGAATTGAAAGAAACCATATTGTATAAAAACGGTACGCCTTTCATTTATGATATCGATCGTTTTGATGTTCATCAATCCGCTGATGAAGTTTCAATCAAAATCAGCAGTCGATCTGGTCAGGAAATTGAAACGACTTTACTATTGCGATAGGAGGATAAAGTTCCCATGCGCCAAAATGAACGAGGATACATGTTAGTCGGGGCGTTATTGATCATCGTGTTATTGTTTGTTGTCGGCTTATCTTTGACGACGTTAGCTTCCTTTTCGCTTAAAAACGCATCAGACGAACGAAACCATCAGTCCGTTTATTACATCGCCGAAGCGGGATTGAATCATTTGGCGAATGAATTTGAAAAAGCGGTTTCCGACATTTACGAAGACGAAACGATCAGGTCGGAAGACGACTTTTTTCAAAAGTTGGAACAATTTCACTTTTTGAAAGAAACGTACGACACTTTCGAAAAAGTGAAAGACATCCAACCTTATGCAAAACTGTCCATTGAAAAAACGGATCAAAAAGGGGTTTACCGATTATTCTCGACCGGATATATCGGGGAAAAAACAAGGACGGTTTCACAGTTGATCAAAGTTGAATGGAATGGCAAACAGGCCGAAGCGAAATATAAATTGCCGCCTTTTGCCGTCTTTACGAGCGAATACTTCGAAATGAAGAACGGGACGATCGACGGTGATATCGGCACGATAAATTCGGATATCGGGGCCGTTTCGTTTTCAGGTGGAGGGTCACAATTGAAAGGTAAAGTGTACGTTCCACAAGGAAACGAAGAGATTGTAAACGCACATAACATCAAAGTAGAAGTGGCGGAAATAGACGCTTCCTATCAAATACCGGATTTGCCGCCTTTCCCTGAATTTCCTTCATTTGAGTGCCCAAAAGACGAAACGATCGCTTCAAGTCCGTACAATTCCCATCAAGTGATCAAAGATTGCCATTTATACATCAACAATTGGATTGTCGATCAGACGAACTACACGCTTGCACTTACAGACAATCTCAAATTTAAAGAAATGCGGTTCACTTCAAACTATACATTGCGCATCGACGTCGGCGACAAGAATCGGGCAATCGTCGTCGATCACTTAAATATCCAAAACGGTCACATCGAATTGCTGGGCACCGGGTCGTTGACGATTTATGTAACGGATAAAATTACGTTAGGTTCAGGAAGCTCTGTGAACAAAAATGGCGACATTAGCCGTTTGAACATTTTTTTGAAAGGGACTGGCTCAAAACATAACCGAAAAGAGTTAAAAATAGCAGGCTCGCAAAAAATATACGGTTCGCTCTATGCGGAAGATGCGGACATTCATTTTTCCGGCGGCGGTGGCTTCGTCGGCAATATTTTCACTGGCGGCAAAAATTTGATCATTGAAGGCGGCTCCACCATCACAACGCAATTGATTTTTGCGCCGCAAGCTGATGTGAGGATGGCCGGCGGCGGGAATTTGAAAGGGATGATTGTCGCGAACCATTTCTACAATACAGGCGGTGCCACAATTACATTCGAAGAGCCTTTCGTTTTGACTGGGCCGATTT
>CALKWU010000095.1 GCA_938004015.1 uncultured Oceanobacillus sp.
AAGAACCGCTCCATTCTTATACGTTCGGTTTGCTCGAATCGATTCCGAAGATGGAAGGGGAAAGAGGGAAGAAATTGCATGTAATTGAAGGAAATGTCCCTTCTTTAAACGACATCCCACAAGGATGCCGGTTTGTCTCGAGATGTCCTTTTGCTGATGAGTTATGTTTGAAAGAAATGCCGGAACTACGAACGATAGAAGGAAAAAGCAATAAGGTTCGATGCTGGCATTTGGAAACAATCCTTGAGGAAAGGGAAGATCAACATGCCCCAACTAATTGAAAAAAAAGAACCGTTATTGAAGGTGGATGGATTGAAAAAATATTTTCCTGTGAGAGGGGCATTCGGCGGACTGGGAAGAGTAAAAGGACAAGTGAAAGCGGTCAATGACATTTCATTGGATTTATATGAAGGGGAAACTTACGGCATCGTCGGCGAATCGGGTTGCGGAAAAAGCACTGCAGGGCGAACCGTTTTGCGGCTTACCGAACCGACAGCTGGCAGTGTCACGTATAAAGGAAAGAATATTTTCGGACTATCCAAAAGGGAAATGCAAGTGGTTCGTAAAGATATACAGATGGTTTTCCAAGATCCATATTCTTCGTTGAACCCTCGTAAACGTATTGGAAAAACGTTGAAGGAGCCACTCATCATCCAATCAATCGGTGATAAAAAAGAGCGGCTGGAGCGAGTGATGGACATTATGGAAAAAGTGGGAATGCGTCCAGATCATTATTACCGGTTTCCGCATGAATTTTCCGGTGGTCAAAGACAACGTTTTGGACTGGCTCGGGCACTTGTCGTCAACCCAAAAGTCGTCATTTGTGATGAACCTGTTTCCGCTCTTGACGTATCCATCCAATCGCAAATTCTGAATTTGCTCCAGTCATTGCAGGAAGAATTGAATTTGTCATATATTTTCATCGCCCACGATATCAGCGTTGTCCGTCATATTTCGGACCGGATTGGTGTCATGTACTTAGGTAAAATCGTGGAAGAGGCATCGACTGATAGTCTGTTTACGGAGCAATTACACCCGTATACGAAAGCACTGTTTTCCGCTGTTCCATCACCTGATCCGAAGAAAAAACGGGAGCGGATCATTTTGAAAGGGGATCTGCCTTCTCCATTGAATCCGCCGAGTGGTTGTGTGTTCCATACAAGATGTCCATTCGCAATGGACATATGCAAGCAAGTGGAACCGGAGAAAAAACAAATGGGCTCAAATCATTCT
>CALKWU010000096.1 GCA_938004015.1 uncultured Oceanobacillus sp.
GCAGCTTGAAAAGCGGTATCCGTATGCCGCTCATCTTCTGAAACCCCGGCAAGTAAAGAATAATCTTCGCTCGCCTCTTCTTCCATGACGTCTAAAATATCGTCGACGGTGATGATGCCGAGCAAACGTTGTTGAATATCAACGACCGGTAAAGCAAGGAAATCATAATCCTTAAAAATTTGGGCGATTTCTTCCTGATCCTTAGCGACAGAAACTGCAACGACTTTTTCGCTCATCACGTCTTTGATGACCGCATCTTCCGGAGCGACAATCAAGTCGCGCATCGATAAAACGCCACGCAATTGTTTCGACTCATCGACGACATACAAGTAGTAAATCATTTCAGCCTCGGGAGCTTCTTCTTTCAACAATTGCATGACTTGTTTAATCGTTTGCGTGTCATAAAGAGCGATGAATTCAGTCGTCATAATACTTCCGGCGGTTTTTTCTTCATAATCCAAAAGGGATTTCACTTCAGCGGCGGCTTCTTTTTCCATAATCGCCAAATAACCGACCGCTTCTTCCCGATCCAATAAGTTCAAAATATCGACTGCATCGTCTGCCGGCAACTCGGAAAGAATCGCAGCGGAGTAATACGGATCCATCTCCGGGAAATATTCCAACGTTTCCTCAATCTCCATGCTTTCCATTATTTCTGCGAATTCGGCAGGCGACATATATCCATAAATACGGTGGCGCAGTTTTTCATCTTGATTGGTGAAAAAACTTGCCTGTTCATACGTATGCATTCCGAGGAAGTCATCCCGGAATTGTTCGATATCATCTTGTTCGAGAGACGTTTGTAATTTCTGCCAATGGGCTTGATGCTTTTCCTCATAATTGGCTTCAAATTTATCCACTGTGTTCGGCATGGCCATCATCCTTTCTTACAAACCTCTCCATTATTTTTTCCTTCGTGCTTAATGAAGAAGATAAACAATATTTTATATTAAACGGCTGGTTGTGTACAATAATAAATCAAGGAGGAAAACCTATGAAAATCGACTGTATTGGAGATGTCCATGGTTGTATCGACGAGCTCGTACAACTTTTCCATAAACTCGGCTATCGATATGAAAAACAAATATTCGTTCATCCGGACGGGCGGATTCCTGTTTTCCTCGGCGATCTGACCGATCGCGGTCCGGATTCCATCGCCGTCATCCGACTCGTATATGAAATGGTCGTATCCAGAAAAACAGCACGCTACGTCCCGGGCAACCATTGCAACAAATTGTACCGTTTCTTCCTCGGGAGGAATGTGAAACAACAGCATGGTATCGAAACGACGATTCGGGAATACGAAGCGTTAGCTCAAGAAGAACAGGAAGAAATCCACCGCAAATTCATCACTCTGTATGAAGAAGCACCGCTTTATTTGGAAATTCCTGAAGTGAATGCTGTCATCAGCCATGCCGGCATCAAAGAAGAATACATTGGGCGGACGGATAAAAAAGTGGAAAAATTCGTGCTTTATGGAGATATCACGGGTGAGACCGATGAAAAAGGCATGCCCGTCCGGCTGGATTGGGCAAAGCTTTATAAAGGAAACCGTTGGATCATTTACGGACATACCCCGGTGCTCGAACCGAGAGTGGTGAACAACACGATCAATATCGATACAGGTTGTGTTTTCGGCAACAAATTGACCGCTTTCCAACTTCCGGAACACCAAACCGTTTCCGTCCGTTCCAAACAACCGTGGAACGAAGAAAAATTCCGCTCCTTCGACTAAGTTTCGAACGGTGAGACCGAATCCAAGAAACATCTTTTGTCGATCCATTACATGTTTCGCACGACTTGTTCCATATCCGGCGGCAGATCGGATTGCAGGCGATGCACTTCCCCCGTAAAGGGGTGGACGAAAACGAGCTCATGGCAATGGAGCGCTTGCCGCTTCAGCAAATCCCATTTGCCGCCATATAAATCATCCCCTAATAGTGGATGTCCGATATGGGAAAAATGGACACGGATTTGATGCGTCCTCCCGGTTTTCAATTCCACATCAAGGAGCGTATGATCGGCGAACCGTTCGATCACTTTGTACAACGTCTTCGCTGATTTTCCTGTTTCCGTCACTTCCCGTTCCACGATGGAATTGGGTTTCCGGCCGATTGGTGCGTCAATTTCCCCCTCGTCTTCGGATATCTTCCCTTCCACGATCGCCAAATACTTCCGGCGGATTTCAAATCGTTCTTGATTTTTCGCCAGCAAACTATGGCTCAGACGGTTCTTTGCAATCAACATCAATCCGGAAGTATCCTTGTCGAGTCGGGTAACGATATGGACCGTATGGGGATTACCGATTTGTTCATAATAAGCGAGCAAGCCATTGGCGACCGTCCCTGATTTGTATAAGGGTGATGGTAATGTCGGCATGCCGGCTTCTTTATCGAGAACGAGCACAGCGTCGTCTTCATAAACGATGGACAGGTCGATGTTTTCCGGAAAGAGCCATTTGCTCACCGGCGCCGGAGGAAGTATCACTTCCAACATGTCCCCTTTTTCCAATCGTTTTCTTACCGTTTCTTCTTTCCCGTTGACCAAAATATTCCCTTCCTCGGATTTGGCGGCAATTAAAATGCGCCGTGACAAACCACCGACTTCCCGTAAAAAGTGGCGGATCGTCATGCCCGCATTTTCTTCATCAATGATCCACTTCATTGCCATCCCTCTCGTTTCAACTTGGTCCCTCGGCGACGAAGGAGTCACGTACCCGATTCCAAAACGGGAATTGTCGGAAACGGGCGAAGCGGATTTTTTCCTTTGCGACACGGCATTGGATCGATTTCACATCGGAATAGACATTCGAATAATGGTCGACGGATAATAAAAACCTCGTATTGCGCATCGGGCGCAACATGCACGTATGATGTTTCGGCAAGATGAGCGGCGAACCGATCGTCCGGAACACCCGATTGTTGATCGATGCCATTTCCGTTATTTGGATTGCTTCAAAGGACGGATGGATGATGGCACCGCCTAATGCCTTGTTGTAAGCGGTGCTTCCCGATGGTGTGGAAATGCAAATTCCATCACCGCGAAACGTTTCGAAATGCTCGCCCTTTATTTCAACATCGAGCACAACGGAAGAGCCATCCGCCGTTTTGATCATCACTTCATTCAACGCGAGCAGCCGATCTTCTTTTCCGCCGTTTTTACCACGGATGATCACTTCCAATAATGGATACTCGACAGTTTGGAAAGGTGTTTTAGCGATTTCCAAAATCAATTTTTCCAGTTCATCCGGTGTATAATCCGCATAAAAACCTAAATGCCCGGTATGCACACCGATGAACGCCGTTTCCTCCAGACGATGGCGATAACGGTGGAACGCTTCTAAAAACGTGCCATCCCCACCGACGGAAATGACCAAATCCGGCTCTTCGATACTATGTTCCAGTTCGAACTCCGTCAAATATTGTTTCATCGTCGCTTTAATCGCATTCGACCGATCGTCGCCTTTTGATACGATAGCAAATTTCACATGTCCTCCCCCTCGCACATATCATTTGTTGATATCCTTACCATACAACTGTGGAAAGTGCCGTATTTCTTGTTCCCGGACGTTCCAACTGTCATAAACGATGGAAAATCCGGTTTGCTTCTTGGATTTCATTTTTTATTTTCGACATTTCTTCGTCGAGTTGAAAAGCGGCCTCGGCAGCAAGTTGCAACCTTTTCCGGATTTTTTCCGGTATACGGCCTTTATATTTATAATTCAAGGAGTGTTCATTCGTCGCCCAAAAGTTCATGGCAAGCGTACGGATTTGGATTTCTGCGAGAACCATTTTCCTCCCGTGGATCGTTTCCGCCGGATACTCGATGATCATATGATAAGAACGGTATCCGCTGCTTTTTTTGTTTTTGATGTAGTCTTTTTCTTCCAAAATATTGAAGTCACTTCTTGCCTGAAGCATTTCGACGACCGTGTAAATATCATCGACGAACTGGCAGACGACACGGATGCCTGCAATATCTTGGATTTCATCTTCAATCCGGTTCAACGGAATTTGTTTTTTCTCCGCTTTCTCTAAAATGCTCGGAACCGGTTTGACCCGGGCGGTTATGAATTCGATGGGAGAATGTCTCGATTCGTTCTCAAATTGTTTCCGCATCCCTTTCAGTTTCACTTTCAATTCTTCGACGACTTGTTCATAGGGTGCGAGAAATACTTCCCAATTCATCCGAACCACTCCAATTTTGTTTATGCTCATACCTACTATATTTTACCACATGGGTGGAAAAAGGCTATTCTTTGCAAATCGCTTGAGAAATAATCATAATCGATTATAATCACTTACAACGGAGGCATTTTATGGCACAGGAAATCGAAATTGAATTTAAAAATTTATTGACGGAAACAGAATTCGAACGCCTATTAGAAGCTTACCCTTTCCCGGCCGAACCGATAACGCAGACGAACCACTATTTCGAAACGGAAGATATGCGTTTGAAAGAGCATTCGTCCGCATTGAGGATTCGGGAAAAATCGGGAACTTTCACATTGACGTTGAAAGAACCCCATCCGGATGGACTGCTCGAGACCCATGATGAGCTGACGAAAGAGGAGGCGTCTCATTGGCTGAGAGGCGAACCGATTCCGAAAGACAACACGAAAGCCCGACTGGAAAAAATCGGCATCGCCCCGGCTGAATTGAAGTATTTCGGAAAACTTACGACAGAACGTCGGGAAATAGCCCTCGGGGATGACCTTCTCGTCCTCGATTACAGCACGTATAATGGCCAAGAAGATTACGAAGTGGAATTGGAAGTGAAAAGTCGGGAAAAAGGGGAAAAAACGTTCAGCGATTTATTGAATAGATACGATATCCCAAAAAGAAGAACTCCGAATAAAATTGAGCGTTTTTACATGCATTTGAAAAATTTGGATGGCAGGCAATAGGCCTTTTCAAGATATAATCGGATTGGTTGCCGATAACGGAAAGCCCTGCTACAATGATTAAAAATAAATATAGGAGCATCCATATGCAAGACATTCAACATGGAACCATTTATGAAGCAATCGGTGGACTTGAAACGATTGAAAAAATAGTCGACGCTTTTTATAAACGTGTTGCCGAACACCCGTTGCTCATTCCTATTTTTCCTGAAGATTTGACGGAAACAGCGCACAAGCAAAAGTTGTTCTTGACGCAATTTTTCGGTGGGCCACGCCTGTACGAAGCGGAACGGGGGCATCCGATGTTGCGGCGGAGACATTTGCCATTTCCAATCACACCGAGCCGAAGAGATGCGTGGCTCGAATGTATGGAAGCGGCGTTGGATGAGGCGGGTGTTGAAGAACCTTACCGGACGGTCATGTTCGAAAAAATGACGTTGACCGCAAACCATATGATGAATACGCCAGAGTAAGAAAGGGGGATTCGCATGAGTTGGCAGCAACCGGAGTTGATGAGCTCCAATCAACATAATTTGCCGGATGATTTATACCATCACTGTCCAGTACAAAAACCGGTCGAAATTTATTTGTTCCTGGATCCTTTTTCTGAAAAATGCTGGGCGTTGCAATTTTATTTGAAAAAGTTGATGTTGGAGTATGGCAGATTTTTCACCATTCGGGCCATCATAAGCAGCCGCTTTTCGCTTATACAGAAACAGAATAATGAAAATGCGCCTGTTTCAGATCGAACGGCGGAATGTTGCCAAACGTTGAATCCACTCATTACTTCCCTCGCTATCAAAGCATCGGAATTGCAAGGAAAACGAGCGGGAAAAGCTTTTTTGCGGAGACTCCAGGAAAAGCTGTTCATCGATGACTTGGATATCTCCCAACCCGAAGTGCTGATTGCTTGTGCGGAAGAAGCAAATTTGGATGTGGCGGAATTTGAAAAAGATATTACATCCCCTTCCGCCAAAAGAGCCTATCAATGCGATCTGCGTCTGACAAATGAAATGGCTGTCGATACATTGCCGACATTGGTTTTTTTCAACCAATCCGTCGAAGAGCAAGGAATCAAAGTTTCCGGTTTATATTCTTATGAAATTTACGAACTCGTACTAAGCGAAATTTTACAATACGTTCCGATTCCTTCAGCGAAACCGCCATTGGAAGAGCTAGTGAAAAATTCCTCGATCATCGGAACAGAAGAAATTGCAATCATATACGATTGGTCGGAAACGAAAGCATTAAGGGAAATGAAGAAACTGCAATTGAGGCAATTGGTTAAAATCGTCCAACGGAATAATGGAATATATTGGAAACCGAAATTTTTATAATCGAAAAGCGGGACAGGAAACTGTTCCGCTTTTTTGCTGTTTATACATATAAAAGCTGCTATAAAACTAGAGCCTAAAGGAAAATGTGACTATTGCCGGAGCGGGTGTTTATGACTCTATGTCATTGTTCGGATCCATACTATTCATATTGCTTTCTCTCAGCGATTTTTTATTTGATTATTCGTTTTCAGATGATATGAATGGTATAAAAAGAAAAAAGGGAAAAGAAAAAGGATATACGGGGCAGCGTATATCCTTATTCCATCTTTGTATGAATACAAAGGGGGGATGGGAGAAAGTTTCATGATCAAACAAAAGGGGTTTTTGTTTGTTTCAACTTACATCTTTATATTAACAGCTGAGTGAGGTTTTGACAACCGTTTTGTTCCATAGTTCACAAAAAGTTCAAGAACTGGACATTTTGTGACCTTGGAGGGTGATTTTTGTCCCTCTTGCAGGAAATTAATGGAAACTGCATGTTCTCCAAACATCGCTAGGGAACTTTTCATATCTTTTTGAAAAGATAGACTTCCCTATTTTCAGCAAAAAAAATTGAGAATATACGGGGCAGTGTATATTCTCAAAGTCCGTCTTTGTATGAATACAAAGGGGATGGGAGAAAGTTTCATGATCAAACAAAAGGGGTTTGTTCAACTTACAACTATATATTAACAACGATCATGCCAATGTGCAATAGATATGTGCGATAATTCACAAATTGTTCAAGATTAGCCTCCCGCCTTCGTAATCAAGAACAAATCCCTCTTCTTGTACTGAATTCCCATTTCCCATCATATTTTTATATAGGAGGGATTCCGGATGAACAAAATTATTGCATTAATCCTTTTTTGTTTAGTCATTATCGCTATATTCATCAACTTGATCGGTTTAATGCGGCTCATTCCGCTCTTCATCACCTTGCCGCTTCTCTTCGTCTCCATCTATATTATGCTATATTCCCTATTGAACCGGAAAAAGCTGTATCGGAGAATGCGATAAGAGGCTGGATGAAACCTGATTCAACGGTTTTCCAGCCTCTTCCTTTTATCCTAGCAATAATTTTTCTATCTCGTTCAATTTCTCTTCAAAGACATCCAAGGCATCCAAAATCGGTTGTTTGGAATTCATATCCACTCCGGCTCGTTTCAACACTTCAATCGGATAGTCGCTGCTACCCGCTTTCAAGAAATCGATGTAGCGTTTGACTGCCGGTTCCCCCTCTTCCAAAATCTGTTGGGCCAATGCCGTCGCTGCGGAATAGCCGGTCGCATATTGATACACATAGTAGTTGTAATAGAAATGCGGGATCCGTGCCCATTCCAAGCCAATTTCTTCGTCACTCACCATTGCCGGGCCATAATACTTCTTATTCAGCTCGTAATAAATTTCCGTCAACTTATCAGCTGTCAGCGCCTCGCCGTTTTGTGCACGCATATGGATGTCATGCTCGAATTCCGCAAACATCGTCTGACGGAATACCGTCCCACGGAAACCTTCGAGGAAATGATTCAAAATATATGTTTTCTCTTTATCATCATCCAAGTTCTTCAACAAATAATCATTCAACAACGCTTCATTCGTCGTGGATGCCACTTCAGCGACGAAAATCGAATAGTTCCCGTAACGGTACGGTTGATGCTTGCGGGTGTAATAACTATGAACTGAGTGTCCTAACTCATGGGCCAAGGTGAACGTATTGTTGATGTTATCCTGCCAGTTCAGCAAAATATAAGGATTCGTACCGTAAGCACCGGAAGAATACGCCCCGCTCCGCTTCCCTCTGTTTTCTTCCACGTCGATCCAGCGGTTTTCAAAAGCTTCCTGCAAAATCGACTGGTACTCGCTGCCGAGTGGTTCCAAACCTTTCATCACATATTCTTTTGCCTCATCATAAGAGACTTTCATATCGACTTCCGGAACGAGCGGCGTGTATAAATCATACATGTGAAGTTCATCGACGCCGAGGACTTTTTTCCGCAACTCGACATAACGATGCAACAGCGGCAACCGTTCATTCACAGCCTCGACGAGATTGTCATACACTTCCTCCGGGATATGGTTGTTGGTAAGCGCTGCTTGCCGGGCGGAATCATAGTTGCGCACTTTTGCATAAAAATTGTCTTTTTTAATGTTTCCGCTCAAAGTTGCAGCAAATGTGTTTTTAAATTTTCCGTACGTGTCGTACAATGCTTGGAAGGCGTCTTTACGAACACGGCGATCCTTCGATTCCAAAAACGTTGAATATCTGCCGTGGGTCAACTCGACCTCTTCCCCATCTTCATTTTCGATCGTCGGGAATGTCAAATCCGCATTGTTCAACATCCCGAATGTTTGGGAAGCCGTGGACAACACTTCCCCCGCTTCCGCCAAGAGCGCCTCTTCTTTTTCACTCAAGACGTGAGGGCGACGCTTGGCAATATCTTTCAACACTTTTTCATAAAGTTTCAGCTCTTCTTTTTCGTTTAAAAACTGCTCGATTTTTTCTTCCTTAATCGCCAAAATTTCCGGAACGATGTAGCTCATCACACTGGACGCATTCGTGAGCAACATTTCCGCCTTAGCATTGAGCCCTTGATAGAAGGAATTCGTCGTATCTTGGTCATATCGCATATGAGCGTACGTATACAATTTACCTAAACGCTCCGATAATTCATCTTGTAATTTCAACAAATTATACAATGTATCTGCCGAGGTTGCGAGTTTCCCTTGGAACGTTTCGATTTCAGGCAAATCTTCCTCCAGCTTTTTATATTCCGCCTCCCAATCTTCATCGGTTGCGAAAATATCTTCGAGTCGCCATGTCAATTCGACAGGGACCTCACTCCGTTTTTTCAATGCTTTTGTCGCTTTACTCATTCATATCCTCCTTTAATCCACTTCCATAGTCACTTGGGAATCTTTTGAAATCATCTGGCTTTATTAGAAAATTATAGCAAAATCCCCTCTATTTAGTATACCGAAATATCACCGGATTATCGCTTTAATGTCTTGAAAAGTTTTTCGACCAATCGGTCATCGTCTTGGAGAGCCTGTTCAAGCTGGTGATGAAAGTGGATGGGAACGGCTTTTTTAAAAGACGTTCCGGAGGTTTGGACGAGGATTCCAAGTGTCGTAAGAAGTTTCAAATAGGCAAGAACCGGATTCGTCGACGGAGGAAGCAAAGGGAAACGCTCGAGTGGCAATAATGCCTTTCCTAATCGTTTCATACATTGTTCCAGAGAAATCGTCGCGTGAAGCGGACGTGGTGAGATGATATCAAGGACGATCCAACTTTGCCATATCCAACTGGGGACATGGATGGTGAACGCTCCGGGAACGGGCAAATGGATCATCGCCGGCAATTGTTCAAAGTGGGTTCCTTTAAGATACAACCAGCGTTGCCATTTCAACTCTTCACCGAATAATCGATTCCTTTTCCTAAGGCGGAAATTCCTTTTCTCCCGTTTCCAAATTTGTTTCAACGTGGTTGGTGGTAAAAATTCTTTTTTGAATAAATCGGTGAATTTGCTTTTGTCGAGAGGCAGAAGCGTCAGTTTTCCTGATGCACGATTTTTCCGTGTGAAAGAGATATCTTGGAATTTGAGCAAATTTTTCGATAGTGGGCAGAAGTAAAACAAACTGAAAGGGTATCCCGGAGTAAATTGGTGGATGACGGTTTTACTGAAGGAATCGATGGAAAGTGTTTGGGCATTTTTTCTTTTCATCAATCGTTCCCCAAGAATCCAAACGACTTCGATTCCTGCTTTCTTGTATCCGAAGGTGCGAGCGATGATGTCGTTCTCGGCGATTCTCGTGCATTGGTATTCAATGGCTATTCGTCGGCCCTTCAAATGGATGAGAAAATCCGGACGTTGCCGAATTTCCGGAAGATAGGCTTCCAATTCCACGCACAATCCTTGTTTTTGCAACCAACGAAACAACAGCAATTTCCCTTTTTCATGATAGACTCCTTCCCCACCAGATGCCGTCGGACAAAGAGTCTTCGGTGAATGGGCGAAATGAGGGATCACTTTTTCACCTGCCCGTAAGACGACTTTTTCAGCACAAACCGGACAGTAATACGTTTCTTTTTTCAAGAGAGGAAGTCGGGTACGGGGCATCATGGAAGGGATGATCATCTGGCCGTTTTTCAATTTCGCTTGCAGCATCACGTCACCTCCACCATTACATTTCGACAAATGGAGGGAATATCCTGCAACGTGTCTCTTTCAAAGCAACTGAAGCGGAGGCTACACAAAATCCACATGGCACACTTGATGCGTATGGTTACAACAAAAATGGAGACAAAAAAATAGACATCAACAGCGGATGTCTATTTTTTAAGTGGGAAATACTTGATGACTTCCTTAAACGCACCGTTTTCAATGATTTTATTACCGTATTCTTCCAACACATGCAAGGAAATATCTGAAGTGGTCGCAAACTCCAATATTTTGCTCACAAGGTTATCTTGCAACTCATCGTCATCAAAAACATCGAGGGCGAATTGGACATACAAGTAATAATCTCCTTTATAATGGTACAACGTTTCGTCAAGGATTTCGTAGTCGTGTTTCATCTGATGGCTCAATTGGATGACATCTTCAAAATCATCAAACTTCACGATCAACCACAAGTTTTCATCATGGAAGCCCGGATTGTCATCGACTTCCTCCACACTTTTCCCAAACGTATCTTCGAGAATTTCTTCAATCGATTCTTCCCCATCAAATTCAAAGCTATCGTCATCCTGATCATCCAGTTCATAGTCTTCTTGACGTGAGAATTTCGCTTTCGTCACGATGATTTCCAGCCCTTTTTCCATCGCTTGCACTTGAATCCATAACGGTCCGTCGGGATTGAAGTCTTCTTTTTGATTGACTTCATCCATCATATGCCAGAACAATTGTTCACTGCGTTCCCGATTGTACCAAATCTCTTCTCTTTTGTAGCCGAGATTTTCGATATCCACATAGGAAATGTAAAATTTAATCGTGTTTTCATTGATTCTTTCTATCTCCATCGCTGTTCTCTCCCTTCGCTAGAGAATATTTATATAGGAATGCTCTAAGCTGCTTATCTTTTTAGATTGACGTATAAGGAAAACTTTTCGGCTTATAGCTATTGTATGATAAAATATGACATTTTGGAAATGAATATGCCCATAATTAAGTAGTAATTTTAAAGCATCTTCTCCGTTTTGTCACGCATTTTATTTGTTAGAACTATGCCACCCGGCCTTTTTCCGATGAAAACAACCCTTGAAACGATAAAAGCACAAGACTTCTGTAACCGTCCTGTGCTTTGTCGTCCTGTTTCAGTTGACCATGCGTTGTGCTTCACGCAATTGGAATGTGCGCACCGTCCTTGGCAAGAATCGTCTGATTTCATCTTCATTGTATCCGACTTGCAGGCGCTTTTCATCAAGAATGATCGGTCTTCTCAATAAGCCGGGATTTTTTTGGATGAGATCGAATAAATCTTGCATCGGCAATTGGTCAATATTTACGTCGAGATTTTGGAAAACTTTCGAACGGGTCGAAATGATTTCATCCGTTCCATCCTCCGTCATCCGCAAAATATCTTTTATTTCCTCGATTGTCAACGGTTGAGAAAATATGTTACGTTCTTTAAACGGAATATGATGTTCTTCCAACCAAGCTTTTGCTTTTCTGCAAGACGTGCAACTTGGTGAGGTATAAAGTGTCACCATGTACTTCACTCCTCAATGTTTGATTTCTATCGATACGCAAGCCTTGGCTAAACTTATTTCATTCTTATATTAAAATAAGTTTAAATAATTCCTTCTTCAGTATACTACATTTGCCGCTAAAAAAGTAGGGTTAATTTACGATTGTTTTCTTATTTTTCAAATCACCAGCGTAAATTAGTATCTATTCGCTAGTGTACCCGAACAATTTTCAATTAAACCCGTCTAAATGAAAATTATTTGGGACAAACGGGACAGTCCCTGAATGTCCCAAATGGGTCATTCAGGGACTGTCCCGTTTTGACCCACCTTGATCCAAACCCATTCGGATGAAAAAAGCCGGGAGAGGCGGTATGCCTTTCCCGGTCATTTTTTGCCGATCAAGTAATCGACGTTTTCCGTGTATACATTTCCTGCATTCCACAACAGAAATTCATTGATGCCATTTTCATAAAGTGCCAATATTTGTGCTTCAACTTCTTCTTTTCCGTATTGTTTCGGCGGACCGTTGTAAAGCCAAGGTGCCTCGAAGTCTTGCAGCCACGGTCGTGATACCGGTGGATTTTCCAGCCGGCCCAACACTACATTTTCGACTTTCGCATATTCCGTCACTAAGCGATAAGGTTCCAAGTCCGGTTTTTCGATGCCGAAGTAACTCGTCCAATGGCTCGGATAAATCATGGAGGAAATGATATCAACATTTTCCGCAATCCTTGAGAAATTTTGGCCGATTCCCGGTGTCTCCTCCAGTGTCGCCGCATAGCCGAAAATATCGACGGAGACATCGACATCATATTGGGAAAGCTCTTCCCGGGCATAGGCGACAAAATCGGTGACCGCTTCAACCCGTTTTTTCACATTATCCATTTCGAGTTCTTCATAATCCCCGAGACTGTAGGATAAAATATCATCCCGGCGTTCGAACCCTTCCGGAAAACGGACATAATCAAATTGGATTTCTTGGAAGCCGAGTTCTGCAGCCATTTTGGCGATTTCCACATTATATTCCCAAACTTCTTTTTCAAACGGATTGACGAAAGCTTCGCCGCGGTTGTTGACCCATACTTTTCCATTTTCTGTAAAAGATAAATCCGGCCGTTTTTCAGCAAGCACCGAATCTTTGAAAACGACAATTCTAGCAATCGGATAAATCTGTTTTTCTTCCAATAATTCCATCATGCCTTCGGGATCGGAAATCATGTTTCTGGAAATATCGGCAAAAGGAAAGTCTTCATCTGGAACGAACGTCAAATAACCGTGGTCTTCTTTAATGTCGATGACCATTGCATTCAAATCCGTCGATTCGACAAGCTCCACGAGCTCGTGAAAACGGCTGCCTCCTGCTGAATTACCCGTCACATAAATCCCTCTTACCGCATCGGGATATTCAAAATGACGCCCGGAATCAAAGACAAAACGTTTCATCTGCTTACTCAAATCGTATAGTTGGATGTTCGTTTGCCTTTCAGCATGTTTACTGATCGTGAGCGATTCTTCACCATGCACAACCGATGGCAGCATTATACTGAACAGGATGAAACCTGTAATTATTTTCAACCAAAGTTGCACCTTCCCCATTGCCTATCAGTCTCCTAATTTAAGATAAATCTAGTATATCGAATGGGCCACAATTTATGAATGGTAAATTACTATTATTTTACTAAAATCTGGTTTTTTCTACAGGAAACGCATAAATATCATAAGAAGTGACTCGAAATCGCTAGCTTCGTATTGTGGTCATGCACGATACGTCTCCTCCAATACCGAACGGATGATGTGGAGTGAATCCCACTCCCCGAAAGATACGTAGGTGATCGGATATTTTTTTCCAAAAATTTTCTTACGGATTTCTTTTTCATTGAAACCTTTTTTGTGCAACTGTTGGATTTCTCCTGTCAACTCTTCTAAGTATATTAGTTTTTTCTCCAGCATCTCCCTGCCGTTTTTCACATAGCCCGCATGACAACAAAACATTTCCTGAAAATCATAAGTGAGCACCCGACGGATGGATGCCATCATCGTCGGAACACTTTCATTTTTCAACATCAATTTCGTTTGCGGATGGACGAACAAATCACCGGAAAACAATTGTCCGGTTTCCCGATTCAAAAACGCAAGATGATCATCCGCATGGCCCGGCGTTTCAATCACATCCCATGTTGCATTTATTGATTCAAACGTTTTTCCGAGCGGTTTCGCTTGAAAGGGCATGCGCTTTCCCCAAAAATATTTCCGGTAAAACGGATAATCCGCCTTTTGGGCACATTCCTCCATCCCTTTTTCATTCATATATATCGGAACCTCATATTGTTTTTGTATGTAAGCCGCCCCACCACTGTGATCTTCATGGGCATGGGTGATCACTACTTTCTCAAAGCGGTTTTCCGCAAAAAAAGGTTTGAAATCGTCAAGAAGCCTAGGTGCTCCGGTGTCAATCAAAATGCCATCCGTCACAAAGCAAAAGACGTTCAACTTTATGTTTTGGAACGCAACGGCCCCTTCGAAGTAACGGACTTTCCCCACCACCCCATCATTCGTCTCCGTCCGGATCAGCAACCGAATCCCCCCTACTTGTTTCTATTATCCTTAATGTACCATAAATTGAATGGCTATTCATTTTTCTTGCAACAAAAACCCGCTTTGATTGTTATAACTGAGGCAACAACTTTGGAAAAATAGTTGGTTAATCAAAGACTAATCTATTTTTTCTTGAAACTTACCATAATCCTAATATATAATATAAAAAAGAATATCGGGAGCAATGATGAAGGTGAAGTACAACCCACCCGCTGATTCCCAGAGAGCTTGTGGCCGGTGTAAACAAGCATCAAGGTGGTTTGGAATTGGGCTTCGGAGCTTTACATGCACAAGTGATTCTGCTTCAAGCAGAATAATAAGGGTGGTACCGCGGTTCATTCGTCCCTTAATAAGGGAAGAGTGGGCTTTTTTTATTGGAAAAAATGAAAGGAGTGTTTGTATGCAACGAATTTTTTCAGGAATCCAACCTAGTGGGACATTGACACTGGGGAATTATGTAGGAGCAATCCGGCAGTTTGTCGAGCTCCAGGATGAATACGAATGTTTTTTCTGCATTGTCGATGAGCACGCGATTACCGTGCCACAAGACCGTTTGGAATTGCGGAAAAACATCCGTTCACTTGCGGCATTGTACCTCGCTTCAGGAATCGATCCGAAAAAGGCGACGCTGTTCATCCAATCGGAAGTTCCTGCCCATACGCAACTCGGCTGGATGCTGCAATCGATCAGTTATATCGGGGAATTGGAACGGATGACGCAATATAAGGATAAAGCGAAAGAACAAGAATCGGTTTCAAGTGCACTATTGACTTATCCGGTGTTGATGGCTGCTGATATTTTGCTTTATCAAGCGAATCTCGTTCCTGTCGGGGATGACCAAAAGCAACATATGGAATTGACCCGTGACCTGGCGCAACGGTTCAATAACCGCTTCAATGACATTTTCACGATTCCGGACATCCGCCTTCCTGAGGTCGGAGCTCGAATCATGTCATTGCAGGATCCGACAAAGAAAATGAGCAAATCCGATGAAAATCAACGGGCATTCATTTCCATGCTCGATGAACCGAAGCAAATCGAAAAGAAAATCAAAAGTGCCGTGACGGATTCCGATGGGGTTGTGAAATATGACAAAGAAAATAAACCGGGCATTTCCAACTTGTTGACGATTTATTCCAGCTGTACTGGAGAATCGATTGAAGAGTTGGAGAAAAAATATGAAGGAAAAGGTTACGGAGAATTCAAACAAGACGTGGCAGATGCAGTGATTCGTTTACTAAAACCGATTCAGGAAAAATATGACGAACTAATCGAATCATCGGAACTCGACACCATTCTCGATGAAGGTGCAGAACATGCCTCCCGAGTCGCAGAAAAAACGTTGAGAAAAGCTAAAAAAGCAATGGGGCTCGGAAGGGTAAGATAATGAAAAGACTGGGATGTAACGATACCGTTATTTCCCAGTCTTTTTATGTTAAGACGATGTGTCTTGGGCATGTTCTATTTCTGTATCCCACATTTTTTCCAAAAATGGTTGACCGCGGACGATTTTGGCGCAAAACTCTTCATGGTTTTTTGTGAAACCGACTTTGATGCCATCATAAAGCTTTTGCCACGCTTCATCCGCATCCAAATACTTCACTTTCGGATATAGTTTCGGTTCCCATTCCGTCAACCAATATCTTAATTCGTCGATCGTTCCGGACGTTTTCAACTGATCCAAAGCAATCATGAGAATATGCTTGATTTCCCTTTCACGCCGGGTGAGACCGATCACTTGCTCAGGGGGCATGGAAAGGATATGGTAATCTTTTTTATAGTTTTTCATTTTGAAACCGAAACTTTGTTGTTTTTCTGACTCGATCATCTCATAAACAAGTTGCTCTTGTCGCGGAATCAAACGGCTTTTCCTCACTGGTATCGTGTAACCGAGTGTATCGAAGGCGAGTATTTCAAGACCGTTCGTAATGACACAGGCATATTCGATGACGCTCCGGCTATGTCCTTTTCTCGCATAAGAACGTTTATAAATGGCATCGAGCAAGTTAGCCGGAATTTCTTGCAAATCGTTTTCAATATACTGGAATAAATCATCTTTTATGTATAACAAAGGTGTCTGATCAAGCAATTGGATTTTATCCTCTTTGCGCCATTCGTGGTAGCGGGCAACTTGGTAACCGTTCTCCTCACTCTCAAACCAATTGACCCAAACATCATGCAAATATAACATTCCACCCTCACCTCTTTGGAAAATTAATCTAAAATCATTATGACCAACTTAGAGTGAATTTATTCCAATCAGGCAGAACGTCACTTGTTGTTCGGATACATTTTCAAAACGAAAAACATGATGAGGATACCAATGGGAAGCAAATAACATTCCATGCGGGTGGAGATGAAACTGAAATAATCGAGCCAGGTGACACCGGCGGGCAAAAAATTCATGTAAGCGATGATCGTGATGCCGCCTGTCACACTCAAACCAAATCCAATCAAAAACCAGAAAATATACCACATCGGCCGCACCCCCACCGGGACAAACAAGGCCTGTCCCCATTTTGGGACAAAACGGGACAGTCCCGTTTTGTCCCAGTTTGTACAAGCTTATGCTTGTTCCAAAGGTTTCATGAAG
>CALKWU010000097.1 GCA_938004015.1 uncultured Oceanobacillus sp.
CCCTAGTCGAAAGACTAGAGCTTATGCGGAAATTTAATTTCCGAGAGACTATAATAAAATATAGGGGGGAGTATGTATCAATGAAAAAATCTAAAGATGAACTCCGTAGTCATCGTTGGCTTGAAAGAGAAGACTTCAGAAGTTTCAACCACCGTTCCCGGATGATGCAAATGGGCTTTGCGGAAGATGAATGGGAAGGAAAACCGATCATCGGGATTTTGAATACATGGTCAGATATCAATCCGTGCCATCACCATTTTAAAGAACGGGTGGAAGATGTGAAACGGGGAGTTTATCAAGCCGGTGGACTACCATTGGAACTTCCATGCATGTCCCTTTTTGAAAGCATTAATAAGCCGTCAGCTTTGTTGTATCGAAATCTATTGGCGATGGAAGCGGAAGAATTGATCCGTTCCTATCCGATTGATGGGGTCATTCTGATGGGCGGATGTGACAAAACTACACCAGGTCTTTTACTTGGTGCTCTCAGTATGAATTTGCCGACGATCTTCATTCCTGCAGGCCCGATGCTCCGAGGAAATTATCGGGGAGAAACATTAGGCTCTGGGTCTGATGCGTTCAAATATTGGGATGAATACAGAGCAGGAAATATTGGGGAATGTGAGTTGGCAAGTATTTGCGCAGGCATTGCCAGAAGTCCCGGCACCTGTATGACGATGGGAACTGCAAGTACCATGACTTCGGTCGTCGATGCAATGGGAATGACGATGCCTGGCGCTTCTTCCATTCCAGCGGTCGATACGAATCATAAACGGATGGCTCGGGCAGCTGGTGAAAGAATCGTTGAACTCGTTTGGGCGGACACTAAACCAAGTGATATTTTAACAGAAAAGTCTTTTGAAAACGGTATCACGGTATTGATGTCTCTTGGCGGATCGACCAATGCCATTATACATATCATTGCATTGGCACGAAGAGCAGGGATAAAAGTGACGATGGACGACTTTGATCGAATCAGCAAGGAAATTCCTGTCATAGCAAATATTCGACCGAGTGGAAATAAGTACGTGATGGAAGATTTTTACTTTGCGGGTGGAGTTTTAGGACTCATGAACAGATTGCAAGATTTCTTGCATGTTGAGGAGAAAACCGTTTCCGGTAAAACAATCGGTGAAGTGATTGCGAATGCTGAGGTTTACCATGATGATGTGATCCGGAACCTAGATAATCCTGTTTACGAAGAAGGATCCTTGGCTGTATTAAAAGGGAACTTGGCCCCTAATGGTTGTGTCATGAAGCCTAGTGCAGCCGATCCGAAGTTTTTGAAACATCGTGGTCCAGCAATCGTGTTTGATGACTATGCTTCCTTGAAGGAATTTACCGATGATGAAAATGCTGATGTGACGGAGAATCATATTATTATTTTGCGTAATGCAGGTCCAAAAGGGGGACCAGGTATGCCGGAGTGGGGCATGTTGCCGATCCCGAAAAAATTACTGAAACAGGGGGTACGGGATATGGTGCGGATTTCCGATGCCCGGATGAGCGGAACGAGTTATGGTTCATGTATATTGCATGTGGCACCGGAAGCATTTGTTGGTGGTCCGCTTGCATTAGTGGAGAATGGGGATATGATCACGATCGATGTAGAAAAGCGGAAGATTCATCTCGAAGTTTCCGATGAAGAGCTAGCAAAACGAAAAAAGAATTGGCAGCCACCTGAGCCACGCTTTCAACGGGGCTTCGGTTGGATGTATCAGAAGCATATTTTACAGGCTGATGAAGGATGTGACTTCGACTTTTTGGAAACGAATTTCGGGGCACCGGTGGGGGAACCGGAAATCAACTAGGAGTAAGGATCCGACCAAATGCAGTAGTCTAAATTAATTATTCAGAATAAAGATTTTTAATAGATTATATTGTCAAGTGTAAAAAGTGGAATTATAATCTAATTATTGACGTTTACAAAAAATACAACATTAGGGGGATTATGGTATGAAAATTCTCGTGACAGAATTGATGTGGGAGGATGGCATCGAAGTATTACGAGACAAGGGGTATACGGTCGACTATGATATGGAGTTGAGCCGGAAGCGAGAGGAATTGTTAAGTTTACTGCCGGACTATGATGCAGTAATCGTCAGGAATGAAACGAAGGTGGATACGGAATTTTTGGATACTGCGAAAAAAGCACAAGTTATTGGGCGGCTCGGAGTTGGCTTGGATAACATTGATTTGAAAGCTGCACGAGAAAGGAATATACCGGTCGTTTCTGCAAGGAATGCCAATGCGACGTCCGTTGCGGAATACGTCATGGCTGCAATGCTGAATGCTTCCCGTGCATTATCGGATGCTGATGCAGACGTCCGTCAAGGAAATTGGGATCGGAAATTTTTCACCGGATCTGAGTTGTACAATAAAACACTTGGACTAGTAGGAATGGGAGAAATCGCTCATCGTGTCGCTAAACGTGCGAAAGCTTTCGGTATGAGAGTGATTGGATTTGACCCGTTTGTTGCTCCATACGATCATGTTGTACAGGAAACTGGAATTGAGCAAGTGGATCTTGATGAGGTGTTTAATCAATCGGATTTCATTTCCGTCCATGTGCCTTTGACACCAGCAACTAGACACTTGATCAATCGTGACAAACTTGACTTGATGAAGCCTCACGCTTATCTCATCAACTCAGCGAGAGGTGGCATCATCCATGAAGATGATTTGGTAGAGGCAGTAGCCAATAACAAAATCGCTGGTGCCTATTTGGACGTGTTGGAAAAAGAACCGGTGGACATCAATTCTCCACTTTTGAAATATGATGCAATTCGCTTGTCACCGCATATTGCAGGGTTGACAGTGGAAGCTCAATCACGGACAGCGTTGTTAATCGCCCATGAAGTCGATCGTGTTCTTACAGGAGGACGTTCATTGTTTACAGTCAACTAAAATTTTCCCACGAAATTTTAAGCAATCAATACACGTTAATATTGGTAATTAACGAAAAGTAGTCTTTTTTACAAAAAGACTGCTTTTTTTATTTAAAGAAAGAATTTAGAAAAATGTTGACTTTTATAAATACGTTGAATATAATAAATGTCAACAGAAATGAGAATGATTATTCCGAATAATGGAATGATACATTTTCATCCGAAAAGCACAGGTTGCCGTCCTGAATTTTTGTGGCTTAAGCAGATTAGGTACATAAGAGGATGAATAGGAGGGGGATCATGAACAAACTGATTGATAAAAACGAGATAGATAAATTTATCAATGACGGTGACACTCTGCTCGTTGGTGGCTTTGGACTTTCTGGAACTCCACTTACGTTGATTGATGTCCTTGCTACTTTGGACAAAAAAGATTTGACCATAGTTAGTAATAACCTTGGTGAAAAAGATAAGGGGCTAGGAATTCTGCTTCACACCGGGTGTTTGAAAAAAGCAGTCGGCTCTTATTTCACATCCAATCGCGATGCGGTCAATGAATATATCAAAGGGAATTTGGAAATCGAATTGGTTCCACAAGGTACATTGGCTGAGCGCATCCGTTGTGGCGGGGCAGGAATTGCTGGGTTCTATACGAAAACAGCCGCTGGTACGAAACTGGCAGAAGGTAAAGAAGAGCGAGTGTTTGATGGAGAAAGGTACGTATTTGAACGGGCGATTAAAGGGGATGTTTCTTTAATCAGAGCATTGAAAGCGGATTCTTACGGCAACTTAGTCTATGAATATACTGGACGTAATATGAATCCGGTAATGGCAACAGCAGGAAAAATCGTCATTGCAGAAGTCGACGAAATCGTCGAAGTTGGAGAATTATCTCCGTATGAAATCGTCACACCACATGTTTATGTCGATTACATCGTTTTAAGCGATTACAAAAAGATTGGAGGTAAATACGTTGTCCCAGGAAGCTAGAATTAAAATCGCCAAGCGGATTGCAGAAGAACTGAAGGATGGAGATATCGTCAACCTTGGAGTAGGGATTCCAACATTAATTCCAGACTATCTCGGTGATAAAAAAGTATTTTTGCAGTCTGAGAATGGATTGTTGGGAATCGGCCCGACACCTCCTGAAGATGAAATCAACATGGAACTCATCGATGCAAGTAAACAGCCGATCACAATGGATCTTGGCGCATCCATCTTTGACAGTTCAGATTCTTTCGTTATGATACGTGGCGGTCATATTGATGTCGCAGTGTTGGGAGTTCTCCAAATCGATCAATACGGTGAAATCGCCAACTGGGCAATTCCTGGAAAAGACATATTAGGTGTTGGCGGCGCAATGGACTTGGTTGCCGGCGCAAAGAAAATCATCGCTGCATCGATGCATCAAGCAAAGGATGGCAAACCTAAATTAGTAGAAAAGCTGACATTCCCTACTAGTGGGTATGGAAGGGCAGAAATGTTGGTTACAGAACATGCTGTATTCAAGTTTACCGATCAGGGTACTGAATTAGTAGAGCAACTTTCAGATTTGAGTTTGGAAGAATTGCGTGACATTACAGGAGCACCATTTACGTACAAAGGTAGTTTAATAAGCAAATAGAGTTAATCAATCGCCTTAAATGTAAGCGGTTTAATGTAAGCGGTTTATAGTTTTTTTGTTTTCTCAACATTACCCATATTCATAGGGGTTTGTTTCTTGGCAATATAAAAAATAAAATTCACAGGAAAAGGGGATAAAAACGATGAGAAAATTTCTAAGTTTGTTTGTTGTTGCGATTCTAGTATTTCTTGCAGCTTGTGGAAATGGTGGTAAAGAAGAGTCAAGTGGATCAAGTAGTGATGAAAATGGTGCACCGACATCCGTACCATCTGACATTGGTTTCGGTGCAGCGACAGTTGGTGGATTCTGGTATACACTTGCAGGAGCAATGTCTGAAAAGATGAAAGAAATCTACCCTGATTCAACGATTTCAATTGTCGAGGGTGGTTCTACAGCAAATATTTTAGGTCTTGGAAATGGCACTTTTGATGTCGCATTTACAAACGGTGAAGCGATTGCTGAAGCTAAAAATGGCGAAGGTGCATTTGAAGAACCGATCAATAACTTCAGTACCGTTGCAACACTTTATCCAAACCCGGTTCAAGTAGTCGTTCGTGCAGATTCTGATATTTACTCCATTGAAGATTTGAAAGGGAAAAAAGTTAGCCCAGGTATCAAAGGATATAGTGGCGAGATTGCTTTCCAAAAAATCTTGGATCTTAAAGGTATGTCATATGATGATCTTGGAGGAATCGAGTATATCGGAACAGAGAACGCTGCTGAATTGATGCGTGACAGACATTTGGATGCATGGGTTGGAAACTTGGCTGCTCCATCTGCTACTTGGCAAGAATTGGATACAACAGTGGGAATCCGTTTGATTTCACTTGATCAAGAAACTATTGATGGATTGTATGGACAAAACGAAGGATATGTCCCATACACTATTGAAGCAGGAACTTATCCAAACCAAGACGAGGATGTCCATACAGTTGCACCATTCACAGTCTTACTCGTAAATAACGACACAATGCCGGAAGATGCAGTATATGAATTGACAAAACTCGTTGTGGAGAATGCGGATCACTGGAAAACTATCTCTAGCGTACTTGATGATTTTGATGCTGAGTTTTCCGTTGAAAATAATGTAGGTGAAATGCATCCAGGAGCAATCAAATACTATAAAGAAATTGGCGTAATGGATTAAGTAATACCCGGCAGTCCCTCCAGACTGCCGGTATAAAGGAGTGAGACAACAATGGAAAAACTAAAAAAGGAGCAGACACCGGAAGTAGTCGAGGAATATGATGAAGATGGAAATAAGACCGTAAAAGTTCGAAATTTACAGGGGATTTTCGGGATAATCGTCTCCATTGTGGCTATCAGTATGTCACTGTTCCACATCTATACAGCCATATTCGGTATTTTCGAATCGATCATTCAACGATCAGCTCACTTGGCGTTTGCGTTGATGCTTGTATTCGCCATTTATAAACCGGCTGCTAAGATGACAAAGTCGAATAAGATTCCCTGGTATGACTGGATTCTGATTGTGGTTTCAGCTGTTGTTTATTCATATTTCGTCTTTAATGGGCAAGATATTCAAGCTCGTATGACGTATATTGAGCCACTTAGTCCAATGCAAATCACATTCGGGGTCATTGCAGGACTAGTTCTGATTGAAGCGACTCGGCGAGTCATAGGAAATGTGTTAATGATTATCATTCTAGCCTTCTTGGCTTATGGTTTCTTCGGGCAATATTTACCTGGTGGTTTTGCACACTCAGGCTTCAGTTTACAATGGATTATCGACCATCAGTTCTACACGACGTCCGGAGTATTCAGTACTCCACTCGGGGTATCTGCAACATTCATATTCTTATTCGTATTATTCGGGAAATTTTTGGAAATATCTGGTGCAGGGAAGTTCTTTATCGACTTGTCGGTTGCTGCCATGGGAAAATACCGCGGTGGTCCGGCAAAAGTTGCGGTCGTTGCAAGTGCGACAATGGCAATGATTTCCGGAAGTGCAGTAGCTAACGCAGTTACTACAGGACCATTTACAATCCCATTGATGAAGAAGACTGGATATAAGCCTGAGTTTGCAGGAGCTGTCGAGTCAACAGCATCTGCTGCTGGACAAATATCCCCTCCCATAATGGGGGCGTCGGCATTCATTATCGCATCCTACTTAGGTGTGCCGTATATTGAAATCGCCATTGCTGCAATTATCCCTGCAGTGCTTTATTATATCGGTGTTTTCATGCAAGTCGATTACCGTGCACAAAGATTAGGTTTACACGGTTTGAATAAAGATGAATTGGACAGCACATGGGAAGTATTCAAAAAAGGTTTCATCTTCTTTTTCCCACTCATAGTGATTATTGTCATGCTTAGCATGGGTAGTTCACCAATGCGCGCTGGATTATTTGCGATTGGAGCATCTATTTTGGTCGCATTGATCAATCGAGTGGCAAAGATGGACTTCAAATCGATTGTAAAAGCCCTTGACTTGGGAGCAAGAGCTTCTTTGGAAACTGCCATTGCCTGTGCGGCATCTGGATTGATCATCGGAGTCATTGGATTTACAGGAATTGGTCTCCAGTTCAGCAGTATGATCATTAAGATTTCCGGTGGACACTTGTTAATCACTTTATTCTTGACAATGATTACAAGTATCATCCTTGGAATGGGACTACCGACTGTTGCAGCTTACATAGTGCAAGTGCCACTTACCATTCCAGCATTAATTGAGCTTGGTGTTTCTCCACTTGCAGCTCACTTCTTTGTATTCTATTTTGCGGCAATATCCGCAATTACACCGCCGGTAGCGTTGGCACCATTTGCGGTGGCTGGAATTGCCGGTTCAGATCCAATGAGGACGGCTGTCCAAGCGGTAAAGCTTGGAATTGCTGCGTTCATCGTTCCATATGCTTTCGTGTATGGTGAAGCGCTATTAATGAATGGAAATGTAGTGGACATTATCATCACTTCCATTACAGCAATCATTGGAATCATCGGTGTTGCGGCAGCACTTGAAGGTTGGCTGCTTAGACATTCGCTCTGGTATGAACGAATCTTATTATTCATCGGTGGAGTCATGATGATTGATCCCGCAGCAATTACTAATATCATTGGTTTTGCTATTCTGGTAGCAATTTATCTATTTCAGCGATTCTATAAAAAAGAAAATCCATTACCTTCAAGTTAGTTTTATTATCAAGATGTCAAGTGGCGTATGCCCTCGGCAATGCTGAGGGCTGACTTTCAAATTTCAAAATTACTATAAAATATCAATTGCAGAAGGGTGAATCACATGAGTAAAGTAACGGTTGTCGGTTCAGGTGTAATGGGAAAAGGAATTGCTTACGCTTTTGCCATCAGTGGCTTTGAAGTACATGTCAATGACATCAATCAAGATGCGTTGAACAAGGCGAAAGATGATATTCAAGCACTTTTGGAAAGCAGTCATGAAAGAGGATATTTGACTACCGAAGTCTATGAATCTGCTAAAAATAATCTAATCTATGAAACAGATTTGAAAAAAGCTGCAGCAGATGCAGAGCTTGTTGTTGAAGCTGTAATTGAGAGAATGGACGTAAAAATCGATGTATTCAAGCAGTTGGATGAAATTTGTCCTCCAGAAACGATTCTTGCAACGAACACATCAACAATGAGTCCGACTGAGATTGGTGCTCAAACTTCAAGACCAGATAAAGTGATTGCGATGCACTTCTTCAATCCGGTCCACAAAATGAAATTGATCGAAGTGATCCGTGGTTTGGATACTTCAGATGAAACCGTTCAGTTTGTCCACGAAACTGCTAAGAGATTGAACAAAAAAGCAGTGGAAGTGAACGAATTCCCAGGATTCGTTACATCTAGAATGAACTGCTTGATCGGGAATGAAGCGATGAACATGTTGATGGAAGGTGTAGCATCAGCAGAGGACATCGATACAGCAATGAAACTTGGTTTGAACCATCCAATGGGACCACTTGAGTTGGCAGACCTTGTCGGTTTGGATACTAGATTGAGAAACATGGAATATCTCCATCAGACATTAGGGGAAAAATATCGTCCATGTCCACTTTTAGTGAAATATGTAAAAGCCGGAAGATTGGGTAGAAAATCTGGTCGCGGTTTTTATGAATACAACTAGGAGGGGAAACAATGGGGAACTCTTACAATAACATCGATGTTGTAATAAAGGATGGCATTTATTGGTTGACACTCAACCGTCCGGAAGTACGGAATGCGCTGGATGCAAATATGCTGAATGAAATCGACCAAGCATTTACCGAGGCAGAAGCAAATGACGATGTCCGCGTGATAGTCGTTCAAGGAGCAGGTGAAAAATCCTTCGCAGCTGGAGCGGACATCCGCCAGTTGAATGAAAGAAAACCATTGGAAGCATTAGTGCCTGGAATGCAAGGACTGTATAGAAAGATTGAAAACTGCAGTAAAGTGACGATCGCTGCAGTGCAAGGGTATGCCCTTGGAGGCGGATGTGAACTTGCGATGTCCTGTGACATCCGAATTGCATCAAAAAGTGCAAAATTCGGTTTACCTGAATTGAATCTTGGAATTATTCCAGGAGCAGGTGGTACACAGCGTCTAGCACGTATCGTCGGAAAAGGTCGTGCCCTTGATATGATTTTGACTGGAAAAATCATTGATGGTGAAGAAGCGGAACGAATCGGACTCGTCAACTACTTTGTCGAAGAGGCGGAGCAGTTGGAAGAAAAAATTAAAGAAGTTGCGCAGGCCGCAATGAAAAAAGGTCCGGTTGCCGTACTACTAGCAAAACAAGCTGTACATAAAGGGTATGACATCGATGAAGATGCAGCCCTTTGGATTGAAAAATTGTCACAAGCCGTTGCCTTTAGTACAGAAGATAAACATGAAGGTACGCTTGCTTTTCTTGAAAAGCGGCAAGCACAATTCAAAAATAGATAAGGGGATGGGAATATGGACTTCAATTTTTCAGAAGACATTGAATTTCTAAGACAGAATGTAAGAAAGTTCGTACGGGAAGAAGTAGAGCCAGTCGCCAATGAAATCGAGGAGAATAACGAGATACCGAAACATATTGTAGAAAAATCCAAGGAAATGGGACTTTTCAGCCTTTCCATTCCGGAAGAATACGGTGGACTTGGTCTGGATATGGTTGGAAAATGTGCCATCTATGAAGAGTTAGGAAAAACCCATAACGGATTCACGACGTTAATCGGTGCCCACACTGGAATCGGTACGGTTGGAATCGTGGAATTAGGAACTGAAGAACAAAAACAAAAATACTTGCCGAAAATGGCTACAGGTGAGTGGATCGGTGCATTCGCTTTAACAGAGCCAAGTGCTGGTTCCAACGCAGCAAATTTGAAAACTACTGCAGTGAAAAAAGGAGATAAATATATCATCAATGGTTCCAAACATTACATTACAAACGCAGTAGATGCCCATGTGTTCACTGTCATGGCAGTAACCGATCCATCAAAAGGAGCAAGAGGGATCACTTCCTTTATTGTCGAGAAAGATTTCCCTGGGTTTGTTTTAGGTAATGTGGAAGAAAAAATGGGTCTCCGTGGTTCTCATTCTGCGGAACTATTCTTTGAAGATATGGAAGTTCCTGCTGAGAACGTACTTGGTGAAGAAGGTCAAGGATATATCAACGCTCTGAAAATTTTGGCAAATGGTCGTGTCGGACTTGCCGCACGTAACCTAGGATCATGCAAGCGCTTATTGGAGCATTGCATGGAATATGTGCATGAGCGGGAACAATTCGGTCAGCCGATCGTCGAGTTCCAGGCAGTCCAGCATATGCTAGCTGAAATTGCAAAAGATATCGCTGCACTCGAAGCATTAACTTATAAAGTTGCATGGATGGCCGATCAGGGGCAGCGAGTCGTTAAAGATGCAGCAATCGCAAAGTTATACGGTTCAGAAGTTTACAACAAAGTAGCAGACTTAGCGGTACAAATCCACGGTGGAATTGGTTATATGAAAGATTACCCAATCGAGCGTTACTACCGTGATGCACGTATTACAAAAATTTATGAAGGTACTTCTGAAATCCAGAAAATGATCATTTCTTCTGAATTAGTACGCGAATACAAGAATAGGGGTGTGAAAGTATGAGAGAGTCATACATCATTGGTTCCGTAAGAACAGCTGTAGGTAAAATGGGTGGTGCGTTAAAGGATGTCACTTCAGACTTCTTGGCGGAAAAAGTGATCCGTGAAGTGTTGCATCGCTACGGAAAGGAAGTCGAAGTGGATGAGGTCATTTTAGGTCAGGCAAAACAAAGCCAAGACCAATCCAACGTTGCAAGACTAGCAGCGTTACGGGCAGACTTGCCTGTAACCGTTACAGGATATACGGTGCATCGTCAATGTGGGTCCGGTTTGCAAGCGATTAATAACGCAGATATGCAAATCAAACTTGGACTTTCCGATGTCATTATAGCAGGTGGAGTGGAAAGTATGAGTACTGCTCCATACTACTTGAGAAACGCCCGCTTCGGATATCGTGCAGGTAGCGGTATGATACTTGACCCGAATACCGAAAGTCAACCTGGATCTCAACCAAGAGAAAAGTATGGAGAGTTGACCATGGGTCTTACTGCTGAAAATCTTGCGGAGAAATACAATATTTCCCGGGAAGAGCAGGATGAATTTGCACATCGCAGCCAAGTGTTGGCAGATGCTGCAATCAAAGAAGGAAGATTCAAAGAAGAAATCGTGCCGTATGAAGTGAAAGAAGGAAAAAGCAGCTTTATTTTCGATACAGACGAACATCCACGACTTTCATCTCCAGAAGTGTTGGCTAAATTACGCCCGGTATTTAAAGAAGGCGGCACAGTTACAGCCGGAAATTCCAGCGGTAGAAATGATGGTGCTTCAGCCCTCTTGATGATGAGTAAAGAAAAAGCTGAATACTACGGTTTAAAACCACAAGCGCGAATCGTAGCTCAAGCCGTAAGTGGTGTTTCACCAGAAATCATGGGAATCGGTCCTGTCGATTCTACGAAAAAAGCATTGAAGCAAGCAGGATTGACCATGGATGATATCGACTTGATCGAATTGAACGAAGCCTTCGCTGCTCAAGCCCTTGCTGTTATCCGTGAATCCGGCATGGACTTGGATAAAGTGAACGTCAACGGAGGAGCTATCGCACTCGGTCACCCAATTGGAGCAACCGGAGCAATCTTGACTACAAAATTGCTTCATGAAATGAAACGCCGCGGCTCCAGATACGGCCTAGTCACCCTCTGCATCGGCGGCGGCCAAGGAATCTCAACTATTATTGAATATCTCGATAGATAATATTTTGATGAGCATGGGACAAAACAATTTTAATTAAGGAAAAATCCGAACAATTTTTCAGAATAAGCTCCGGAAATATACGAAGACTCCTGCGGAATCCAAAGTCCTGGCGAGACCCCGAAGGCAAAGCCGAGGCAGGCTAAGAACGCCACGTCCTGTGGCAACGCCTGGGACTGCGGTTACTCGTCCCACCAAAAAGCCTTGCACTAGCACGTCCTGTGCGTCGGAGGCTTGCCGGACGCCCGCGGAAAGCGGAGTATATTTCCGGAGCGGGAGTGACGTACTCATTGGAATTGTTCGGATTTTATTCTAGAGACAGTGTTTTGTCCTAAATTCATCTACCTTTAAATAATGAAAGAAATGTCAAGGAGGCAACTGTAATGGAACAAATTCACATTCTACAAATCCTTCCAATGTATCACTCAGCAGGAGAACAAGTCATCAACGAACAAGCAAAAGTAACAAAATTTGACGAATTCAACGAAGAAGAAATCATCAATTTCTTACAAAACAATCATGTCGACGGAATCGTATTACGTGCACCAGCAAGAATCACCCCAGCTATTTTAGACGCATGCAGCACAGTGAAAGCAATCTCCGGAGCCGGCGTAGGCCTTGATAATATCGATGCGGAATACTCGACGGAAAAAGGAATC
>CALKWU010000098.1 GCA_938004015.1 uncultured Oceanobacillus sp.
CATTTGAAAGCGGCTGCACCGAATTGGCTCGCCATTGAAGAAGGGGATTTGGTCTGGGCAACGGCAGGACCCGGATGGCAAAAATGGATTTGGAGTCCATTTTTAGCTGTATTAGGTTCTGGGGCGACAGGTTTCGTTTACCATGGGAAGTTTTCCCCGGAAAAATATCTCCAACTTCTCGATGAACAAGGCATCAATGTACTTTGCTGCACTCCGACGGAATACAGGCTCATGGCGAAAGTGGAAAACTTGACAGATTATGAACTATCGAGTTTACGAAGTGCCGTCTCTGCTGGTGAGCCTTTGAACGTAGAGGTGATCGATACGTTCAGAAAATATTTCAATATTACGGTGCGGGATGGTTATGGACAAACGGAAAACACATTGCTCCTTGGAATTACGAAAGATATGGAAGTGAAACCGGGCTCCATGGGCAAACCGACACCAGGAAATGACGTGGAGATCATTGACGAAGAAGGGAATCCGGCTGAAGTGGGTGAAATCGGGGATATCGCTGTCCATCTCGACAGTCCGGCACTTTTCCGTGAATATTATAAGGATCGGGAACGGACGAAAGCTTCCCGCCGCGGAAATTACTACATTACTGGTGACCAAGCGCGGAAAGATGAAGACGGTTATTTCTGGTTTGAAGGTCGCCGTGATGATATCATCATCAGTTCCGGTTATACAATCGGGCCATTTGAAGTGGAAGATGCACTCGTCAAACATCCTTACGTCCAAGAATGTGCTGTTGTTGCAAGTCCCGATGAAATCCGCGGCAATATCGTGAAAGCATATGTCGTTTTGAAAGACAACGTTGACAAAAATGAACCTGACTTGGTGCAAAAATTGCAAAATCATGTCAAACAACATACCGCTCCATATAAATATCCGCGGGAAATCGAATTTATCGATGAACTGCCGAAAACCACTTCCGGTAAAATCAGGAGAGTCGAACTACGCCAGCGGGAATTGGAGAAAAAGAAATAAGAGTATCGGTCCGGATTTTCTTGTACCGAAAAAGGAAGCGGTTTTCTTGGATGAAATCAGAAAAAAACGTTTGATTTCCGTCGATTCGGGTAAAATAGTCAGAGAATATTCCAAGAAACGGGGTTGTGCGATGGACGTAAAAATGCGATTATTGACGTTATTGGATGACATGTCTGAGGAAGAATTGACCCGGATGTTGAACTTTGCAACGGAAATCATCGAAGCGGAAGAAAAAGAATTGGAAGAACACGCCCCTGTCGCCTTTTGGGACAATGATGACAAAGTATGGAATGAAATCAGCAGATGAAGGAATCATCCTCCATCTGCTTTTTTATTGATTGGAAAAAATTTAAATTTCTGCCAGGGGTCTAAGAAAGAAAATCAGATGT
>CALKWU010000099.1 GCA_938004015.1 uncultured Oceanobacillus sp.
AGGAAGCCAATTTTCCTCTTGCTTCAAAAGGGCCGCCGACGATTCCGGTTGCGAGCAATGGAAACTTCAATGAGGAATTGTCTTCATCTTCATCACTAAAATTAGAAGGGAGAATCCACGTTGACAGGGGTTTTTTATAAGATTTTAACTCTGATAAATGTCTTTTGTACATTGGCGTCCCTTTACCGTTCGGTGGAAAAAGTATTTTGCCTTCCTTAATCAACTTATTCATTCGCTCTTTTTCATAAGCCCAGACTCTGTTTGGATTACATTCATAAGTAATTCCGGTTTTTGGGTCTGTTAGTGGATAATATAAATTTGGTCGCTCTGAAGCTGTTTTGTTGCATGTTAGATCCCCTCTAGTCCAAGGTCCTCGTGGGTCATTATCGGGATTTTGGTAATTATCCAATGATTTGGTAATGCCATTAAATGCAAAAGCCTCTGATTTTGCATAAGCAATAATGTATTCATGATCATTGCTTATAAAAAACTTCTTGGAATCGTTGGCACCGGTTCTTTTCTTCCATACAAAAATACTAATGAAATTTTGGGGACCAAACACTTCGTCACATATTTTCTTTAAGTTATCTACTTCATTATCATCTATACTGATAAGAATAACCCCGTCTTCTCTAAGTAAATTCCGGGCGATCTTTAACCTTGAATACATCATCGTTAACCAATCGCTGTGAAATCGGCCGTTTGACTCGGTGTTTTGGAACAATCGGTTTCCTTCCTCATCCACTTGACCGGATTCTTCCAAGTACTCTTCAGTTGATTCTTTGAAATCATCCTTATAAATGAAATCTTTCCCTGTATTATACGGAGGGTCGATATAAATACATTTAATTTTGTTCAAATACGATTCCTGCAATAGTTTTAGAACCTCGAGATTGTCGCCTTCGATGTACAGGTTTTGCGTGGTGTCCCAATCCACACTATCTTCTTTGACCGGACGCAACGTCTTGTCGATGGGGGTATTGGCGTTGAGGATTGCCTGTTTTTTTCCTGGCCAAGTAAGCTGATACCGTTCTTTATCCCCCTCAACGAGAATATCGGACAATTCCTGTTTCAACAGGTCAAAATCGACTGCGCGTTTCAGTTTTCCATTCTCATCCCTTACTTCCGTGATCACATTCGGAAACAATTCGGCGATTTTTTCGATGTTTCTTTGCGTCAGATCTACTGACTTCATTGACAATTTTTTCATAGTCTTGACGAACCTCCCATCAATTTTCGAGCAATTCGTTCAGTTGTTTTCTTTTTCTTTGGAGTTCCATATTCAGTTCTACTTTGCGGTGAAATTGCTTTTCCCTGCGGATTTTCGATTCAAGCTGTTGACACTCTTTTGCAAGTTTGTCAATTTGGGCTTGCCGTTCCAGAGACACTGCCAGTTCTGACCCAAGATTCGTTTTAACCGTTAGCAAGTTTCGGATGATATTTTCATATACGGCTTTCAAATCGAGGCCTTGGATCCAATCGAACTGGATTTGATCAATCGGCTGCCATTCCGATTCATAATAGGAGTGAACAACGCACCTATTTTCATTGATCTGGTTCCTCTCTTTATAGGCAATGGCCAATTTCGCCCAACCATTATGTATAAGAACATGCAAAATCGGGTAGGGAATCGCTTTGTCCATGCTCCGCAAGATCTCTTCTGAACAGGACTTCTGCTTCAAATGAATCTCGAACACTTGGATTTCTTCGATATCGTCTTTCGGCTCCAGCCGGATGGTGTCTTTGGACAGCTTATGCTTCCAGACGATCGATTCAACTTGCTGCGTAAACAGTTCTTTCAGTCGATGATTGGCTTGCAGCTTTTCATAAAATTTACTCTTCGGGATTTTCCGGTTCACCAAGGTGCTGGATGGCAGTGGCAACATTACGACCTCACCTGCCGGATCACAACAAACGTTATCAGTTCGAAATCTTCCAATCCTTTGATCGTATCGATCAAGGCAGTCGTTCCACCCGAAGAAAACAAGCTGTCTAGATCGCTTTCTTCCTTGACCTGCACAATGGAGCGGATCGTTTCTTCCAGCAGCATTGAGTATTTGTCCATCTTTTTGCCGTCTTTCGTCTCCTCATTAAAGCTACGGCATGCCTCCTTGATCGGTTCGGACTTTCCTCTGCATAATGCTCGCAGATAATCCAGCGTCTTCTTGACGTCCAGATGATTGGTGATGACTTCGCCGTCTTCGCTTATATACACGAGATAAAACGGATGAAGCCGGTTTTGTTGATCCGGATTGAGCTCGTCATTGATGTTGCGAAGTACAAAAATGACGCCCGGATGAATCCCTTTTTCCTCATCGGCTGGCACAACGGTATGCAAGCCATTCGGCACCGTATCCAGTTCGCCATTTTCTTTGACGTATTGAACCAGATCCATTCTGAAATCGTTGAGACCGAGATCGGTAATGGAAACGCCGGTATTCATATCGTCCAGATCGACGACTTCTTTTTGCAGACGTTGCAGTTGCTGCTTACGGTATTCCAAGTCGCTCGATTCGTTGAACAATACGTTGTCATCGCCAGTTGCGGTCATATCCATGATCACCATCCGGTTTTCAACACGTTCTTTTAACCGAATATATTCATCCAATGTCATGTTGGGCCAGAAATTGACCATTTGGATTTGAGAGTTTTTCGATCCAATCCGGTCAATTCGCCCAAACCGTTGAATCACCCGGACAGGATTCCAATGAATATCATAATTGATTAGAAAATCACAATCTTGCAAGTTTTGCCCCTCAGAAATACAGTCGGAGGCGATGAGCAAATCGATTTCTCCTTTCACATCGGGCATCGTAAGATGCTTCTCTTTAGATCGCGGTGAAAAACAAGTCAAGAGAGTATGGATGTCATTTCGTAGCCCGGCGGTGTTTTTGTTTTCGTCACTTCCTACGATTTTGGCCGTATCCATATTGTACTTTGTTTTTACATACTCGGACAAATGCTTGTATAAATACGCCGCGGTATCCGTAAAGGCACTAAAGATGATGATCTTCCGGTTTCCTGGATTGATCGGATGTTGAATTTTGTGGTCAATCAATTGTTTTAACGTATTTAACTTCTTGTCGTGCTCGGGAGTTACTTTCTGCATTTCTTCCAGTAGTCCATGCAGGATCGTTCGATCATGTGTCAAGTCTTCTTTCCACCGGAGGATGTCCATATCGGACAAATTGATCTTGATCGTATCCCCGATGCTGAATTCATCATCCAACCAATCATCGTCGTCAAGATTGGCCTGATCGATTTCGGTATAACCTATCGTATCCGACTTTCCATGCCGTTCGAACGATTCAATCTGCTGAAGGGTCTGATCGATCTTAAACAGAATCTTGGAAAGCGTCAACCGAAACGATTCCACCGAGCTTTCCAGTCGTTTCAGCAGGTTAATCCGCATAAGGATTTGCAGACTTCCTTCCCGATCCATCTGTTTGAAGCTGCCGCTTTTGACGACCGTATCGTACAGATCTTCGTAGAATGACAACCGGCTGGGAAGGATGTATTTGAATGGGGCGTAGATGCCCAAGTTAATGCGGGATAATTCATTGAAAATCTCGTTATACCCGATGACGTCGGTGCGATCCGTCAGATCACAAAACTTCGAGATCGGCGGCAACCGCTTCGGAAACTCGCCGATTTCCTCAGACTTGTAGTATTTCTGAATATGTTTGCGGGATCGAGCAATGGTCAGGCTATCCAGCAGTTCGAAGAAATCGAAGTCAAGCATGTTCAAGAGCGTTTCCGTCGTCCGTTCGGCGGCGTCAAGTTTAGACCACTGATTGAACGCGTATTGAGCACGTTTGAAAATGTCGTTAATGCCCCGCTCCGTACCCAGTTTCTTATTGATTTCTTCCGGATTACCTTCATACGCCAGCGCCAGCTGGTTGCGAAGATCGATGAATTTGTTGTTCACTGGTGTCGCCGAAAGCATCAGTACTTTGGTCTTGACGCCACTTTTGATTACTTTCCGCATAAGCTTCTGGTATCGATTTTCCTTGTCTTTCTTCGGCTCGTTGTTCCGAAAGTTGTGGGATTCGTCGATCACCAGCAGGTCGTAGTTGCCCCAGTTGAGCCGATCTAGCGGGATGCCGTTGGACGTTCCTTTTTCCCGTGAAATATCTGTGTGATAAAGGACATCATATCGTAAACGGTCGGCATGCAGGATGTTGTTGGTAACATTCTGTTTATACGTGAGCCAATTGTCGCCTAGCTTCTTGGGGCAGAGCACCAGCACTGACTTATTGCGAAGTTCGTAGTATTTGATGACAGCCAATGCGGTGAATGTTTTCCCTAAACCGACACTATCGGCGAGTATACAGCCGTTGTATTTTTCCAACTTGTTTATCGCACCAAGCACCGCATCTTTCTGGAAATGATAGAGCCGCTTCCAAATCTCCGTTTCCTTGAACCCGGTTGCTTCATTGGGCAAAATGTCTTCCGTAATGTCCGTCAAGAACTCGTTAAAGATGTTGTAAAGGATAACGTAGTAGATGAATTCCGGTGCATTTTCTTTATAGACTGTTGTGATGTGTTCCACCACCTGGTCGGTGACGTCTTCCAGCTTGCTTTTGTCGTTCCATACTTGGTCGAACAAGTCGAAATACATTTTCGTGATCGGGAACTCGGAGAACTTGTTGACCATATTCGACAAGGAATTGCCTTTTTCGTAACCGAGATCAACGGTCGTAAAGCCGTCAATGGGCATGTAAGTGATGGCTTCATCAGCCGTTTGCAAGTTGATCATGCCCTGCATCGTTCCGGTTGTACGATTGGACTTGAACGTGACTTTTCGCTTGATCCAATCGCTACATTCCTTGGCGATGGCTTTAAGTGTCAATTCGTTCTTCAGTCGGATTTCGAACTCGGTGCCATACAAACTCTTTTCCCGAGTTCGTTTCGGTATGTAAAACTCCCGTTTTTCTTTCTTGAAACTATCCGCTACAAACGCCGGTGAAGTGAAGATAAACCGGACTTCGTCCACCTGTTCCAGTTCTTTCTTCAACGCTTCGTATGCATAGATCGAGAAACAGGACGCAGCGATCGAAACTTTCGTCCCTTTGCTGAGGGTATGTTTCAAATCATCTCCGAGAAATCTGTCGATGTTATTTATGACTTCCATTACAACACCTCATGTTCATGCTGACGGTGATCACACCTCATCTTTTTCGATTTTCGACAATTCGACTCAATTCTCCTTTGTTTTACCATACTCTTTTTTTATCAGTGCTTATTGGGAGTGATTTACGGGATTTTGACTTTGTCGGGCCAGGTACCTCAGACAATCAATGGCCACCTCAATGCGAAGCCTTACAAAATAAGGACTTTGGTGTTCTGTATTACAAAGGTAATAGGTGTGACAACCCTGCTTCCAGACTGAACATCGAAACTTGATTTCATATATCCGAAAAAATGCGATATTGTAACATTGAATTTGATCCATAATAAATTTTTTTCAACCCGAAATGACCAGATCAACGGCCTATTTGAAAAAATAAATATATACATTTTCCTGCAATACCCCTTGCCTTTTTGAAGGCGGGGGGTCTTCCGTTTCATGCCCCACCCGGTTGCACAGGACTGTTGTCTGCTCATGTGGGCAGATGACAGTCCATTTTTTGTTTTCCGCCATCAAAATCGTTTTGACAGCGAGGACAAGGCGAGGTGAGATGCTCGCCCAAAACAAAACCAAAACACAAAGAAAGGGGGTGTAGCCATGCTTCGGGAGTGGTTATTGTTGCAGTTAAGACTATCAGAAGGAGTATTAAGGATGGCGGATCAGCGGAGTCCAATCAATGCAAAATCATACGACAGACAGTATTGCGATGACTGCGGAAAGGTTTTGGATATGCAGGAGGGTGAGGACATCTTTATTGAATTGACGCATTTGTTTATTCCGTGCCCGAATCCAGAGTCAGTGAGTGCTATGTGAAGTATGACAATGATCCGATCTGCCGCTGAACACTATCTGAAAGCGGCGGCATTCTGCACCCTGTGACAAACAACGAGTGATTTGGGGTTTCAAAAAACAGAATGAAGGGAAGATGTCAATGTGTATATCGCCAATCTGGCAAAGTACAACGAAGGAAAACTGGTTGGCCGCTGGGTAACCTTGCCGATGGAACGGCATGAACTAGAACAATGCATCCGGGATGTGCTTGGAGATGATGAAGAGTATGCGATTCATGATTATGAATTGGACCTCTGTCAATAGATTGGACAGCCAGAATCGAGAAAATTATGCAGCATTACCGTACATTTGTTCGTATTGAACAGGTGTAAGATACCCGATAGCGGAATGTA
>CALKWU010000100.1 GCA_938004015.1 uncultured Oceanobacillus sp.
TTTATCGTTCGATTTTCAGTTGATTTTTATCGATTGTTTTGATATGCTAAATCCATAAAATCATACGATTACCTCATATATCTCGGAGAATAGGGCTTCGAAGTTTCTACCCCGGGACCGTAAATCCCGGGACTATGAGGGAAGATCGATGGATGTTCCGACATCTTGATATTCGTCTATGCTCAGTCTATCATCTTCTCTCATATCCGAGGGGAGTGCATAGACTTTTTTAATTTTATGTAGAAATGAGGGATAACATGGCATTAGTCGGTGTCATCATGGGAAGCATTTCCGATTGGGAAACGATGGAACATGCGTGTAAAGTGCTTGAAGAATTGGAGATCCCGTATGAAAAAGAAGTGATTTCCGCCCACCGCACGCCGGATGATCTGTTCGAATATGCAAAAACAGCGCGAAAACGCGGATTGAAAGTGATCATCGCCGGAGCGGGTGGAGCGGCTCATTTGCCGGGGATGACCGCCTCGCAAACGAATTTGCCGGTCATTGGCGTGCCGGTGCAAAGTAAAGCGTTGAACGGGCTTGACTCTTTACTGTCGATTGCGCAAATGCCTGGAGGAGTCCCGACGGCAACAATGGCAATCGGAAAAGCCGGTGCGACAAACGCAGGCCTTTTAGCGGCGCAAATCATCGGTGCTTTTGATGAAAAAATCGCTGAAAAATTGGAAACGTATCGGGATGGATTGAAAGCAAAAGTGGCAGAAATGAGGGAAGACCTTGCAAACAAATAAGAAGATTTTACCTCCGAAAACGATCGGCATCATCGGCGGTGGCCAACTGGGACGAATGATGGCGATTTCCGCAAGATATATGGGTTACAAAATTGCCGTGTTGGATCCGACGCCGGATTGTCCGACAGCACAACTTGCGGATGTTCAAATCACCGCAGCCTATGATGATAAGGAGGCGATCAAACGATTGACGGAAATCAGCGATTGTATAACGTATGAGTTTGAAAACGTCGATCTTGCGGCAGCGAGGTTCATTGAATCCCATGGAAAATTGCCTCAGGGGGCGTATGCTCTGGAAGTGACGCAAAATCGGGAAAAAGAGAAAACATTGATGCGGGAGCTTGGGCTTCCAGTTCCGGAGTTTTCCATTGTGACAAACGGAAACGAAGCAAAAGAAGCACTGGAAAACATGACGTTTCCTGCGGTGATTAAAACATGCCGTGGCGGGTATGATGGAAAAGGCCAGCTGAAAATCGAATCGGAAGCGGATATCGAAGCCGCAGTCCAATTTGCGGAAGAAAAGAAACATTGCATCGTCGAACAATGGGTTTCTTTTGATAAAGAAATTTCAGTCATCTTCACCCGTAGTGCAACAGGGGAAATCGCCTACTTCCCGATATCGGAAAATGAACATCGGGATCATATTTTATATAAAACGACAGTGCCAGCGGATGTCAGCGCAACTGTCCAGGAAAAAGCATACAAAGCTGCGGAAGTTTTAGGAAAGAAAATGAATATTGTCGGGACATTCGCCATTGAAATGTTCGTATCCGGCGATGACATTTATTTGAATGAAATGGCTCCCCGTCCACACAACTCCGGACATTACAGCATTGAAGCTTGTAATGTGTCCCAATTCGATCAACATGTTTTGGCGATTTGCGGGTTGCCTTTGAAAGAGATCCGATTGCTGCAACCGGCAGTGATGATGAATGTGCTCGGTGAAAATGTGGAAGGCCTTTTGGAATATATGCAGAACCATTCGGAAGGACATAGCCATTTATATGGTAAGGCAACCGCCAAAGCGAAACGGAAAATGGGGCACATCACTTTTGTCGGAAAAAATAAAGCCGACGTTTTGCAACAAGTGGAAAAATATGAAGACAACCAATAGCCAGTGGCTGTGGATGAAAATTCCTAACACGGAGGGTGAAGTGGATGAGCATGAACAAAATCAAACCGGAACAAATCGAGTCGGAAAAAATTTATCGGGAAATGGGTCTTACCGATGAGGAATTCCAGTTGATCAAAGAAAAAATCGGCCGGTTGCCGAACTATACGGAAACGGGGATTTTTTCCGTCATGTGGTCGGAACATTGCAGTTATAAAACATCGAAACCGTTATTGAGAAAATTCCCGACAGCAGGGGAATATGTGCTGCAAGGCCCGGGTGAAGGTGCGGGAGTCGTCGATATCGGGGATGGACAAGCAGTCGTCTTTAAAATCGAAAGCCACAACAGTCCGTCCTACGTCGAACCTTTTGAAGGATCGGCGACTGGTGTCGGCGGAATCTTGCGCGATGTATTTTCCATGGGGGCAAAACCGATTGCGGCCCTCAATTCATTACGCTTCGGCAATTTGAATCATGACCGGACGAAATGGTTGTTCAAAGAGGCCGTCCGGGGAATCGCCAACTACGGGAACACCGTCGAAGTGCCGACAGTCGGCGGGGAAGTCCAATTCGACGAATGTTATGAAGAGAATCCGTTGGTGAATGCGATGGTCGTCGGGCTTGTCAAACATGACGATATACAAAAAGGCATTGCAACTGGAGTCGGCAACACGGTCATCTATGCCGGTGGAAAAACCGGAAGAGACGGCATCCATGGCGCAACTTTTTCCTCCGATGTCGTGGAAGCGGAAGAGGAAAATGAATCCCGGGTAGCGATTGGAGATCCGCATACAGGGAAAAAATTGATTGCAGCTTGCTTGGAAGTGATCCATTCCGATGCGTTAGTCGGAATCCAAGATATGGGGGCTGCCGGACTGACTTCTTCCGCCAGTGAAATGGCAAGTAAAGCGGGAACCGGTGTCGAACTCGTACTTGACCATGTCCCGCAACGGGAAGCAAATATGAACGCTTATGAAATGATGTTATCGGAATCCCAAGAGAGAATGCTCCTCATTGTGAAAAAGGGACGTGAACAAGAAATTCTCGAAATTTTTAAGAAACACGATGTGGAAGCGGTGGCGATCGGCGAAGTCATCGAAGAACCGATGTTCCGGATCGTTCATCAAGGAAGAATTGAAGCGGAAATTCCTGTGGCTGAATTGACGGATGATGCTCCTGTCTATGAGATGCCATCGAAAAAACCGGCTTATTATGAAGAGTTTCAAGCAAAGGAAGAGACGATCCCTATGGTGGAAAATCATGGGGAGATGCTCAGGAAGTTGTTGCAACAACCGACAATCGCCAGCAAAGAATGGGCATACAACCAATACGATTCCACCGCTCTAGGAAATACGCTCATCGGTCCTGGCGGCGATGCGGGAGTTGTCAAAATCGAAGGGACAGATAAGGCGATCGCGATGACGACCGATTGTAATTCACGATACCTTTACCTCGATCCAAAGGTCGGCGGGAAAATCGCTGTTGCCGAGGCGAGCCGGAATCTTGTCTGTACCGGAGCAAAACCACTTGCCTTGACTGACGGGTTGAACTATGGCGATCCGACCGACCCGGAAACATATTGGCAAATGGAACAAAGCATCGACGGAATCCGTGAAGCGTGTTTAGCGCTCGATACTCCGGTCATCAGCGGAAACGTCTCCCTCTACAATGAATCCAAAGGAGAAGCGATCATGCCGACACCGATCATAGGCATGGTCGGACTGTTGGAAAAAACGGAATATCTCACGCCGAACACGTTCCAAAACGTTGAGGACGTCATTTATCTCGTCGGTGAAACGAAACCGGAATTCGGCGGCAGTGAGCTGCAAAATGTGTTGGAGGGTGCGTATTCCGGTAAAGCTCCGGAAATCGATTTGGAAACGGAAGCAGTCCGTCAAAGACAAATCTTGGAAGCAATCCGTGAAGGTCTCGTCGTTTCTGCCCACGATATGGCTGAAGGCGGTTTTGCGGTTGCACTTGCGGAGTCGACATTCAATGGGAAAGGACTCGGTGCGCAAGTGGAATTGGTAGGAGAGGCGACGACTGCATTATTCAGCGAATCCCAATCCCGCTTCATCCTTACTGTAAAAGAAGAGGATCAAGAGAAATTTGAAGGAATCGTCCAAGATGCAAAACGGATTGGCACCGTGACGAGAGACAATAAACTCCGCATACAGGTCGAAGGGGAACTTGTCATTGAAGATGATGTGGCACAACTCAACAAGCTTTGGAAAGAAGCGATACCAAAGCTGTTGAAATCAAAAGCATAAAAGAGGAATGAATCATGTTTGGTATTTGGGGACACCGCCATGCTGCCGAGCTCGCCTATTACGGGTTGCATGCCCAGCAGCATCGCGGCCAAGAAGGTGCAGGAGTAGTCGTCAATGATGGACAAGAGTTGAAACTTCATAAAGGTCTCGGTCTTGTGAATGATGTGTTCAAACATGCCGATTTTGCCGAGTTGAAAGGGGAAGCGGCCATTGCCCATACCCTTTACTCAAAACACGGGGATAAACGAAGTTCTGTGGATAGTGTCGAACCATTAGTGATCCGTACGAGAAAAATGACACTAGCCATCTGCCATAGCGGAAATATCACCAATGGGGAAACATTGCGGGACGAACTGGAGGATGAGGGGAGCATTTTGCAAACCGCAACGGATGCGGAACTGCTCGCCCACCTCATCAAACGTTCGAAAAAGAACACGACGGAAGAAGCGATTGTAGCTGCATTGCAAAAAATAGAAGGTGCATATACATTCATCATCCTCGAACGTGAAAATATGTATATCGCGACCGATCCCCATGGCATCCGCCCTCTTTCCGTCGGTAAATTGGGAGATGCTTACGTCGTCGCATCGGAAACGAGTGCTTTTGACATCACCGGAGCAAAACTGGAGCGAGAAGTGCTCCCCGGTGAACTGCTTGTCATCAATGATGCCGGTTTGAAATCCGTCCGCTTTGCGATGCGGGAACAACGCCGCCTTTGTGCCATGGAATACGTCTATTTTTCCAGACCAGATAGCGATTTGAATCGGGTGAACGTCCATGCTTCGCGAAAAGAGATGGGAAAAGTGCTGGCGAAAGAATCACCGGTCGAAGCCGATGTCGTGACCGGGGTACCGGATTCAAGCATATCCGCAGCGATCGGCTATGCTGAACAATCGGGTTTGCCTTATGAAATGGGAATCATCAAAAATCGTTATATCGGTCGTACGTTTATAGAGCCGTCCCAAGAGTTGCGCGAACAAGGGGTGAAAATGAAACTTTCCCCTGTCCGTGGAATCGTCGAAGGAAAGCGGGTCGTCATGGTCGATGATTCGATTGTCCGGGGCACGACGTCGAAACATATCGTCCGGCTGTTGAAGGAAGCCGGAGCGAAAGAAGTCCATGTACGGATCGCTTCACCGCCAATCACAAACCCTTGTTATTACGGAATCGATATGTCGACAAAAAAAGAATTAATTGCGGCAAACCATCCAGTTGAAGCGATTTGTGAATTGATTGAGGCGGACAGTATTGCGTATCTTTCAGTGGAAGGGATGAAACAGGCAATCGTCCGGGAACGTTCCATCCACCAAGGGATATGCCATGCCTGTATGACCGGGGCTTATCCGGTCCCTGTCCTGGATGAAAGGGAAGACCCTTCTTAAAAAACGAGAAGAGGAAGTGCGAACATGTCAGATGTATATAAAAAAGCCGGAGTTGATGTCGAAGCCGGTTATGAAGCCGTCAAGCGGATGAAAAAACATATTGAAAAAACGAAGCGGCCGGAAGTCTTGGGAGGAATCGGTTCGTTTGCCGGACTATTTGATTTGTCAGGATTTTCTTATAAAGAACCGGTTCTTGTTTCCGGCACGGATGGAGTCGGAACAAAATTAAAACTTGCTTTCCAAATGGAACGGCATGATACGGTGGGCATCGATCTTGTCGCCATGTGTGCCAACGATATCGTTGCTCAAGGTGCTAAGCCGCTGTTTTTCCTCGACTACATCGCTTGCGGTAAAAATGATCCGGCGAAAATCGAACAAATTGTCGCAGGAATCGCAGCGGGTTGCGTGGATGCCGGAGCCGCTTTAATCGGCGGGGAAACAGCGGAAATGCCGGGAATGTATGATGAAGATGAATACGATCTTGCCGGTTTTGTCGTCGGGATCGCGGAAAAAGCAAAACTGATAACCGGAAAAAACATTGAAAAAGGCGATGTCCTCATTGGACTGGCATCAAGCGGCATCCATTCCAATGGATATTCATTAGTACGGAAAATCGTCGCAGATATGGATTTTGCGAAAACATATGATGGATTGTCCAAGCCTTTAGGTGAAATCCTCCTCGAGCCGACGAAAATTTATGCGAAGCCGGTGAAAAAAGTATTGGACCAAGTTGCTGTGAAAGGGATTTCCCATATCACCGGCGGCGGTTTTTACGAAAACTTGCCGCGGATGCTTGATGGGGGGCTCGGTGTCGAAATCCAAAAAGGTAGTTGGGACATACCGGAAATCTTCCCATTCCTGCAAGAAACGGGGGATATACCGGAAGCAGAAATGTACGGTGTGTTCAATATGGGAATTGGAATGGTGCTTGCAGTTGCGGATAAAGACGCGGAAACAACATTGGAAATTTTGCAGGAAACGGGCGAAACGGCGTATCGGATTGGCGTCGTGACAGCTGAAGAAGGGGTGCGATTCTCCTCATGAACAAAGTGAAGGCGGCAGTGTTTGCTTCCGGTACAGGCTCCAATTTCCAAGCGATGATGGAAGACCCGGCACTTCCCTGCGATATTGTCCGTTTAGTTTGCGATAAGCCGGGTGCTCCCGTCATCGGAAAGGCGGAAAACTACGGCTTGAACACATTTGTTTTTTCTGCAAATGATTATGAAAACAAAGCGACGTATGAACAGGAAATTGTCGATGTTCTCAGGCAAGATGGAATCGAATGGATTTTTCTTGCCGGCTATATGCGCCTGCTCGGCGAAACATTGCTGAATCAGTTTGAAGGGAAAATAGTGAATATCCATCCGTCGCTGCTTCCGGCTTTTCCCGGAAAAGATGCGGTTGGCCAGGCATATCGGGCAGGTGTCAAAGTGACCGGTGTGACCGTGCATTTCGTTGATGAAGGAATGGATACCGGATCGATCATCGCTCAAGAAGCTGTCCGTGTTTATGAAAACGATACGGTGGAATCATTGCACCGACGGATTCAAGAAGTGGAACATCGGTTGTATCCGAACGTCATCAAAGAACTTTTACAAAAGTGAGGGATCGTCATGGGGAAAAGAGCATTGATCAGTGTTTCCGATAAAACGAACGTAGTGGACTTTGCGAAAGGTTTGAAGAAACTCGGAGTGGAAATCATTTCGACCGGCGGTACGATGAAAGCTCTTCAAGATGCTGATGTCGAAGTGACGGCGATTGATGAAGTGACCGGTATTCCGGAAATCATGGATGGGCGGGTGAAAACACTCCATCCGAAAGTGCATGGCGGATTACTCGGAAAAAGGAATGATGCGGAACATCGAAAACAGATGGAAGAAAACGGGATACTCCCGATCGATATCGTTGCCGTCAATTTATATCC
>CALKWU010000101.1 GCA_938004015.1 uncultured Oceanobacillus sp.
TCGTAAACGTCACATACTCCTGATCCGTGTCACCGACTTCATCGGCCACATTGTCCACGCCGATTTTTTTCAATATACTGCCTAGATAGGAATTTTTCGTCGCCAACTGATACGATTCTGCAGTTCCCATAAGTAAGGCAACTTTTTTCCCTTTCAGAGCTTCCGCTTGCGCCAAAAGTTGCTCTTCCTCAGCTCGTTGTTCAGCGATGAACTCCTCGGCAACTTCCGGCTTACCCAACAACTCACCGACTTCCAAGATACTGTCAAACACAGAATCATAACTGCTGTTGTCCAAATACAACGTTTCAATTCCCTTACTTTCCACTTGTTCTTTGCTGAATTGCGCCAGCACTTTATCACCGATGAACAGATCCGGTTCCAAAGAAACGATCTTCTCGATATTCGGTTTAACGGCAATCCCGATTTCCGGAAGCCCTTCGTATTCTTCAGGAAGCGGCCGATCGGTTGTCGGGATGCCAACTAACGGCACATCGAAAATCGCCATATAATGTGCAATCGCCGGCGAATCAACGACAATCCGTGCATCAGCCGCTTCTGCATCGGTTTCTGCATCTTCATTTGCTTGATTCCCGGCCGGCTCCTGTCCGCAACCGGACAAAACGAACATCACCAATAAAAATAAACCCGGCATCAGGAGTTTTTGTCTGCTCATTACCTTCATCTGCATATTCTGCACTCCCTATCCACAAAGCGAATCAACGTTCTTCCACTTTCTCTGAAACCGCCTCTGTCAGTGCATCAATCAATAACGGATGAGTGTTCGGCATGGCCAAACGATGAAGTGAACCTCCACCCGCTTCAATGACTCCCTTCAATTCAATATCCAAATCATAGGCGATTTCCAAGTTATCGCTGATGAATCCGATCGGAATAGAAATAATCTGTTTTATTCCTTGTTTTACATTTTCTTCAACCGTTTCCTCAAGAAATGGCCGCATCCACTCGACCGGGCCACCTTCATGGCCACTTTGCCATGCCCACTGGCACTTTTCTTCAGGCACTTCAGCATAGGCAGCGATGAGTTCTCCCATCTTATGGAATTGTTCTTCATACACATCGCCCTTCGTCTGTTCAGCTGGTAAGTTATGGGCGGAAAAAACGACCCGATAGTCCGCATCATTCAATTCCTTCACACAATCGGCCAATTCTTTTCCCCAATATTCAATGATTGCGGGTTGTTCATGCCATTCATTGATGGGGATATACGGAATGGTGGAATTCAACTCTTTCAATCTCGCCAGTGCTTTATCATGATAAATTTGCGTCGAATACTTCGCATATTGGGGTGTCAGGGCTACTCCGATGATTTTGTCGACATCTTGCTCGACACATTGTTCGATGGCGTCCCCGACAAACGGATGGATGTGCCGATAACCGTTGAACCCGACAAACGTATGCTCAGCATTGCGTTCGTTCAATGTTTCAATCACTCCCTCCGCTTGCGCCTCTGAAATTTTGGCAAGAGGAGAGTAGTCAATTATGCGATAGCGCTCCACCAATTCTGCATACATTTCATCAGAAGGCTTTCTTCCGCCTAAAATATCCGTGTAGTACGGTAAAATTTCTTCCTCGGTTGACGGTGTTCCATATGCCATAAATACAACTCCAACTTTCATTACTGCTGACCCCTTCCTAAGAAATAACCGTTTAAATCCTCCGTTTGTAACTGTTCTCCTAAGATGAAATACGGAAATTCTCCATACACTGCACTTGCTTCATCAAAGCGCATTTCGTAAACGATATTTTTAAATTCTTCAAAGTTGTCTCCCCATAACGTAACAGCCCATTGATGATCGTCTAATCCAAATGAATTTGAAACATAATGTCCTAACTTTTCCGCATAACTTGCCCCGACATTTCCATGAGATGCCATCATCCGCTGGCGTTCGGATACCGGGAGAGAGAACCATTCGCGTTTTTTATTCATTGGATAAAAACAGAAATATTTCTCTGCACCAAATTTAGGATACAGTTTCTTTTGAATATGTGGATTTTCAAGCGTCAATTTTTCAACGAGATAACTTGTCGCTTCATTGACAGAAAGATAACTGATATTCAATTCAGCTTGATCAAATAAATCCAGTCGCTTTAACGCATCCTGCCAATCGATCAATTGTTGGATGTCCTCATGAAGAAGCATCACCGCAAAATCTGATTTATGACCGATGACCCGGCCAAATGTAAAACTTCCTTTATTTTCCTCGGACGCTTCTTCAAACTCTTCCACAAGTCCAAACAACTCAGCCAATTGTTTTTTTCTCGTTTCCACATCCACTTGCTTATAGTCCTTCCAGTTGATTTTCCAAAACAACTGCAGTGAATACCAACCATTCAAAGCTTTGAATTCCATTTGATATCCTCCTTCAATACTTTTACTTAGATAAGAATTACTTTAAACGTACAGAAAGTGTAAAATAGTTATATAACGTTTACAAGGTGGTTTTTGCAATTAATTATGAATTTAATATGAACCGATTTTAATTATTTTAAACATTATAAATATTACATATTGCTCCGATTCATGTTGAAAATCTCAAATACTGTGAGGCTCTGTTATTTTTCTCAACCATTTCCGTTTGATATAATAAGTTTGGGATCAAATCTAATGTGATAGGAGTATTCATAGATGAGAAATATATTAATTGTCGATGATGATGTTCATGTTTTGGAACTCGTTTCGATCCATTTATCCAATCATGGGTTTAACGTATATAAAGCTAAAGATGGAATGGAAGCTTTAGAGATTCTTAAAAAAGAAGTCTGTCACTTGGCAGTTGTCGATGTCATGATGCCATATATGGATGGCTTCACATTGACGAAAAAAATCCGCGAAATGTATGATATCCCGATTATCCTCTTGACAGCGAAAGGCCAAATTGATGACAAAGAAAAAGGATTCGAAGCGGGAACCGATGATTACCTCGTCAAACCGTTCGAGCCAAAGGAATTGCTTTTTCGCATCAACGCCTTGCTCAGGCGGTATGACCAAGAACTGGACACATCCATCATCCGCATTGGAAAAACAACAATCAACAAAGAAACCTTTGAAGTGAAGATCGGCAACCGGACAATCCTTTTGCCGTTAAAGGAATTTGAACTGTTGCATTATCTCATGGCACATCCCGGACAAGCATTCACCCGGAAACATCTGATTGAACAGATTTGGGGCAGTGACTATAAAGGTGATCATCGTACGGTCGATGTCCATATTAAAAGATTAAGAGAACGTATTTACGAATTGACCGACGATTTCAAAATCAAAACAATCCGCGGGGTTGGATATGCACTGGAGAAGAAAGAAGAATGAGAACACTTTATGTCAAATTCACAGTCATCACACTCACCATTTTCATCGTAAGCAGCTTCCTCGCTTTTTTCATAGCAAACGCATATTATCAAAAGAGTTTAAAGCCGTACAATGATGAGAAAATCACGAATTTCGCCCTTTCCATAACGGAGTTCATCGAGAATCATCCCGATCTGGATTTGTCTTCTTATCTTGATACGATTGCTTCCATCGGTTATCAAATCTATCTCATCGATGAGTCGGGGGAAGAAACTTTTTTTGGAGCACCTTTCCGTGAAGTAAATCTGGAAGAAGCGACGAAAGAATATGTACTTGACGGTAATATTTATCATGGAATCATCAACTTCCCATCGGAATTGTTCGTTACCGGCTTTTTCGCCAATGAACTGAAAAATTCCATTGGTGCTCCGTTTAACCATGATGATACAACTTACGGACTTTTCTTAAGGCCGGATATTAAGTTGCTTTTCAATGAAGCCCGCTTTTTACTTGCTTGGACGCTTCTCTTCACAGTTGTATTAAGTATTGTGCTTTTTGCCTTCAGCATGGTGTATCTCGTCAAACCAATTTCAAAGTTGACGCAGGCGACGAAACTGCTCGCAGAAGGGGATTATCATGTGGAAATTGCGTCTGGCAGGAAAGATGAACTAGGCGAACTTTCCCGCAGCTTTTCACGTATGGCGAATCAATTGGAAAAGATGGAAGACTTCAGGAAAGAATTCATTTCCAACATTTCCCATGATATCCAATCACCGTTATCAAATATAAAAGGGTATACGAACTTATTGGAAAATGATTCCATCAGCAAGGAAGAAAAAGAACAATATTTGGGCATTATTCAAAACGAGACACATCGGCTTTCAAGTTTGACGAAACAGTTGTTGCTCCTTGCCTCATTGGATCGCACCGACGACATGATGGACAAAAAGCCGTTCAACATCGGCGAACAACTGAAGGAGCTCGTACGGAACCATCAATGGCAAGCAGGGGAAAAAGGCATTATGATGAGCTATGTATTGCCGGATGATATCGAAATCATTGGTGACCCATCCTTATTGAACACGGTTTGGGACAACTTGTTGATGAATGCCATTAAATACAACAAGCCGAATGGCACCGTTGAAATATCGGTGGAGAAAAAAGGGAATTCGGTCTTTGTCACGTTTAAAGATACCGGTATCGGGTTGAGTGAAAAAGAAGTTGAAAGAATTTTCGAACGCTTTTACCGGGCAGACACGGCACGTTCGCGGACGATTGAAGGAACGGGGCTTGGCTTATCGATTGCTTGGACCATCATCAAACTGCACGGTGGCCAAATCAATGTGCAAAGTAAAGAAAATGAAGGCTCGACATTTACGGTGGAGTTGCCTGTTGGCTAGTAAGGAGAACAGCGGACTATGAGCATTAGTGTTCATTGTCCGCTGTTTCCTCGTTTAAACTTGTATACCTGGATATCACATCGGAAAAATATTCAGATGACTAGGATTCATCGATCATCGCCGCAGTTTTTACATTTAAAGGAAATATAGCGATTCTTAAGGCCGAGAAAACACGGATTCTAAGTTCACTATCTTAGAATAGAACGAACTGATTTCAACCAACTCGTAGCAATTAACATGTTACCGGCAGAATTCATATGTACCCCATCCGTAGTCAATGCATATTCGCTGTTTGTAGCAAGGAAATCCATGAATCTTTGATGAGTCGGAACAAGTATTGCTTGATATTTATCAGCCAAATGTCGAACGATTTCTACATAGGCCATCAACTTTTGATTACCAATTGAATGAACATCTTCTTCGATAATAGTCGGCTCCATTAAAACCAGTTGTGCATTCGTTTGTGTTTTAGCTTGCAGTAATATTTCATCATAGACTCTTTCAAAATCAGCTGGATAAACTTGTTTGACATCGCGATGCTTTAGCTGGTGCCATACATCATTCACACCAATCGAGATGGAAAGTATGTCGGGGTTGTTTTTGAGGACATCATTTTCCCACCGTTTCGCTAGGTCGATTACTCTATCGCCGCTCACCCCTTTGTTCAACACCTCAAATGAGTTAGGATAGGACGTTTGCAAATAATCATGCAATAATCTCACATATCCTGTCCCGATCTTTTCTTGATCTTCCAATCTGCCCGCTTCTGTAATGCTATCTCCAATAAATACAATTCTTCTTTTCTTGTCCACTTTTTCACCCTCCTTC
>CALKWU010000102.1 GCA_938004015.1 uncultured Oceanobacillus sp.
TTTATCCCCACAAATGATCAAAGAATTTTTACTGCGGGTAATGGCTGTATACAATAAGTTTTTGCGGAGCATGCGGTTGTATGTCGAAATCACCGGTAAAATGACGATCGGGAATTCACTTCCTTGGGATTTATGGATGGAAATACAATAAGCATGCATGAAATGATTGAAATTTTCCCGTTCATAGACGACTTCTTTCTCATCAAAAGCAATGACGATCTGCTCTTTTTTCTCTACATTTTCATTCTTACGGAAAATAGCTGCAATTACGCCAATATCCCCATTGAATACACCATCTTCGGGCTGGTTGACGAGTTGGATGACTCGGTCGCCGACCCGATACGAAATATCCATCACTTTTATTTCCTTCGTTTTATTTGTTTTCGGATTGATCAATTGTTGCACTGCTTCGTTGATCCGATTGATTCCTGCTTCTGATTTGTAAATCGGTGCAAGGACTTGGATATCATTCGTATCGATTCCTTTATCGATGGCATGTTTAAAAATCGTTGTGATTGCCTCCACGATTTGATCTTTCTTGGCTGGAATGAAGCTGAAATCGTTCGCTTTTTCCAATGATGCTGGCGTCAATTCATCATTTTTGATTTCATGGGCTAATTCGATGATCTTGGAACCTTCTTTTTGCCGATACACTTCATGGAGCCGGACAATAGGGATTTTATTGCTTGCAAGTAAATCAGATAGGACTTGACCCGGGCCGACGGAGGGCAATTGGTCTTCGTCCCCGACAAGCAATACTTGCATATCATCCGGAATGGCTTTAAACAAATGATGCGCCAACCAGATATCGACCATGGAAAATTCATCGACAATCAGAAAACGACCGGCGAGTGGGACGTCTTCATTTTTTTCGAATTTATCATTGCCGTTCCATCCTAACAAACGATGGATCGTCGATGCAGGAAGACCTGTCGATTCGCTCAGCCGTTTCGCCGCTCGACCCGTTGGAGCGGTTAACACAAAAGGAAAATCCGCTTTGTCATCATAATCATCGATGTCGAGGGATAAGCCATGAATAGCCGCATAGGCTTTCACAATTCCTTTGATGACGGTCGTTTTTCCCGTCCCGGGCCCGCCGGTTAAAATCATGATTTTCGACTGTAGTGCTTTTTCAATGGCGGCAAATTGTTCATTGCCATAGTTGAGAACTTCCTCTTCTTCAATTTCACCGGTTATTTTCATCAATTCCGCCATCGTCGTTTCCGATTCCACTTCTTTTTTCATGATTCGCATCAAGTTCGAAACAAAACCGTCTTCAGCATAATAAAGGGAAGGCAAATAGACGTTCCCATCTTGCATAATCACCTTTTTTTCTTTATCCAATTGCTCCAGCTGTCCTAAAATGACTGTTTCCTCCACCTGATAATTCAACAGTTGATTCACTTCCCGGATACACCGGTCGAGCGGCAAGTAAACATGTCCGGATTGGATGCTTTGTTGTAAAACATAAATGCAACCGGCGCCGATCCGCGTCGGATGATCCATGGAAAGGCCGTTCATTCCGGCGATGCGGTCGGCTGTCTGGAATCCAAAACCATCGATATCAAATACAAACTGGTACGGATTATCATACAAAAGAGAAACCGCTTCTTCTTTATAATGTTCATAAATCCGCCGTGCCATTTTCATACCGACTTGGTAATTCAAAAGGGTCACGGCGACCTGTTCAAATCCTTGATGTTCTTCCAAGCTTTTGTACAATTGTTCCCTTGACTTTTTAGAAAGACCCGGAATCCCTTCCAGGCATCCCGGGTCTTCAAGTATATGTGATATCGCATTTAAACCGAGTTTATCGACAATTTTCGTCGCTGTTTTGACACCGATGGAATAAAACAGATCGCTTGATAGATAGGAAATCAAACCCTCCCTCGTATCAGGAATATACGTTTGATACGACTCGACCCGGTATTGCAAGCCATATTTCGGATGGTTTTCCATTTTGCCATAAAAATTGTACGAGTGATTTTCCAATAAGTCTGAAAAATATCCTTTGACGACAATTTCTTTCTCATCATAGGCTTCATTCGTTTCCTCAATTTTCACTTTGACGATGGAAAAATGTTCGTTTTCATTTTGATAGATCGTATAAAGAACGTCTCCCCGAATATATCCTTTTTTGACCTCGTTCTTTTCCATCATTTCCTCTACCTCACGATCTGCTTTTTATTCATGCTTCAACAACTGTTCCACCTGGTTTTTTCCATTAGCGGCCAAATGATGTCCAGGCTGGATTTCCAATGCTTTGGCAAAATGTTGTAATGCCACATCCGCTTGATTTTCAAACATGGCAATGACCCCCAAATTATAGAAAGCATCGCTATGATTCCGATCCAATTCGATAACTTTCAAAAACATTTTTTTCGCCAGATCAAGTTGCTCACTTCGGGCAAGGGATAAACCATACTGAAACAGATAGGCGCTTTCTTCCGGTTCTATTTCCGCAGCACGCATCAAATACGGTAAGGCCAATTTAAATTGGCCTTGATGTTGGAGTGAGAGACCTAACAAATAATAGACATGGGCATCTTCCAGGCCATGTTCAAGAGTCAATTGAAGGTATGCATTCGCTTTTTCAAACTGCTGTTGCGAAAAATAAAGGTTGCCGAGTCCGTAATAGGCGGTTGCGGCTTTTTCATCGAGGCTGATCGCCTTCCTGAAAAACCGCTCCGCCGGCTCAAATTCGTTCAGTTTATACAATAAATTCCCATAATTGATATAACCGATGGCGTCTGATGGGTTTTCTTCGATGATTTCCTCCAATAATTTTGCAGCTTCTGCGTACTTTCCTTCTTGCATCCATTGAATGGCTTTTTCATTTTTCCCCATGAATAAACTCCTAACTCAACCGACATAATCCAAATAGTTTTCATCTTTCAACACTTTATCAATCGTTCCTCCACCAAGGCAGACTTCACCATCATAAAAGACGACCGCTTGTCCCGGAGTGATTGCCCGTTGTGGATTCAAAAAGTCGACACGGACCGTTCCATCATCTTGCAACCGGACTGTCACTTCACTGTCCTTTTGGCGATAACGGAATTTGGCCGTGCATGTGAACTCTTCCTCTATCGAATCGGGATTGATCCAGTTGACATCCGTCGCAATGAGACCATCGGAATACAAATAATCGTTATGGTAGCTTTGTTCCACATACAAAATATTTTCCTTCAGGTTTTTTCCGACAACGAACCATGGCTCACCCGGTCCACCAATTCCAAGTCCTTGCCGTTGACCGATTGTGTAATACATGAGTCCATCATGCGTTCCTTTCACTTCTCCGCTCAATGTTTGCATTTCGCCGGGTTGAGCCGGTAAATATTCGCTTAAAAACTCCTTGAAATTCCGTTCCCCGATGAAACAGATACCAGTAGAGTCTTTCTTCGTCGCAGTGGCGAGGTCATGTTTCATTGCAATTTCGCGGACTTCCGTTTTCTTCAATACACCAAGTGGGAACATGACTTTTTCCAACACTTCACCTGATAGTTGATTGAGGAAATAAGTCTGGTCTTTATTATCGTCCACACCACGAAGCAGTTCGACTTTGCCATCGACTTTCCTCACTCTGGCATAATGTCCCGTTGCCAAATAATCGGCACCAAGGGACAATGCATGATCGAGGAATGCTTTGAATTTGATTTCTTTGTTGCACATCACATCCGGATTTGGTGTGCGCCCAGCTTTATACTCATCAAGAAAATAGGTGAATACCTTATCCCAATATTCTTTTTCAAAGTTGACAGAATAATATGGGATATCGAGTTGATTGCACACCCGGACGACATCTTCAAAATCTTCAGTTGCCGTGCAAACACCGAATTCATCGGTATCATCCCAGTTTTTCATGAAAATACCGACGACATCATAGCCTTGTTCTTTCAAAAGCAAAGCCGCAACGGAGGAGTCCACACCTCCACTCATGCCGACGACGACACGTATGTTTTTTTTATCAGTCATTTCCATCACTTTCCTTATTTTGTTAATCGTTTGATGATCGTTGCAACCCGTTTAGCCGCTTCTACGACATTTTCTTCTGTATTGGCGCTTCCGAAACTGAAACGGATTGAATTTGTCGTGCAAGGATGGCCTTCCCCGAACATGGCACTCAATACGTGGGAAGGTTCTACACTGCCAGCTGTACAAGCACTTCCACTTGAAGCGGCAACGCCTGATAAGTCCAAATTGGTCAACACTTGTTCCACATTGGTTCCCGGAAAACTGATATTGACGATTGTACTCACCGTGTCTGCGTCTCTTCCATTGATCATGAATTCAATGTTTTCTTCTTCCAATTGACGGATGAACAGTTCTTTATATTTTCCATATGTTTTATTCCGTTCTTCTCTATTTTCCATGACGAGTTCCACCGCTTGCTTGAAGCCTGCGATGGCGGCGACATTTTCCGTTCCTGCTCTACGTTTCCGTTCTTGTTCGCCACCGAAAAGCAAATGTTGCATGTGTACCGTTTCCTTCGCATAGAGGAAACCAATCCCTTTTGGCCCATTGATTTTATGGGCTGAAGCCGTCAATAAATCCACTCCGAGGGATTCCACATCGATTTCCATCAAACCGTATGCTTGTACGGCATCTGTATGGAAATAAGCCCGGTGTTCCTTCAGTAACCGGCCAATATCTTCTATCGGTTGAATGACACCCGTCTCGTTATTCACATACATGATTGAAACGAGAATTGTATCATCACGTAACGCACGTTGCACATCTTCCAGTGATATGCGACCGGTTTCGTCCACCGGTAAATAGGTGACATCAAATCCGAGGGTTTCCAAATATTCCGCAGCATGGAGCACGGCGTGGTGTTCTTGTGACGAAGTGATGATGTGGTTGCCTTCTTCGCGATTCCGGAGCGCCGTACCGATGAGGGCCAAATTATCGGCTTCTGTCCCGCCACTCGTAAAATAAATTTCTTTTTCATCGGCGCCAATGCTTGCACTGATGAGACGTCTTGCTTCATCCAACAGTTTTCTCGCTTTCCTTCCGAATGAATGGACACTCGAAGGATTGCCGAAAACTTCTTCATTTACAGACGTCATCACGGATATCACTTCTTTTGCAAGTGGTGTGGTTGCCGCATGATCTAGATAGATTTCTTTCATGGTCGATATTCCTTTCCTTACGTCAAATGTAAAACATATATGCTTCTTCCGCTTCATTGTCACCGGCATCGACTAAATCTTCCAAAGTCGTATAATCCAAAACACCGCGGATCGCATCCCGGATTTTCAGCCATAAAGCTTGCTGTGCCGGTTTTTCATTTTCAATCCCTTCGACGAGCGTAATCGGACCTTCCAATACTCGAATAACATCTCCTGCGGTAATTTCCGATGGTTTTTTCGCCAACATATAGCCTCCGTATGCCCCGCGCACACTTTTGATCAATCCGGCGTTCCGCAGAGGTGCAGCAAGCTGCTCCAAGTAATGTTCCGATAAATCGTTTTCCTGGGCGATCGATTTCAATGATTTTGGCCCATCGCCAAATTCTTTTGCAAGTTCAATCATAATCGTTAATCCATATCTTCCTTTAGTCGTTATTTTCATCCTTTGCACCTCTTCACAATTAAATCCATACTATACGGAAAAAATCCGTTTTTGTCTATTAATCCGCACTGTACCATCTCTTTTGTATTATAACATGAATCATCTCTTCCTTGCATTTCTCTCATATCAGGCTTAAGCTTTTGATAGACCTGGTGTTCGCAAAGAGGTTTGTCTCTTGTGAAACAGGAACATCAATTAAATAAAGGACGGTAAATATGAAACGAGAACCTTTGGCGCTCCGTATGCGGCCGACCCATATTGATGAAATCATCGGCCAGGAACATTTAGTCGGGGAAGGGAAATTGATCAGGCGTATGGTGGATGCAAACATGCTTGCATCGATGATATTGTACGGCCCTCCCGGCACTGGAAAAACATCAACGGCGTTCGCTATTGCGAAAACGGCCGGATTACAAGTGAAATTGCTCAATGCAGTAACCCATAAAAAGAAAGATATGGAAATTGTCGTTGAAGAGGCGAAATTGACCGGACAAATCGTTCTCATTCTCGACGAAGTCCATCGATTGGATAAAGCAAAACAAGACTTTCTCCTGCCTCATTTGGAGTCGAACTTGATTACGATGATCGGCTGTACGACTAGCAACCCTTACCACTCCATCAATCCGGCGATAAGGAGCAGATGCCACCTTTTTGAACTGAAACCGCTGAAACCTGAACATATTAGGGAAGCATTGATACGGGCCGTTCAAGATAAAGATCGCGGATTAGGCAACATGAATATCGAAATCACCGATGAAGCCTTGGAACATTTCTCGCACAGTGCAAATGGCGATATGCGGGCTGCATTAAACGGTTTGGAACTGGCTTGCATGTCCACACCGGAGAACGAAGATGGAGTCATCGTCGTCGAATTGGATGCTGCGGAAGAATGTATGCAAAAGAAAAGCTTTTCCCATGATAAAGATGGCGATCATCATTATGACGTCCTTTCCGCTTTTCAAAAATCCATCCGTGGCAGTGACGTCAACGCTGCCCTCCATTATTTAGCTAGATTGATTGAAGCTGGAGATTTAGACAGTATTGCTAGAAGGATGCTTGTGATTGCATATGAAGATATCGGGTTGGCCAATCCCCAAGCGGGGCCAAGAACGTTGGCAGCAGTACAAGCTGCTGAAAGGTTGGGCTTCCCTGAGGCGAGGATTCCTTTGTCCGTAGCGATTGTCGAATTGGCATTATCACCAAAATCAAACAGTGCTTATAAAGCATTGGATAGAGCTTTAAGTGACATCCGAAGCGGTAAAAGCGGGGACATTCCGCTCCATTTGAAGGACAGCCATTATCAAGGAGCGAGAGAACTCGGAAGAGGAGTCGACTATAAATATCCGCATAATTATAAAGGCGGCTGGGTAAAACAACAATATTTGCCGGATCGCTTGAAAAACAGAAAGTATTATGAACCGAAAGATACCGGCAAATTTGAAAAAGCGATGAAGCTGGTCTATGAGAAAATTTTAAAGCAAATGGACGATGACGTATAATTCCTTTTTCAACAGGTAATAATAACTAGCAACATGACAATCTATTGTTTTTTCACAGAAAAAGGAGTTGGATATAATGGCCAAAGTCAGACAAGATGCCTGGTCCCATGAAGATGACCTGTTGCTAGCGGAAACGGTGCTGCGGCATATCCGGGAAGGTAGTACTCAACTGAACGCTTTTGAAGAAGTTGGCGATAAATTAAATCGGACATCTGCCGCATGTGGATTCAGATGGAATGCGGAAGTCCGGAGTAAATATGTCAATGCCATTGACCTTGCAAAAAGACAACGGAAAGAATTGAAACGGAAACAAGCAAGGGAAAAAATGAAAACTATTTCCAAATCTAGTGGAAATGTTCAAGGAAATGAAGTGACTTTCGATGCGGTTCTTGCATTCTTGAAAAATGTTAAAAAAGACTACGACGCTTCCAATCAATCGAAAGCTTCCGTTGAAATGATGAGGAAAGAAAATGAACAGTTGAAAGACATGTTGCAGAAATTGGAAAAACAACTGAAACAGAAGGAAAAAGAACTCGAAACAATGCGGGAGGACTATAAGACATTCATCGAAATCATGGATCGAGCACGGAGGATGACGGTCCTGAACGATGAACGTTCTTACACTTCCCCGGCTTTCCGGATGGATAAAAATGGGAACCTGGAACAACTGGCAAATCCTTCTTCTAATTAAGGCAAATAAAAAACGCAAAGGGATATCCCTTTGCGCTTTTCTTTTCACTATGTAACAATCCCGATTGTGCCGTCCATTTCAAGTTTTGATCCCGCTCTCGGCAGGTGGGTGCCCTGTTCCAGACAGCTGTCATCGTCAAATTGACAATTCGGCGGAATGGAAACTCCGGGCTCCCTTTCGTTTGGTGTTCGGTCAAAACACTTATCAATGAACGAACACATCAGGATTACGTTTCATTTGTAAATTCATATTAACATAGCTTCTCAGAATTATCAATTCCCCTGTTATAGAACGCCCTTTTGCCTCATAAAAGACAAGCAATTTGGTTTTATCAATCTTCTTCTTTGGATGGTTCGATTTTTTCCAGTTTGATGGATAGTTCTTGCAGTTGTTCATCCGCTACAGGACTTGGAGCTTCCGTCATCAGATCAGAAGCAGACGCTGTTTTTGGAAACAAGATCGTGTCCCGCAAATTGCCTTTCCCTGCGAGCAACATGACGATCCGGTCAAGACCTAGTGCAATGCCGCCGTGCGGAGGTGCACCGTATTCAAGGGCTTCCAGCAAAAAACCGAATTGTTTTTCCGCCTCTTCTTCCGTAAACCCAAGTACTTGGAACATTTTTTCTTGCAACTCTTTTTTATGGATACGGATGGAGCCGCCGCCGAGTTCAAATCCATTCAATACGAGGTCGTAAGCATTGGCCCGTACATGTTCCGGTTCCGTAAGAAGCTTATCGATATCTTCCTCTGCCGGTGATGTGAACGGGTGATGTGCTGCGAAATAACGGCCGAGCTCTTCATCATATTCCAATAACGGCCAGTCTGTCACCCAAAGGAAATGGAAGGCTGATTCATCAATCAATCCCAATTCTTTACCAAGTTTTAAGCGTAACGCACCTAAGCTGTCAAAAACGACTTTATTTTTATCCGCTACAAACAATAATAGATCTCCGTTTTCAACTTCGGCTTGAGCAGTCAATTGTACTTTTTCTTCATCGGACAGGAATTTTGCGATTGGGCCTTTCAATTCGCCACTCTCCGCTTTCAGCCAAGCCAAGCCTTTTGCACCGTACACACTCACGTATTCCGTCAGTTTATCGATATCTTTTCTGGAATAATTCGCAGCTTCACCTTTCACGTTGAGGAAACGGACACTTCCTCCCGATTCGATGGCTCCTTTAAACACTTTAAAACCGGATGCTTTGAAAATTTCCGTCGCATCGATCAATTCCATACCGAATCTTGTGTCCGGTTTATCGGAACCATACCGGCTCATCGCTTCATCGTAAGTAATGCGTGGCAGCGGCAATTCGATATCAATGCCTTTCACTTCTTTCATGACGTATGCCATCATACGCTCCGTCATTTCCATAATTTCTTCACTCGTCATAAAAGAAGTCTCGATGTCCACTTGTGTGAACTCCGGCTGACGATCAGCACGCAAGTCCTCATCACGGAAACAACGGGCAATTTGATAATACTTTTCGAACCCGCTCATCATAAGCAATTGTTTGAACAGCTGCGGTGACTGCGGCAAGGCATAGAATTCCCCCGGATGCACCCGACTTGGCACCAAGTAGTCCCGAGCCCCTTCCGGTGTGCTTTTTGTCAAAATCGGTGTTTCCATTTCGAAAAATCCTTCGTTATTCAAAAAGTTCCGGAACGCTTGGGTCGTTTGATGACGTAATTTGAATGTCTTTTGCAACGTTTGGCGCCTCAAATCGAGATATCGGTATTTCAACCGCAAATCTTCACTCACATCTGTTTCATCTTGAATGATGAACGGCGGGTTTTTCGACTTATTAATGACGTTGATTTTTGTCGCAACCACTTCCACTTTACCTGTTTTCATGGTGGGGTTGATCGTCGCTTCATCGCGGGCGACGACTTTTCCTTTTATTTCAACGACATATTCCGAACGAACGGTATCGGCTATTTCCAATGCTTCTCTAGAGATGTCGGGATTGAATACGACTTGGACGATTCCGGAAACATCCCGTAAATCAATGAAAATCAAGCCTCCCAAGTCACGGCGTTTCTGTACCCATCCTTTCAAAACAACCTCTTCACCAATATGACCTTCATTTACTGTCCCAGCGTGAATTCTTTGAATCGCCATCTTACAAACCTCCCGTTACCTTACTTTTTAAAAACTCAACAACATTTTCCAGCGGCACATCTCTTTGCTCACCGGTCGCCATATCTTTCAAAGTGACGACGTTTTTCTCCAATTCTTCTTCTCCGATGATGAGGACGTATTTTGCATCATACCGGTTCGCTGCCTTCAACTGGGCTTTGATTTTTCTTTTTTGATAGTCTTTATCCGCTTGTATACCGTTTTTCCGTAATTCATGCAATAATTGCACGGATTTTGAATCGGCTTCTTCCCCGACAGATACGATAAAACAGTCCAATCCGTCTTCATCCGGTATTTCGATTCCTTCTGCTTCAAGGGCCATGAGCAATCTTTCAATCCCCATGCCAAAGCCGATTGCTGGTGTACTTGGACCACCGAGCTCTTCGATCATGCCATCATATCTCCCGCCACCTGCCAATGTCGTAATTGCACCGAAACCTTCCGCATTGCTCATGATTTCAAAAGCGGTGTGCGTATAATAGTCCAAACCACGGACTAATGTCGGATCGACTTCATATTCGATTCCCAATAAATCCAAATATTTTTTCACGTCTTCAAAATAGCGGCGTGATTCTTCATTCAAATAATCAAGAATCGATGGCGATGAAGCCATTGCCGGATGGTTCATATCTTTTTTACAGTCGAGCACCCGTAATGGATTTTTTTCCAATCTTGATTGGCAATCCTCGCACAGTTCCGCTTTTACTGGAGTGAAATGTGCAATCAATGCTTCTCTATGTTTTGTTCTGCTTTCAAGATCTCCCAAAGAATTGATGACAAGCTTCAAGGAAGTCAGTCCAAGACTGCGGTAAACGGTCATTGCCAGATCAATGACTTCCGCATCGACACTCGGATCTCTACTGCCGATGACTTCAACACCGAATTGGTTCAATTGGCGCATTCTTCCCTTTTGGGGCCGCTCATAACGGAACATTTCCGAAAAATAGTATAGTTTGACCGGTTGATTCACTTCGCCATATAATTTATGTTGCACGAACGCCCGCACAACACCGGCCGTTCCTTCCGGCCGCAATGTGATGCTTCTCCCACCCCGATCGTCAAACGTATACATTTCTTTTTGCACGATATCCGTCGTATCACCGACTCCCCGCTGGAATACTTCGGTATGTTCAAAAAGAGGGGTACGGATTTCTTTATAATGATATGTTTGGCATATTTCCTTGATTTTGTTTTCAACATATTGCCAAGCCTTGACGTCCTTTGGCAAAATATCAGCTGTCCCGCGTGGTGCTCTCATCTCCACACCAATTCCTCCTTATTCACGTAGTTATAGCAAAAATAAAAAATCCCGTCCCCTATGAAAATAAGGGACGGAATTTGAATCCGCGTTGCCACCCTAGTTGATGTAAAAACATCCACTCGATTGCAGTTAACGCCTGCAAGACGTATATACCTACTCCAAATTCGGTATATATCCTCAGGAACGTCTTTCGTTAGGCTATCGTATGGAAATGCTCTCAGCCGGCGGCATTCCCTCTCTGCTTTACTTAGTTCCCAACTACTCTTTCCTTCATCGGTTTTTATACCATATATTGTATATTCTTATCCTCTTTGAATGACTATTATAATAAGCGGTTCGACGAAAATTGTCAAGACCATTCTTTCAAATTTTCCACTCTATTATAGCACATGAAGACATAAGGTGAAACACCGTAAAGTATCTCC
>CALKWU010000103.1 GCA_938004015.1 uncultured Oceanobacillus sp.
ACATTATATAAAATTTCATGTTCATTGGATATGTTTTTTCATGGGAAGATGTGACGGAGCTGGCAAAATCCGATATAAGTGTACATGAATTTCGAATGCTTGGCTAGAAGTATGCGTGGGAAATAGTTTTTGATTGGACGGGATGGCTTTTGGGATGCGATGTTACGTGGTTTTGCGATGTTTTTGAAGGCGGTGTCATGGGCTTTTGAGGCGTTGTTTTGGAGCGGGCGATGAAACTTTTGGAGAGCGTTTCGTTTTGATATTGGAGAGTTTCGGTCCGGGATGGCTTGATTGCAATCTTGCAGTTTTTTTGAAGGATTTTAGTTCTGGAGGTTTTGACTTGATGTTAGAGGTTTCTGTTCCAGGATGGGGGTGCTCTGAAGTTGAATGATTTGCCGGACGTGTTCGGTTGCGTCCGGTTGAGTGATTGGAGTGTGCAATGACCTTTTTTTTAATTACCGTTGGCAATCAGTGATTAACTGCTTTTTTCATGACGCTTGTTGAATTTAAGACATCAGGACGATTCTCGTCGTGCGCATCATTTCATTCTTTCCGGAAGCTGATGGATGGATTCGATCAATTGATTGAGTTTCCCCTCAATACGGAGAAGCAGATAAAACGTCACCGCAATCGGGAAACCGACCTCAGCGATAAAACTATACAACGCTTCCAATTCTCACCCTCCTTCTGGGACGAAAAGGGACAGACCCTGATTGTCCCACTGTGGAACAAGGGTCGTACACAATCGTCATATCATGTTGGAGTGGGCCAAATGGGGACAGACCCTTTTTGACCCATTTGGGCCAATTCGGGAACGACTCCGTTTGACCCAGAAAGTCTGGGATGCTTATTCGTAAATGTCGATGTCTTCTATCGTCTGTTCCACGACGCGGGCGCTATGCTTTTTGAGAAGATCGCCGCCATTGGAGCCGAATGCGTTCTGCTCGATGACGACATCCATCGCTTCATTCACTGCATCATAATCAATCGGCTCGACTGGGTCGTCCAAGGTGAAGGTGACGATTCTTCCTGCTTGGTTTTCAAAGCGCATTTCCAGCCTCTTCATCGTATTCCTCCTTTCGCTTTATTCGCTTGAGATCGCTTACGGCAAGCGGATCTCAGACGTGTCCCGGCGGTTGATTTCAGTCATTTCGTGTTGCTGCAAGCCTTCAAATGCAACAGCAATTTCATACAACTGTTCTGGAGTTGCATCCGCTTTTACATTCGAAAAGCTTTTCGACTTTTGGATCGGTCGGCCGGTCGTCTCGTCAACGCCGGTTAAAAAGACGAGCTGCAACGTGGATTGGAGAAGATTTTGCTCTGCCATGCATTCACCTCCCTTGTCACCCCTATAATCGGCAGGTGCCTAAAGAGGGGGTAAGGGAATCGGCTGGATGGTGTTTGGCGAGACTGGCGTTGAACGGAAAAAGTGGGTCAAACAGGGACTGTCCCCGTTTGACCCCTTTGTGCAGGTGTCCGCACAGCCTTAGGCGATGCGCACATACTTTTCTGATGGTTTTAGCTTTGAAACAGTAGCGGCAATGACTAAAATCGGCAACAGAACATAGAAGAGCCTTTTCATTTGCGTCCTCACTTTCTGTCCAGTAATTTTTGCAGTTTGACAGATGGCTCAATGCCATTAACCAAAATAAAGGGTGGACACTTATTTTCAATTTATTGCATAGGGGAGATCGAGGTGCGTGTTCTATTGTAATGCTCGACTATTAAATATATGTTTAGATGGGATGAAATATTCTTAAATTTTTGGAGTTAGGGGGTGGGACATTTAGGGACTGACCCTTTTTGACCCATTGGATGGCCGGGACGGAAAGGGTCAGTCCCTGTTTGGCCTAAGTCCCTGTTTGGCCTAAATTTCCATAAAATGGGAAAGTGGGTCAAATAGGGACTGTCCCATCTGACCCACCTGCCGCACAAACCCGCTAGGTCGACATGGCATTCCTAACCTAGATAAATCATTCTTGGTTACGCTGGCGGAGTAGTTTCCAGCGGATTCTTCGCAGTCTGTTGACGACTGGTCGTTTTCCGCCGAGGACGATGCCTGCGAGTTCTGCAAAGATGTGAAGAAAGAACAGCGCAATGAGCGCAATGATCAGGGAAAACAGTTTGTCTGCGGTGGAAAACAGGATTGCCAGTGCACCGAAAACGGCACTGAATACATATATAATCAATACGGTTTTTCTATGGCTGTAGCCTGCGCGGATAAGCTGATAATGGAGATGCTTATTGTCGGCCGCCATGATGTTTTCTTTGTTTTTCGCCCGGCGAATGATGGCTACAATCGTATCAAAAATCGGGACGGCTAGAACGATGATCGGAACGATAAAACTTAGAAATGCGACGTTTTTGAAAAGACCGAGCATCGAGACGACGGCCACCATAAAACCAAGGAAATTCGAACCGGTATCTCCCATGTATATTTTTGCCGGATAAAAATTATGGAAAAGAAAACCGATATTTGCCCCGATCAGCACGATACATAGAAACGCTGGAACCACTTGGGCATCGATCAGCGCCATAATGAAAATACTGATGAGAGCGATCGTAGTCACGCCGGTCGCCAGTCCATCCAAACCGTCAATCAAGTTGATTGCATTCGTGATTCCGACAACCCAAAGTACGGTAATGAGGACGCTGAAAAATCCGAGATCAATCATACCGATGACGGGTAAAGTCACACGCTCGATAATCAATCCTGAAGAAACTAAAAAAGATGCGGCAATCAGTTGGCCGGTCAGTTTAACGACTGGTTTTATTTGGAAACGGTCATCCACCGCACCCGTGATGAGGATGACGATGGCACCTAGCAAAATCTCCGGCAAATGCTCGTGTTCGGGCCCGAGATAAAGTCCGCCGAGGAGAGCACCTAAAAATATGGCAAGCCCACCTAATCTCGGTTTTACTTCCTTGTGGATTTTGCGGTAATTCGGAAAGTCGACCGCTCCGATTTTCAGAGCGAGCTTCTTCACCGGATAGGTAAGCAAAAAACTCGAGACAAGAGCTATCAGAAAAGCTATTGTCAAATCGACATAGTTAAACATAGTATTCTCCTAATTAGCTTATTGAACATCCATTTACATGTTTCGACTAAATTATATCTAATCATCGGTAGGTTGGGCAACTATTATTAGAATGAGTCAGATAGAGCCGGTTCATTCAGAAGATGTTTGAGTGGGACATTTAGGGACAGTCCCTATTCGTCCCGTTTTTCCATTTTGGGTCAAACGGGGACTGTCCCGTCTGACCGGAAGCAGAGGGCGGCTCCATCTTGTCTGTGGGGTCCATTTTGGTCATTTTGTGGGATTGTACTTGCCGTGCTCCCTTTGTTAATATAATCCTATCAGTGTTATTTAGGGGGTGGTTTTGTGGGGTTGTATATTTTTGTGCTTGCTGCAGCACTTGCGGTTTTTGGAATTTTATTTTTCTTTAAGCGGAATGTGGAGCGGATCAAAGAAGATCCAAGCCAATATCCGGAAGCGCAAAAGAATTTTTTCATCGGAACGGCGATTAGTGAGGCTTTGCCTATCGTCTTGCTTGTCCTTGGCTTTGCCAATCAACCGAAGGCGCCGCTGGAAGAAATCTATCTTCCTTTAATGATTGTTGGCTTCCTTCTTTTCTTTTCCATCTTTTTTATTTTTCTGCAGCGGGCCGTTGGGGTCGATGAGGACAGCAAACAATTTGTAACGAATTTTTCACTGATTGCGGTCACGGTTTCCGTTTCTATACCGATTATTGCCATTGTCTTTTTATTTTTTTCTGTTCAATAATGGAAAGATGAAGCACTTGTTGAAACAGGTGCTTTTTTCTTGGGGTTTGAGTGGATGGAATTTGAATTTGATTTAAGAGCTTTGCATATGGCGATGAATGTAAAACTTTTTCAGGGCGAGCGCTTTGCGATGGGGTGTGAGCGCGTTTCATCAGGTTCCGAGTGCAAGAGCATGATTGTTTTTTCAACGTTCTCAGGTGCTTTTAACGGGTTCACGAGTGGATACATGCTAGGCACGAGCGCCTTGAACTCGATCACGAGTGTATTCTACCCGACTCGAGCACTTTTTCATCGTCCTCGAGCGTTTCTGCCGTCACCACGACCTTTACCCCCGGCAGCCATATAAACCGCCCTCAAACCGAACAGAAACCCACAGCGGCTGAATAAACCACTTTCCCTGCTTCCCTTGGCCACCCCATCCAAAATCTCGACAAATTTAGAACAATCACCGTAAAGAGTTATCCTTTCCTTTATTTCGCAAAGGTTTCTGCGTATAATTTAGATAAATGTTGATGCGGAAAGTTGGTGGATGCCGTGGACAAGCAGGAACGATCCAGGGTCGAAACAGTATGTTTGATGGCCGGAAAAATCATGTTGAAAAGCGGGGCTGAAACGCATCGGGTCGAAGATACGATGAACCGAATCGCGCGGGCGTTCGGGATTGAAGATGCCCAAAGCCATGCGACGCCGACGGGAATCAATTTTTCAGCGGGAATGACGGAAATCCCCAAGTTTTTACGGATTTTGAAGCGGCCGACCGATTTGAATAAAATCGCGGAAGTGAACCAAATTTCCCGGAAAATCACTGCAGGCGAACTCGACATATATGAAGCACTGAAGCAACTGCAAGAAATCGACCGAGCGGAACTGGTCTATCCAGCATGGGTGCAGATTGTGGCTGCGGCTTTTGTGAGCGGCTGTTTTGCGATCATGTTCCAAGGCAGCGGGCAAGATTTTCTTCCTGCTTGTATTGCGGGCGGCCTCGGATTTTTCGTGATGATTTTCATGGAACGGTTGCTCGAAATCCGCTTTTTGGCGGAGTTTTTTGGCGCCTTTGTCATTGGAATCACCTCTTATCTGTTCATCACAAACGGATTTGGTGCGGAACTGGATAAGGTGATCATCGGGGCGGTGATGCCGCTCGTGCCGGGGCTGCATATCACGAATGCGATCCGGGACTTGATGGCGGGGCATTTGTTTTCGGGGATATCGAAAGGGATTGAGGCGACATTGACTGCATTTGCGATCGGAGCCGGAGTTTCGCTCCTATTCGCATTTGTCTAGGAGGGATTTTTCATGGCGATTGTTGAACAATTCGTAATGAGTTTTATCGCTTCCAGTGGATTTGGCATTTTATTCGGCGCACCGAAAAAAGCCCTCATTCAATGCGGATTTGTCGGAATGTCGGGGTGGATGCTGTATAAAATTCTGACTCCGGATGTGATGGATGTCGTGCCGGCGACGATTTTTGCGACAATGCTCGTTTCGGTCCTCAGTTATTCTTGCGCAAAAATTTTCAAATTGCCGATCATCATTTTCAACATTTCAGGGATCATCCCGCTTGTTCCCGGTGGTCTTGCCTACAATGCGATGCGGCATTTCGTGGAAAATGATTATGCCACAGCCCTGGAGCTTTCCGCGGAGGTCGCCTTGCTTGCGGGCGGAATTGCAATCGGGCTGATGTTTTCCGAAGTCGTGCGGCAAATTGTGTTGAAAATCGCCTTGGCGAGGAAGGGATGAATTCAAGTGGTTTAACTTTGGATGGGCACGGTCATTGCAACTTGCAACATTCCGGGAAAATTCCAATGTCGAACCAAGCTCTGATTGAAAACTCGATTTTGCGGACAATAAGGGAAGAGCTTGGCTTTTTTATGATAAAAGCCGAAAATTTATGCGTTTTTATTGCTAATTTTTCCAACTCCTTTAAAATAAGACTAACTCTATAAAGCGAGGTAAGTTGAATGAGTACACAAACAAAACCAAAAGTTTTAATACTTATATTCGGGGCAACCGGGGATTTGGCGAACCGGAAGTTGTTCCCATCCATCTACCGCTTGGCGCGGAATGGAACGATCAGTCAGGACTTTGCGGTGATTGGCCTGGCGCGCAGAAAGTGGACGAATGACGTGTTCCGTCAAAATGTCATGGAATCGGTGGAACAGTCCTTTGGCGAGTGCGATGGGCTCGATGAATTTGCGTCCCATTTCCACTATCAATCCTTCGATGTGACGAACGAAGCGGGCTACAATGATGTGAAAGAACTTGTGGAGACGCTCGAAAAGGAATACGATACAGAAGGAAACCGCTTGTTTTACTTGGCGATGGCGCCGGAATTTTTCGGAAGCATCGCCAACAATTTGAAAAAATATGGTCTGAAAGAAACGCCGGGTTGGACGCGCCTCATCATCGAAAAGCCATTCGGGCATGATTTGGAATCGGCAAAAGAACTGAATGCGCAAATCCGTGAAGCTTTCGATGAGGAGCAAATTTTCCGGATTGACCATTATCTCGGGAAACAGATGGTGCAAAACATCGAAGTGATCCGCTTCGCCAACGGAATTTTTGAGCATCTGTGGAACAACCGCTTCATCTCGAATATCCAAATCACGTCGAGCGAGACGCTTGGCGTGGAGGAGCGCTTCCGCTATTACGATGACTCCGGGGCGATCCGGGACATGGTGCAGAACCATATGCTGCAGATGGTGGCGCTGTTGGCGATGGAACCGCCGATCAAACTGACGACGGATGAAATCCGCTCTGAAAAGATCAAAGTGTTGCGGGCATTGCGGCGGTTGGAACTGGATCAAGTGCATGAATATTTTGTCCGTGGCCAGTACGGGAATGGTCGGATTAATGGCGAGGAGGTCGTCGGCTACCGGAAAGAATCGGAGGATCTTGTCTTTTCCAATACGGAAACCTTCGTCGCGGGGAAAATGTTGATCGACAACTACCGTTGGGCTGGGGTGCCGTTCTATATCCGGACCGGGAAGCGGATGGCGGAGAAAAGCACGAAAATCGTCATTGAATTCAAAGACATTCCGATGAATCTGTATTTCAAAAGCGAGCGGGAACGCCACCCGAACTTGCTTGTCATCAACATTCAGCCGGACGAGGGGATTGCGCTATATTTGAATGCGAAAAAAGCCGGCGCCGATGCCCTCGCCGAGCCGATTGAATTGAGTTACAAACAAGGGGCGATGCCTGCCATCAATACGCCGGAAGCTTATGAAAAGTTGCTTTACGACTGCATGGTCGGCGATGCAACGAACTTCACCCACTGGGATGAGGTTGCCTTGTCTTGGCGCTACATCGATCCGATTTTGGAAGTATGGCAGAAGGAACAACCAAACTTCCCGAACTATGAAGCTGGTTCCATGGGGCCGAAAAAATCTGCGGATCTGTTGGCGCAAGATGGGTTCCATTGGTGGGAGGTTTGAGATTTCTGCTTTATGATTGACTTCGGGCGCCGGGGCGAGTGGGTTTTAAGTTGGGGAGAGTTTTTCGCCTATGGACGAGCGTCTTGTCAAGTTCATGAGTGGTTTCGGCGGTGGCAAGAGCGTTTCTGGACTGGGGACGACCGCTTTTCCTCCATTCACGAGCGTCTAAAGGACGTTCACAAGCGCTTTTCCCTATCATGCCCCCAAGCCCGTGAAAACAATCAGCCGACGCTCAGCCTGACAAGGGCTTGAGCGCCGGCTTTTTTATTGAACACGTGTGTCCGCTTACCTATTTTTTGCAAAAAAAAGGCGCCGTTCTAATCCGGCACCTTCCTGATCAACGAAGTTTCCTGCTCCAATCAACTATTTAATTCTGATTTTCTGCGACAGATTATCCATCAGCAAATAAATGACAGGCACTAAGAACAGCGTGAAAAAGCTCGATGTCGTCAAGCCGAAGATGACGACGACTGCGAGTGGCTGTTGGAGTTCGGAACCTTCGCCAAAACCGAGACCGAGCGGAACGAGGGCGAGAACCGTCGTCAAGCTCGTCATGAGAATCGGCCGCAATCTGCTTCGGCCGGCTTCGACGATCGCTTCCATCCGCTCCACTCCCCTACGCCGTAAAATATTCGTATAATCGACGAGCAGAATCGAGTTGTTCACGACGACCCCCGCCAGCATCGTCACCCCGATGATGGCCGGGACTGACAAGGAAATGTCCGTGACGAGCAAGCCGAAAATCACACCGATGGCCGAAGTCGGAATCGCGAACATGATGACAAACGGATATAAAAAGCTTTCAAACTGCACCGCCATCACTGCATACACGAGGAAAATGGCGAATACCAGGGCGATTCCCAAGTCGGTGAAAGCTTCCTCCATTTCCTGCGCTTGACCGGCCACCGTATACGTATACCCTTCCGGCAAATTCATGTGGGAAAGCCGCTCCTCGATATCATCGACGACACTGCCCAAATCTCGGTCGATGATTTGGCTTGTGACGTTCAATTGCGGCTGTTGGTTTTGCCGCATCAAAGCGAGCGGACCTTGGATCTCGACAAATTCGGCGACTTCCTCCAGCGGGATGGCCGCACCAGTTGGCGTTTGAATCTTTAAATCGATCAAATCATTGATTTCCCGACGGTCTTCTTCCGGATAATAAAGCGTGACGTCAATTTCCTGTCCCCGCTCACGGTACCGCGTCGCAAGCTGTCCGTTGAAATGGAGTTGGATTTGACCGGTGATTTGCTGTTCGGTCAAGCCATACATGGCGGCCCGATCCTCATCGATGCGGATCGTCATCTGCGGAATCCCTTGCGCCGCTCCGGAAGTCGGATTGAGCACACCGTCCACTTGAGAAATCTCATCGACGACATCATCGGCAATTTCCCTGAGGACAGAGTGTTCCGGGCCGTTGATCTCAATGGAAATCGGGTCGCCGAAATTCATGCCGCCTTCAATCGTCGAGACGCTGATTTCCGCTCCGGCAATCGTCTGCAATTCCTCGTCCATCGCTTTGACAAAATCATTCGTCGATCTATCCCGTTCGTCTAGCGGAACGAGCTGGATCGTATAGATGGCACTGCCGGAACCGCCGCCACCCCCAACAAAGCCGCCACTACCGACGGAAAGGTAACTCACTTCGATATCCGCTTCATAATCGGTCAATTTTTCATTGATTTCTTCGGTGATTTCTTGCACGTATTCAAACGAACTGCCGGGCTCGGTTTCCACGTTGATTTGCACTTGGCCTTGATCGGAAGCCGGAATGAGTTCAGCACCGATCATCGGGATGAAAAACAGACTGCCGGCGAGTACAGCAAACGTGACGAGCACAGTCGTTTTTCTGAAACGGAGGGCACGTCTCAGTCCATTGCCGTATTTATCGCGTATCCAGTTCAACAAGCGGTCGAACCAGTAGCTGTCATCGTCTTTCGCAATCACCCCGCCTAATAGCTGGGACGACAGCATCGGAACGAGGGTGATCGCAACGACAAGGGACGCAATAAGGGCAAAAGAAACGACAAGGGCGAGCGGCGTAAACAGGTCGGATGCCAAACCTTCCACGAACACGATCGGCAAAAAGACGACCAATGTCGTAGTCGTCGAAGCGATAATCGCCGGGGTGAGCTCGGCTGCCCCTTTTGTCGCCGCATCAAAAAGACTGGCTCCGCGTTTTCTGTGTGTGTAAATATTTTCCAAAATGACGATGGAACTGTCGATCATCATCCCGACCCCGAGGGCAAGTCCTCCAAGCGTCAGCACGTTCAACGTTTGTCCGGTAAAGTACATGAGCGTAAACGTGGAAATCAAGGCGATTGGAATCGACGCACCAATGACAAGAGTCGCACGGACGCTTTTTAAGAAAACGAGCAAAATGACGACGGCGATGATTCCGCCGATGATGATGTTCCGTGTGACGGAATCGATGGATAGGGTGATGAATTCGGACGTGTCAATGATGACATCGACGCCGACACTGCCGCCGAGTTCGCTTTCTAGTCTCGGAATGCTGTCATGGATGTTGTTGGCGACTTCCACCGTATTGGCATCGGTACTTTTCATGATCGATAGGACGAGGGCTGATTCCCCATTGACGAGGGTGAGCCCGTCCGTCTCTTTAAAACTGTCCACGACTTCCGCGACATCATCGACATGGATGGTGGCGCCGGCTTGTGTCATGACCACCGTATGTTTGATGTCTTCTACGGACTCGATTTCCCCGACGAGACGGAGCTGAAGGTCTTGATTGCCCTTTTCCACCGTTCCGACTGATGCCGATTGGTTCGTGGCGGCAAGGGCTTGGGCGACTTCTTGGGCGCTGACGCCGTATTGCTGCAGTTTTTCCGCTTCCAGGATGACTTGAACTTCCCGCTCTTGACCGCCCTCGACGGTGACGGATGCGACCCCTTCCTGCCGTTCAAAATAAGGTACGATTTGCTCATTGGCCACTTCCGTCAGTCTTGCCGGGTCGGAACCTTCAATGCTCACCCACATGACGGGAAGCGCATCGGGACTGAAGCGGAGAATATTCGGTTCATTCGCTTCGTTCGGCAAAAAACCTTTCACTTGGTCGATTTTTTCCCGGACGTCGAGAAGGGCTTGATCGAGATTCGTGCCGTTTTTGAACATGATGAGGACAAGGCTCGCACCGGTTTGGGAGCGGGACTGGATCGTGTCGACTCCTTCGACGGTGCTGACGGCGCCTTCAATCGGCCGGCTGATCAAGTTTTCCACATCTTCCGGGGCGGCATCTTGATAGCTTGTCGCAACGACGGCAATCGGTAATTCGATTTCAGGAAAAAGGTCGATGGCCAAATTGCGGAGGGACACAAATCCAAGCGCTAAAATCGCGAGGACGATCATGACCACTCCGACCGGGCGTTTGACAGATGTAGTAATGAGCTTCACGATGGATCCCCTTTCTGGACGTCAACTTGATCGCCATCGGATAAAGTGAGCTGTCCACGCACGACGACTTCTTCCCCCGCTTCGACATCCCCTTCGATGGCGGACGTGGTTGAACCGGTTTCGAGCACGTCGACGGTGCGCTTTTCTGCCATATTATCGGTTATGACATAGACGAAGGTTTCATTATCTTCACGGACGATCGCCGCCGTCGGTACCGTCAGTGCGTTTTCGATTTTATTTTCCGGTACGGTCATTTCACCGACCATCCCCGGGAGAAATTTCAGGTCGGGATTTTCAATCGTTGCTTTCACCGGATAAAGTCCGTTTTCTCCAGGCATGGAGTCGATCTCGGTGATCGTCGCTTCGACGTCGTTGCCATCGATGGCCGCTTCGTATGTTTCATCGATTTCGAAAATGTTTTGGACGTTCGCTGTAACGGAAAATTCAAGAATGAGCATTTCCGTGTCAGCGATGAGCGCCAGCGGGTCTTCGTTGGAAACCATGCTTCCTTCCGTTGCGGAAAAATTCGTGATGAGACCGTCCGCTGGTGCAGTGATTGTGAGATGTCCTTGCATGGTGCTGACGGTTGCAATGTCGTCTCCTTCCTCTACGATGTCCCCATTTACGGCGGAAATTTCCGTCACTTCACCCGGGGCGGTGAGCATGACTGGTGTGATTTGATTCGGCGATGTCCTGCCGTAAATTTTCCGTTCTAGGATGAAGTCTTTTGCTTCGACTTCCGCTGTTTCCACGGTGACGACCCGCTCTTCCGATTCTTCTTCCGCTTCCGTGTCTTGATCGGCGTCGGAGCAAGCCGCCATGATCGCTAGAATGAAAATGGACGAAAATAACAATAGACGTTTCATAGTTAAAAACTCCTCTTTATTCTAGTTTCTGTTTTACGTGTGTTTGGTTTTTTGCGGAAAGTTGGTTGTTTGCTGA
>CALKWU010000104.1 GCA_938004015.1 uncultured Oceanobacillus sp.
GGAAAAACAATTTTATATTCCATTGAAAAATTATAATTTCATCAAGCTTTTAGAAATACCCATTTAAATTGGTGCAGTATTTTTGTTGAAATAGCAGTCCAATTTAAGTGGGTATTGTTCATTAGAGGGATTTGGAATTTTACTAAGTCCAGAACTCCATAGATGCACGATAAAACTTGAGTTGAGCTGTGCAGTATGAAATCTTAACCGAAAACATCATCCATCATTTTTACAATCTCATCGATGCAATCTTCAGCCTGTGGATAAATTCCGTAAAAATCGATAAAGGCATGCTGTGCTCCTTCGTAACAAATGCATGTTGTCGGTACGCTCGCTTGTTGTAACATTCCTGCATACCGTTCAGCAAATGGCCGCAAAAAGTCGAACTCCGCAACGGCGATGAATGTCGGTGGCATGTTGGAAAAAGTTTGTGCCAATAGAGGCGAGAACATCGGATGCTTTGGATCTCCATCTTTAACGAACACTTTTTCGATCACTTGATGATAGATGAGCATGTTTTGCAGCTCGACCTTTAATTGTGGCATATATTCTGGTGCAGGTTGGAACTTTTCAACCGGCCACATTGAGGCTTCCAATGTTTTCACATCTAAACATAATGTTGGATAAATCAATGCTTGGAATTTAATGAAATGGTTCCGTTGCTCCCGGTCGAGCCATGATACTGAAGCGGCTAGATGACCGCCGGCACTGTCACCGGCTACGGCGATTTTCTCCTTATCAATTTTTAATTCTTCGGCATGGTCATATACCCATTTCACCGCATTGTAGCAATCGTTCATAGCGGCTGGTGCCGGATATTCCGGAGCGAGCCGGTATTCCACATTGACGACAACAGCCGCTGCTTTTTCGGCCAGGTCTTTACAGGCATTTTCCACAACTTCAATCCTTCCGCCGATGAAAGCACCACCATGGAAATAGATGAGCACCGGTTGACTGTTGCCATTTAAACCAGAACGTCTGTATAACCGGATGCGAATAAAATGTCCGTCGCTATCAAAAAACATTTCTTCCGTTTCAATGTTTTTGCTTAAGTCTTTATTCGGTACACCCATTTGTTTACGTAACTCCAACGCCAATGCAGACACTTTTTCGACTGACGCATGATCGATTTCTTTCAGCGCAACAGGACCGCTATCTCCTGAACGTTTTTGCAAATCAGCGGCTACCATCGGATCCAAATAGCCTTTTTGCAATTCAGGTGATCTTTTAAATATAACCGTCGCTGTTTCTTCTTCCATCCTCCGCTTTCCCATATTTTCTAAGACATTGCGATAATTTGACATCATGATGGACTCCTTTTGCGTTTATTCATTTTGTCATGCAACCGTTTCCGCTCCTTTCATTATAGCAAAAATTCCATGCGTGACAGTAACGCTTCTCTGATTTTCATCCTATTTAATTACAAAAACAAAGCAGAAAATCCATTTGCTTTTAAAATGAATATTGTGTATAATTAAGTAAAATATTCAGAACATACTAATCGGTCAGTTAGTTGAAGGGGTTGGTGAAATGATTTTTTCCTATTCTGAAGAAGTGAAAGAACTGCAGGAAAAATTGACGGATTTCATGGAGACTTATGTTTATCCAAATGAAAAAGTGTTTGAACAACAGTTGAATGAACAGGAAGACCGTTGGGCGGAAGTGCCGCCGATTATCGAAGAATTGAAAGAAAAAGCGAAGCGGGAAGGACTATGGAATTTATTTTTACCCGATAGCAAGTACGGCGCAGGTCTCTCGAATCTTGAATATGCACCCCTTTGTGAAATAATGGGGCGTTCTGTCATCGGCCCGGAAGTCTTCAATTGTAACGCCCCGGATACCGGGAATATGGAAGTGTTGGCACGTTATGGCTCAGAAGAACAAAAGGAAAAATGGTTAGTTCCGCTTCTTAATGGAGAGATCCGCTCTTGTTTTTCCATGACGGAGCCGGATGTCGCCTCGAGTGATGCGACAAACATTGAAACGAGCATCATCCGGGATGGAGACGAATATGTGATCAACGGAAAAAAATGGTGGTCTTCCGGGGCAGGGGATCCCAGGTGTAAAATCGCCATCGTCATGGGGAAGACAAATCCCGACGCACCGAAATATGAACAACAGTCGATGATTCTCGTTCCTCTTGATACGCCTGGGGTAAAAATCGAACGGATGCTTCCGGTTTTCGGATATGATCACGCACCGCATGGCCATGCGGAAATTACATATGACAATGTCCGTGTGCCTGCATCCAATATCATTTGGGGAGAGGGGAAAGGGTTCGCCATTGCCCAAGGTCGCTTAGGGCCGGGGAGGATCCATCATTGCATGCGATTGATCGGTGCAGCGGAGCGGGCTCTTGAAGAATTGTGTAAGCGCGTTCAAGAACGGATCGCTTTTGGGAAAACGTTGGCGGAACAAGGAGTCGTTCAGGACTGGATAGCCGAATCGCGGATTGAGATCGAACAGGCCCGTCTGCTTACATTGAAAGCAGCTTACATGATGGATACGGTCGGCAATAAAGAAGCGAAAGCGGAAATTGCGATGATAAAAGTTGTTGCACCACGCATGGCTGTCGGAGTCATCGATCGCGCTATCCAAGCGCTTGGAGCTGCCGGTGTGAGCGATGATTTCCCTTTGGCGGCACAATGGGCCAACGCCCGTACATTACGGATAGCCGACGGTCCGGATGAAGTGCATAAACGGCAAATTGCCAGATATGAATTGCGAAAATACCGTTGAATGTGAAGACTGTGAAGGAGGTCCAACATGCATATTTTCGATTTATTCAAATTGGAAGGAAAAACGGCGATCGTCACTGGTGGCGGGAGGGGTTTAGGCGCTCAAATTGCGAAAGGCTTTGCGGAAGCGGGCGCCAATGTGGTTGTTTGCTCCCGGAAGTTGGAAACTTGCGAAGAAATGAGTGAGGAAATCAAACAACTCGGTGTCGATTCCCTAGCCTTGAAGTGCGATGTGACGAATCCGGAAGATGTGAGGCACGTCGTCGAAAAGACATTGGAAAAATTCGGGACGATCGATATTTTAGTGAACAACAGTGGAGCGACTTGGGCTGCACCGGTGGAAGAAATGCCGCTCGAAGCATGGAATAAAGTCATGAACGTCAATGTGACCGGCACCTTTTTGATGAGCCAAGAAGTGGGGAAAGTGATGATCAAACAAAAGCGGGGTAAAATCATCAATATCGCTTCCGTCGCCGGCTTGATGGGTACACCGTCGATTATGCAAACGATCGGCTACAGCACGAGCAAAGGAGCCGTCATCACCTTCACGAAAGAATTGGCGGTGAAGTGGGGAAAATACAACATCAACGTTAATGCCATCGCACCGGGATTTTTCCCGACGAAGATGACGAAGGTGCTCATCGAACGGGGGAAAGATGAAATCCTTGCCGGAACACCGTTGAACCGCTTAGGTCAGGATGCCGACTTAAAAGGAGCTGCATTATTTTTGGCATCTTCAGCATCGGACTACATCACCGGGGACATTTTAACCGTCGATGGTGGTGCCCATGCGTAACATGCTTTCAGTTGACTGAGTCCAAACTATTAAATTTTTGTTAATGATGGTGAAATTAAAATACTGTATGGTATGTTAATAGAAAAGGGAATTATGAAGCAGAAGCGAGGAATCGATATGAAGGAAAAAATCACAGAAACAAGTATTCTTTTATTTGAAAAAAAAGGATTCAGTCAAACATCGATCCAAGATATTGTGGATGAGCTGGAAGTGACAAAGGGGACATTTTATTATTACTTTTCCAGCAAAGAACAACTTCTCATGGACATCCATTTGGACTACATCACCGATTTATTGAAACGGCAAGAAAAAATCATCGAGGATGACTACCTCTCCGAAAAACAAAAATTGATAAAAATCATCCACATGCTCATTCATGATATACGCGATAAAGGGCCGAGTGGACGGGTTTTCTTCCGGGAAATACGTCATTTGGCGGATGATCACATCGACGAAATCAAAAAAGCTCGAGCGGAATTCCGGCACAATATCGAAAAAATCATCCGAAAAGGGATCGATCGGGGGGAATTCCGTGACGATCTCCGTCCAGATATTCTTGCGTTCGGGATTTTAGGTGTGACGAATTGGAGTTATAACTGGTATAAACCCGATGGAGAAGTGTCTCCGGATGAATTGGTCGAGATTTTTTCCGGAATGATTTTACAAGGGATTGAAAAAAATTGAGTTCAGGAAGCGGCTCATCTGCTTCCATACAATCGGTTGAAAGCGGTTTTTCATGGAGGGGATGTTCATGGAAGTGAAAGTCCGGCTAAGTGAAACGGATCAACTCGGACATATCAATAATGTCAGTTATTTCATCTATTTGGAAGAAGCACGCCTGCATTTCTTACAATCCCATGGGTTGGATTTTAAAAAGAACGATCAAGTTTTCCTACTTGCTTCCGTCGGTTGTGATTTTATCAGGCAGGGATATTTCGGACAAAAATTCCATATCGATACGGTCGTTTCCCGAGTCGGCACAAAAAGTCTTACGTTGACGAGTTTCATTCATGAAAAAACCACCGATAGATTGATTGCGAAAGGGACGTCGACGCTCGTCTGGTTTGATATGGAAAAACAAGTTTCCGCTCCGATACCCGGCGATTTAAAAATGAAATTAAAACAAATGGAAGTGGAAGAGGAGGGGGAAGGGTGACATTCCAAGAAACGATTCATGTTCGGAAAGGGGAAGAGTTGAATCAAGGAAAATTGCGTACTTTCCTGGTCGACCATTTTCCGGATCTTTCCCACAGTGATTTGGAAATCAAGCAGTTCAGTGCCGGACACTCCAACTTGACCTATTTATTGAAAATGGGTGATTGGGAAGCGGTGTTACGGAGGCCGCCCCTCGGACCGGTGGCGGAAAAAGCCCACGACATGAAGCGGGAATATACGATTTTGTCTGAGTTGCATCCCCATTATCCAACAGCACCGAAACCGTTTCTGTTTTCCGACGACAAATCGGTCATCGGCAGTCCTTTTTTCATCATGGAAAGAAGAAAAGGGGTTGTATTGGATACAGAGTTTCCGGACTCGGTGGCTTATGAACCGTCTTTAGGAGAAAAAATCTCCCGTTTGATGGTGGAAACATTGGTTGAATTGCACGATGTCGACTACGAAAAGACCAATTTGTTGGACATTTCTAGACCAGTCAGCTTTATGGAGAGGCAGGTGCACGGTTGGATCAAACGTTATAAACTGGCTCAAACCGACGATGTTCCTCATGTGGAAAAACTGATGAAATGGCTGGAAAAACATATTCCTGACAATGATGAATTTACGGTGATCCATTACGACTATAAATTGAATAACGCAATGTTTTCCGAAGATTTCTCGGAATTGACCGGTCTCTTTGATTGGGAAATGACGACGATTGGCGATCCGCTTGCAGACCTCGGGGCAGCCATGAGTTATTGGATCCAAAAAGATGATCCGGAAATGTTGCGATATGGATTGGGGAAACCTTCTGTTACGGTGATGGATGGCTTCTATACGAGGGATCGATTTTTGGATACGTATGCGCAATTAAGCGGCAGAGATCTTTCCAATATTGATTTTTATATTATTTTTGCTTATTTCAAACTCGCCGTCATTTGCCAACAAATCTATTATCGGTATAAAAAGGGTCAAACGGATGATCCACGTTTCCAGCATTTCGGCAAATTCGTCAATAATTTGATGACTTATGCTGTCCAATTGATTCACTGATTTGACGAGTTTAAAACGTTAACAGGGTAAGGGGGAAAGGACATGAAGGCAATACAATTCAAAGAATATGGTAGCTCGGAAGTGTTGGAACTTGTCGAACAACCGGTACCGGAAATCGGGGATATGGATGTATTATTAGAAGTGAAAGCGATTGGAGTGAATTATGCGGATACGGCCCGCCGGGAAGGAAAATATGTCGTCCCGACCGAGTTGCCTTTCATTCCTGGAGCGGAAGTTGCCGGCATCGTGAAAAAAGTCGGATCAAAGGTGGAGCATGTGAAAGAAGGAGATCGGGTCGTCACGTTGATCGAATCAGGTGGCTACGCTGAATATGTGCAAGTCCCGGCGAACGTATTGATTCCAGTTCCGGAAACTCTTTCCTTTGAAAAAGCAGTTTCTCTTCCGTTACAAGGACTGACTGCTTATCATGTATTGAAAACGATGGGAAGGCTAGAGGAAGGGGAAAGCGTCCTCATTCACGCAGCGGCTGGGGGCGTGGGCTCACTTGCGGTTCAACTCGCCAAAAAATTTGGTGCAGGGAAGATTATTGCGACAGCGAGTACGGCGGAAAAGCTGGAATTTGCCAAGGAAATGGGTGCCGATTATCTGATCAACTATACAAAAGATGACTGGGTCGATGAAGTGCGCCAAGTGACTGATGGAAAAGGTGTCGATGTCGCCCTTGAAATGGTCGGCGGTGAAGTGTTCAACCAAACCGTCCGTTGTCTTGCTCCTTTTGGCCGTCTCGTCATTTATGGAGCGGCCAGTGGGGAACAAGCGACATTTTATCCAGCAGCCCTCATGCGACGGAATCAAAGCGTCATCGGATTTTTCCTGCCGCAAATTATGAGAAAACCAACGTTGTATCAAAAGAGTCTCCATGAACTGCTTGAGTGGACGGCAAAAGGCGAGTTAGTCCTTACAATCGGCGGAATCTACCCGTTGGAACAAGCTGCACAAGCCCATATCGATCTCCAAGGAAGAAAAACGAAAGGAAAATTGGTATTGACAGTGGCGGAATGAGTAAAAGACTAAAAAAAAGTTGATATCTATATGTAGGAGCTATGAGCGGGTGGAAAGTGCTTGCACTTGTTTCCTATGCACTCATCAACCCGCTCATGCGTCATCAGCGTTCACGAAAAAAAGTGCTCGCCCTAAGTCAGGACAAGCGCTTATCTCGAACGATAATGCCCAGCTAGATCTTTCCATCTTCCCATTTCAAGCCCCGATATACGCTTTACGGATCGCATCATCAGCGAGAAGTTCATCCCGTGTCCCTTCATGAATGATCGAGCCGTTTTCCAACACATAACCCCGTGTTGCGATCTTCAACGCAGCATTCGCATTTTGCTCGGCTAGCAAAACAGTCGTGCCGCTTTCGTTGATTTTCTCAATGATGGAAAACATCTGCTCCACAATCAACGGGGCAAGTCCGATCGACGGCTCATCCAGTAGCAATAATTTCGGTTTTGCCATCAGCGCCCGGCCAATCGCCAGCATTTGCTGTTGTCCACCACTTAACGAACCGGCCGGATCCGCTTTTTTCTCTTCCAATATCGGGAACAAGTCATAAACATCACGCATCGATTCTTCCAGTTGTCTCTTCTTTCTGCGATGGATGAAGCCGCCAAGCTTCAAGTTTTCTTCCACTGTCATGTCATGGAATAATTTTCTTCCTTCCGCACATTGCACAATCCCCAATTTGACGATGTTATCCGGAGACAGCCGGGAAATGTTTTGATCTAAAAAAGCAATTTCCCCTTTCGTCGGCTTGTGGAAGCCGCTGATTGTATTGAAAATTGTACTTTTGCCGGCACCGTTCGCTCCCAACAAGACAATCAGTTCCCCCTCCGCAACGTCCATCGTATGGGAAATTTTCCATTCTATAAAAAGAAAAAATTTCCGAATAACCGCTTGCAATTCATCGGCTACTTCCGTATAATGAAAAAATAAATATTCTGAACATACTAACCAGTCAGGTGGATAAAGGCAGTCAGTTTGCTGGGTAAGAAGGAAAAAGACGGGTTATTGTAAGCGTTATCATGATTTGGAAAGGAGAAATCCAATGGAAAGAGTGTGGTTGAAACATTACCCGGAACGGATCAAAACGGAAGTGGATGTCCCGGATATGTCAGTGCCAGATATGCTCCTCACTGTGACGAAAACTTACC
>CALKWU010000105.1 GCA_938004015.1 uncultured Oceanobacillus sp.
GCATATCCCATTTCAAGTGCAATATTTCCTGTCAACGTTCGGATCGGAGCAAAAACACCTTCCAATCCCGGATGCGGAATTTGCACCGTGTTTCCTACGACCATGATGATGGCCATTGTTTCTCCGATAGCCCGCCCGACACCTAGAATGACGGCTGCAAGGATACCGGATTTAGCTGCTGGTACGACAACGCGGGAAACAGCTTGCCATTTAGTCGCTCCTAGAGCCAAAGCGGCCTCTTTATGTTCTTTTGGAACAGCTCGTATCGAGTCTGCCGAGATGGAAATGATGGTCGGTAAAATCATGATCGCTAAAATCAGTGCTCCTGCCAATAAGGAATAACCGGTCTGATAATTAGCCGGTAAATAATCACTGAACGGACCACGGGCTACCCAACGGATCATGTAGATGATGACGACCATACCGAACAGCCCGATAACGACTGATGGAATACCTTCCATCAACAGGATCGCCGGTCTAATGATTTTTGCCACTCTTGGAGGCGCTATTTCCACCAAGTAAACGGCAACTGCAATCCCAATCGGTGCACCGATCAAAATCGCAAGTATCGTTGCTAAGACAGAACCTATAATCATCGGTAGAATTCCATACACTTCATTCGTCGGATCCCAAGTCGTCCCGAAGATGAAATCAGAAATGCCATAATTGAACATGAAAGGCATTCCTTCTTTAAAAATATAAAAAGCGATTAGACCAAGGGAAACAGTGGAAGTAATTGCCATGATGAAGAGGACGACTTTAACTATGCTTTCTTCTATATTCCCTTTATCGTTTTTCTCCTTTTTGAATTTCAATTCGATCACCTCATGACTGATCAAAAATTTAAGTGATGATAACATGTAAAGAACAGGGTAGTCGTTTCCCACCCTGTTCTTTTGCAAGCTATTATTCAGCTTTATATTGACGAATTAGTTGATTGAAATGAATCCTTGTTCTTCAACGATTTGTTGTCCTTCGTCGCTAAGGATGAAATCGAGGAATGCTTGTGCAACTTCGCTTAGCTCAGTTTCTTCGTTGTGCACATAATTGAAAGGTCTGGATACTGGATATGCTCCAGATTTGATGTCTTCAGCTGTTGGTTCTGCACCGTCAACTGCAAGTCCTTTCACGCTATCATTCAAAGAACCTACTGAAATATATCCAATCGCATTCGGGTCATTGGAAACTGTTTCTGCAACAGCACCAGTTGAGTTTTGGATTAGTGCAGAATCCACTAGTTCCGCATCACCTAATACAATTTCAGTGAAAGCATCTCTTGTACCGGAACCATCTTCACGGCTGACTACGACAATGTCTGCATCATCGCCACCAACTTCAGACCAGTTTGTGATTTCACCAGAAAAGATTTTTGTAATATCTTCTAGAGCAACATCAGATACAGGGTTGTCTGGGTTTACAATAACTGCGATACCATCTATTGCGATAACTGTGTCAATTACACCAGTTTCATCTTCTTTGATTTCACGAGAAGCTGCACCAAAGTCCGCTGCATTCTCTTGAGCTGCTGTTACACCTGCACCGGAACCGCCGCCGGAAACTTCGATTCTAGCTTCTGGGTTTTGTTCCATGAAAACTGCTGCCAATTCTTCAGAAAGTGGCTGAACAGAAGTAGATCCAGCAATTGTCACAGTACCTTCTACACCAGCTGACTCACTTTCATTGGACTCTTCACTATCAGCCTCTGCGTCATCCGCTTCTTCATTTGCGGTTTCTTCTACCTCTTCTGTTTCTTCCGGCTCTTCTTCCGAGTCATTATTTCCACATGCTGCCAATAAAGGCACAAGCACAAAGAATGCTAACATAAACAATACTAGGTACTTCTTCTTCATTCTGAATTGTCCCCTCTCGTTACTTTAGATATTTTTCTTACAAGAATTACTATAAAGGATATTGGTGAAGCTGTAGTTAATCCAAAGTAAAGTATTATTTAAATTATGTAAACGGTTGTTTACATTACATTCGCCCAACGAAAAAGCCTCCACCAAGCTGATATACTTGGTGAAGGCTTTTGAAAAGTTACATCACAACATCAATCATTCTTTTCTTTTTTCCTGAATTCAAGCAATTCCTCCAATCTCTCTTGATATGGATTATGCTGAAAAGGGTATTCGAGTGAATGCACTCGCTCCGGGATCTACGATGACTCCAATGATGAAGAACGCTTTCGAACAAAATCCTGGTTCTGAATTTGAAGAAAGTATTTTGGCAGGTATTCCAATGCGTAAATTGGCTGAACCGGAAGATCAAGCGAATGCAGTTGTTTGGTTATGTTCCGATCAAGCAAGAATGATCACTGGAATCTCCTTGCCGATTGATGGAGGATATCTAGCTGGGAAATAAACCATCTAGTATCAATTGTGGCACTTTTATTTTCATGTAACGATAAAAATTCGTGGTTTCCCCTAACTAAACTAGTGGAAACCACGAATTTTCATTTTACTCGTATTTTTCCGAAACTCCCGGGATTCATAATAATTACGGCAATGCACGCCGAGGGGCATCATAATCTGCCACGGCAACTGTTATTTTAACAGAATTTCCACCATATTCGGCGGTGATTTCTGTAATACCGCGATGTTTACCGGTGATGACGCCTTCGTCAGCTGCCGCAATATCTTCATCAACAACTATATAGGTAGCTTCTGCTGTCACGTCTCTTTCGGTAGTTTCACCATCAATGGTAGTCACTTCTGTGATGATGACCTGTTCAGTCATTCCTTTTTCAACCAGAATGATCTCCTTATTCACTTCCAAGCTGACTTCCGCTTCAGAATCAGCTTCAGTCACTGTTACATCCACCGTTGCTTCATTTCCACCATAAGAGATGGTAACAGTAGTTTCTCCGGCAGCAATCCCTGTAATAACGCCGGCGTCTGCTGATGCGATCGATTCATCGGCTACGGTGTAGTCAGCTAGAGCCGTTACATCTTCTTCTGTAGACTCGTCACCAACTGTAGTCGTTTGCGTTACGATGACTGAAGCCTCTTCCCCTTCTTCGAGCTCAACAGATTCAGGATCGACAGAGAGACTCACAACCGGTTCAGGCTCTTCACCGCCTCGTTCAACTTCAAATTCCTCCATGCCACGGTTTCCTGCAGCATCTAGAATATGAACGGTTACTTTCTCTGCACCTTCTGGAACATCAATTTCAAATGATCCATCTTGTTCTAATGTGAACGGTTCTGGATCGTTCTCTATACCATCAAATGTGATGGTATAAGTTGCTGATAATTTAGAGTTGAGATCGTAAGAATATCCCCATGTTGCCAAAACATCAATGTAGTGGAGGTAATCATCTGTAACTTGTCCTGTAATTTTGTTATCGGCGACTTCACCCGAGATTTCAGGAGATGTCGACTTGACAAAGATCGGACCAACCCAATCACCAATTAGACCATGTTCTGTTTCTGCTGTAAAATCAATGGTGTATACTCCATCAGGTATTATTGAGATATCTTCCAAAGGATCCCATGGTATATATTCTCCAGTAATGTCTAAATAATAAGAGCCTGCTCCTAAAAAGTATGAACCATGTAAGTAACCGATATAACCATCATTGTAATAACCACCATTTGGATTTTCAAAGTCCCATATTTCAATGAGGTTAAACCCGACATCTCCGGTAATCGTGAAAGAAAGCCTCGCTTCATCATTCACACCATCCCCGTTAAAGGAAAGGTCGGTTTCCGTAATACTCATATCTCGTATTTCAGTCGGTGCCGCTCCGCCAAAGTCTGCTGCAAATGGCAAGGATATAGAATGATCTTCACTGTTAATACGGATGTATCCTAAAAACTCGTCTCCTGTTTGGGTTTCTTGTGCCCCGACTTCCAATGTCACGTCAATTAATTGTTCTCCATTTGGTGCTAAGGTAAAGGTTTCTTGGTCAATGATCAATTGTGCATCGGAAAATGGCTTGGTCACATCCACTTCCACGTTGAAATCTCCACCTGATCCTTCTAGATCTTTCACACGAATTTGCTTCGTAATTGAAACATCCTCACTTAAATCTTGTGGTCCAAACGTGACAGTCCCTTTTATGTTTGGCACGATTTCACCGCTAGCATCAAGCACAGCTTCATCCTCTGCATAAGCGAGGACACTTGGGAATACCGCTTCATAAGCATTTACTCGGCCTGGACCTTGAGCAAAGACATCGTATTTTTCTTTATCAAGTAATCCCGCCGTATTAGAGAGGGCTACTTTTACATCGAACGCATCCCACTCTGGATTCGCTTGCTTGACTAATGCAGCGATACCGGTTATATGTGGTGCCGACATCGATGTTCCTGTAAAGCGATCATAGGAATCATCATATGTTGCATCCGGGAAATCCCATTTGTAAGCAGGAACGGTTGACATGATATTCGTTCCAGGCGCAAGAACATCCGGCTTAATGTCAAAGTTCGGTGTAGACGGTCCGCGCGAACTGGATCCGGCAACTTCATCGCCCTCGGTTCGTGTCGAACTGAACTCTGCAAACGATACGGTTCCTGGTCCTATTTCAAGCGCATTGCGGATGGCCTCTCCATCTGTCACCGACATATCAATTGTCGGAATCAGAGAAAAGGTATCACCTAAAAATACATCTGAGACATCAGGTGCATTTGTTCCACCTGAGAAATTATGAATGATCGCCGCTACTGCACCATTCTCTTTAGCATTGGCAATTTTATCAACAAATGCTATTTCTCCACGAGCGATGAGAGCGACTTTGCCATCTACATCAATTCCTTCAAAGTCCGATTGATCTCCAACACCCGGAATGGCTACAAGCTCATATTCACCTTGCAATTGATCCCCGACATATTGGCCATATGTCGTACTCATGAATTTCAGTTGTTTTGAGTAATGGAAATCCTCACCGACATGGACTGTTACTTCTGCACTATATTGAGTTTCTGGATTGGTCGTATTTCCAACTGTGATGGCGAGACGCGATGTTCCAGGGCTTGTTACCGTACCGCGGCTTGGCCCTGAGTTCCCTGCTGAAACAACAGCGATGACATCTGCCATCATGGCATTGTTTAGCGCGTATGCCAAACTATCATTTTCTGAATTGCTTCCTCCACCAAGCGAGAGGTTGATGATATCCATTTCTTCATTTACGGCATGCTCGACAGCAGCGATGATTCCCGATGTCGCCCCACTTCCATATGCTCCTAGTACACGGTAAGCATATAAATCAACCTCTGGAGCGATCCCATGAATTCCGTATTCGTTCGCACCAATGGCAGCAATCGTTCCAGCTACGTGTGTACCATGGTTTGTCCAATAAGTACGACCACTGGCGTTCACTTCAGGCATATGCTCTGGTCGTTCTGCCGGCGAAGTTTCACGTGCATCATCATCTGCACGTTCACGATTATAATCTGAACTGTGGACGATAAAGTTTTTTCCACCTTTATAAATTCCTTGGAACTCCGGATGATCTGGATCAATTCCTGTATCAAGTACAGCTACTTTAACCCCTGCCCCTTTAAATCCTTTTTCCCAAATCGCCTCAATTCCTAAATGATCGATACTCGTATCCATCTGTGTTTCAAATTCAATATCTTTTTCCAAATCAGATGGTTCGTCAAGGGGATCTTTCATATTTGCATAAACAATGGCATCTGGTTCTACTAACGTGATGTCTGGAATATCAAGTAGTTTCTGAAGATCATCAGCTTTTACTTCAGCTGCAAAACCGTTGAGAACCGTGTCATAGGAATACCCTTTATCAAAGGTGATCCCTTTTAATACCATTTCCCGATCCACACGTCCATGCTGCTTATTGATCCTGTCACGAATTTCGTCAATTTTGGAACTTGATAACACATTTCCCTTTAATTTTTCAATCCCTTTTTCCAACGCGACAGGTTTTTCTGAGAGATGGATGATAACTGGAACCATCTCGTCACCGGATTTATCCTGTAAATCTTTGTGAAGCTTCGGTAACCTTTCAGAACTCTCGATTTGTTCGGCAATCGCTGCCTTAAGCTCCATTAATTCTTCGCTGAACTGCTGCTCTTTAAATTGTTCATTTTCAATCGTTACTGATGCCTCTGCTCTTGATGCTACTGGAAGCATAAGTGAAACAATCATTAAAAAGGATAGAATACTACTGATTAATTTAACGAACTTATTTCTTCTCAATGCACTTCCCCTTTCTCACAATTAAATGGAATGAAGTCATCCTATCCTATGGTGCATTTGAATCGTCTTGGTTTTAGGAGCTGAATGAATGAACGATCGACGCTTCTCACTGATTCGCTTCGTTTAATTCCCTTTGATAACTGCGATTATCTACACCCTTTCTCGTTCTTAATAAAGAACGCTTTGATTGAAAAAATAGAATGAAAGTTTGTTTTTTTCATTCTATTAGAATTATAGCATACAATTTACTAAAAATTAACTATCAAAAGAACATTTTTTCACTATAAAGAACACCTCTATTCATGTTTTGATTTCTAAACATAAAGTTACAGTCGGGTTATTGGACTTTGATCGTTCTGAAGTTTTAAAATAAATCCTTTTTTATCGATGTTTCAAGATTTTGTTTAATTTTCCAAAACTGGAATGACTCAGCTATAGATAGCTAAATACAACAAAAATAAATCGTTTTGAAATATGTCCGTTGATTTGATTTTGAAGATTATATTGTTCAGGAGTTGGCATATTAAATATTTAATAAAATAAAAAGAGGTCTCCATCAATATGAATTGATGGCAGACCTCTTATTGAACCAACGTTATCCGAAGACCGGACAACGTTGGTTATCGGTCGTTCGATTTTCGGCATCAAACGATTACATCATGCCGCCCATTCCGCCCATGTCACCGCCAGCTGCTGGTGGGGTTTCTTCAGGGATATCAGCTACAACAGCTTCTGTCGTCAAGAACATAGCCGCAACACTTGCTGCGTTTTGCAATGCAGAGCGAGTCACTTTTGTCGGATCGACGATACCCGCTTCGATCATGTTCACCCACTCATTTGACGCTGCGTTGAAGCCGACTCCTGGTTCTTTGCCTTTCAACTGCTCGACAATGACAGAACCTTCAAGACCTGCGTTGTCAGCGATTTGACGAACTGGCTCTTCAATGGCACGCAATACGATATCGCGTCCAGTTGCTTCGTCGCCTTCCAACTCAAGTTCGCTTACTGCTTTGTGGACTTCGATCAACGCAGTACCTCCACCTGCAACAATTCCTTCTTCCACTGCTGCACGTGTAGAGTTCAATGCGTCTTCAATACGAAGTTTACGCTCTTTCAATTCTGTTTCAGTTGCAGCACCCACTTTGATGACTGCTACTCCGCCAGCAAGTTTAGCGAGACGCTCTTGCAGTTTTTCACGATCGAATTCGGAAGTTGTCTCTTCGATTTGTGCACGAATTTGTGCAACACGTCCAGAAATTTGTTCTGGGTTTCCTGCACCTTCCACAATCGTTGTATCATCTTTCGTCACAACAACTTTAGCAGCACGTCCTAGCTGATCGATTGTTGCGTTCTTCAATTCAAGTCCTAAGTCTTCTGTGATCACTTCACCGCCAGTCAAGATTGCGATGTCTTCAAGCATTGCTTTACGACGATCACCGAATCCAGGAGCTTTCACAGCAACTGCATTGAATGTACCGCGAAGTTTGTTCACAACAAGTGTAGCAAGTGCTTCACCTTCGACATCTTCAGCGATGAGAAGCAATGGTTTGCCTTGTTGGACAACTTGCTCTAGAACCGGCAACACTTCTTGGATGTTGCTGATTTTCTTGTCTGTGATCAAGATGTATGGTTCTTCAAGGACAGCTTCCATTTTATCTTGGTCTGTCACCATGTATGGAGAAGCATATCCACGGTCGAATTGCATTCCTTCCACAACGTCAAGTTCAGTGCTGAAACCTTTGGATTCTTCGATGGTGATGACACCGTCTTTTCCAACACGTTCCATCGCTTCAGCAATCAAATCCCCTACTTCTTTTTCGTTTGCGGAGATGGCAGCTACTTGAGCGATGGATTCTTTATTTTCAACAGATTTTGCAACATTTTTCAATTCTTCTACTGCTGCTTCTACCGCTTTTTCAATACCGCGGCGGATGCCAACCGGGTTTGCACCGGAAGTTACGTTTTTCAAACCTTCACGAATCATCGCTTGAGCGAGAACTGTAGCTGTAGTTGTACCGTCCCCAGCCACATCATTTGTTTTCTGTGCCACTTCAGATACAAGCTGGGCACCCATGTTTTCAAAACGATCTTCCAACTCGATTTCTTTGGCAATCGTCACTCCGTCGTTTGTAATCATTGGAGCACCGAATTTTTTATCAAGAACCACGTTACGACCCTTAGGTCCAAGTGTCACTTTCACTGCGTCCGCTAATGCATCAACTCCACGAGCCAATGCGCGACGTGCGTCTTCACGGAATTTAATATCTTTTGCCATCTTGAATAATCCTCCCTTGAAATCTATAGTAAGTTCTTTATAGTTAAGCTACTCCATTAAGAAATGACAGCTAAAATGTCACTCTCTCTCAAAATCAAGTATTCTTTGTCATCATATTTCACTTCTGTACCTGCATATTTAGAGAAGATGATGCGGTCTCCTTCAGAAACTTCCAACGCAACTCGATCACCGCTGTCTGTCACACGGCCTGAGCCTACTGCAACAACTTTGCCTTCTTGCGGTTTTTCTTTCGCAGAGTCAGGAAGTACGATTCCGCTTGCTGTTGTTTCTTCTTGTTCGATAAGCTCGATAACAACGCGATCTCCTAATGGTTTAATCATCTAGAACTCCTCCTTGATTCTATTTTCATTTCCATTGTTGTTAGCACTCACCGAGTGCGAGTGCTAATCACAATTTATATAATAATGAAAAACGGGAAAAAATGCAAGCAATATCATACCATTTTCAAGAAATTTATTGATGTGAAGAAGGAATCGGAAATAGATTGTAAAAGAAAGGCAGAAAACATAATATGAGAGAAGTGAAAAACTTGCAACATAACTCTGACTCCCTGTCCTATTTTATGATAAAATACTTACAATGCAAAGTTTTTACATTGAACTACTATGTGAAGGAGTCGTTTTACTTTGCCGAAACGATATTGGTATGTCATCATCGTTTATTTGATCATGCAACTTTCCACTTATCCGGCTGCTCTATTGATTGCCGCATTTTTCCCGGAACATTATGTCCAATTGAATATTTATTGGTTGATTTTCAGTTTTTCTCTTGCGCTTGTCATTGTATTATTGCTCATGAGACCGGATATGAAAATGCCGGCCCATCGGGATGCGGCGACGACTAGCGGAATTATCCTTTGGTCGATTTTAGGGGTGTTTTTGGCCTACTTTGCTCAAGTGTTCGCCGCTTCAATTGAAATGTATTTGTTGGATATTGAGCCTGGCTCGGAAAATACGATGGCCATTATGGAAATTGCTCGGATGAATGCCTTTTTCATTTTCATTCCGGCCATCATCGCACCTATTTTAGAAGAAATCATTTTCAGGAAAATCATTTTCGGAAGTCTTTATAAACGGATGAATTTCTTTTTCGCCGCACTGTTGTCGGCATTCATTTTCGCTGTCGTGCATTTGGATTTTGAGCATCTGCTCATTTATATCGCCATGGGATTTGTATTCGCTTTTCTTTACGTGAAGACGAAACGGATCCTCGTGCCGATTCTCGTCCATGCGGGGATGAATTCATTAGTCGTGTTCATTCAATATAATTTGGATCCCGAAGATATTGAAAAAATGCTTGAACAATTGGAGCAAATGCAAACCGTATTGATAGGACTAATATAAAATTGGAAGAGACCGGAATCGCCATGTTCGATCCCGGTCTCTTATTCATGCGGATGAAATATTGGGTGTATCAGTTTCGACTCACTTTTCCCTTTGCGGATAAATCAATCGGGTCAGTCGAAACGCTGATTCCACAATACATTGAACTTTTATATATATGAATATTAATCCAGCGGGTAATGTTTCAAGAAATACACGAGTGCCTGCAATTCGACAGTCAAGTCGATATGGTGCACCCGGACATTATCAGGGACGGTGATCCGGACTGGGGTGAAGTTCAAGATGCCTTTGATTCCCGCTTCGACCAGTTTTTCTGTAATTGCATCGGCTTCGGAGACGGGTACAGTCAAAATGGCGACTTCGATGTCCCCCAATTTTTCTTGCAATTGATCGACGCTGTAAACCGGAACGCCGCCGATTTCCGTTCCGATTTTGTTCTCATCACTGTCGAATGCCATTTTAATGACGATATTATTGTTCTTTGTGAAATTGTAATTCAAGAAAGCGGTACCTAAATTCCCTGCGCCGATTAAAGCGACTTCTGTCGTTTCATGTTGATCCAACGTACTGCGGAAAAACCCGAGCAAATACTCGACATTATAGCCATACCCTTTTTTCCCTAGGGCACCGAAGTAGGAAAAATCCCTGCGGATCGTGGCGGAATCGACTTTAATCGCTTCGGAAAGCTCTTTGGAAGAAACACGTTTTTTCCCTTGTTTATTCAAGTTATTCAAATAACGATAATACAATGGAAGCCTTTTCGCAGTAGCTTGAGGTATTTTACTTTGTTTCATATCTACTCCTCTTTTCATTGTACGAATAGTATTATATATACATATCTATTCTATCAGAAAACAACAAAAATGTCGTGATTATATTCACAAACAATTTCCTTAATGGAGAAATTTACGTTACAATAGGGGCAATGGGGTGAACGTATGATTTTGATGCAAATCAATGGACTTTCCAAATCCTTTGGTGCTGAAACTATATTATCGAATATCAAACTGGAAGTAAAGGAACACGACCGGATTGCCATTGTCGGCAGAAACGGTACTGGCAAGTCGACGTTACTGAAAATTATGGCAGGTGAACTGTCTTACGATACAGGTGAATTAATTAAACCGAAAGAGCTTACGATCGGTTATTTGGCCCAACAAACCGGTCTCGAATCGGAGAAAACGATTTGGCATGAATTGGAAAGCGTATTCGACGATTTGAAGGCACAAGAACAAAAGTTGCGGCATATCGAAGAACAGTTGAGACATGCGGAAGACTTCACAAAGAGTGAATACCAATCATTGCTTTCAGAGTATGACCAACTGCAACAAACGTTTCAAACCAGCGGTGGTTACACATATGAAGCGGAAATCAAAGCCGTTTTGAATGGCTTGAACTTCCAAGACTATGATTATGATACAAAAGTGAACGAATTGAGCGGTGGACAAAAAACACGACTTGCTCTAGGGAAATTGCTCCTTAAAAAGCCACAGCTCCTTTTACTCGATGAACCAACAAACCATTTGGATATCGAGACTCTCAGTTGGCTGGAAACATATTTGAATAGTTATCCTGGAGCGATTGTCGTCGTTTCCCATGATCGTTATTTTCTCGATAAGACGGTTTCCATCGTGTATGAAATCTCGCGGACAACTTCCAAAAAATATCACGGTACATACAGTCAATTCTTGGAACAAAAAGCAGCCGACTACGAAAAAGCTTTGAAAGAATATGAAAAGCAACAAACGGAAATCAAACGATTGGAAGACTTCATCCAAAGGAATATCGCACGAGCGTCGACGACAAAACGGGCACAAAGCAGACGGAAACAATTGGAAAAAATGGAACGGCTGGAAAAGCCGGTAGGAGATGAGGCTACGGCGTCTTTTTCTTTTGACATTGAAAGACGAAGCGGGAATGAAGTATTACTCGTTGAAAACCTTGCTTTTATGTATCCAGGGGAGACGGAGCCTGTTTTTCAAGATGTCGACCTGAGATTGACCCGGGGAGAACGGATGGTCTTGATTGGCCCGAACGGCATCGGTAAATCCACTTTATTGAAAGTGATTGCCGGAAAACAACAACCTGCTTCTGGATCGATCCAGCTCGGCACAAATGTCACCATCGGCTATTACGATCAAGAACAAGCTGAGCTTTCTTCCAATAAAACTGTACTGCAAGAACTTTGGGATGACTATCCTATGATGATGGAAAAGGATATCCGGACCGTTCTCGGAAATTTTTTATTCAGTGGTGACGATGTGTTGAAAACCGTCAATCAATTGAGCGGTGGGGAAAAAGCGAGACTTGCCCTTGCCAAATTGATGATGCAAAAGGCGAATTTTTTAATTTTGGACGAGCCGACGAACCATTTGGATATCGACAGCAAAGAAGTGCTCGAAGCTGCGTTGATGGATTATCCAGGAACAATCCTTTTCGTTTCCCATGACCGCTACTTCATCAACTGTATCACCGACCAAGTTGCGGAAATGAGCGAAGATGGCATCAACATTTACCTCGGGGATTATGATTATTATATTGAAAAGAAAGAGGAAGAAAGAGAACTTGCCCGTCTCGAAGAACAAAACGAGGCGAAACAGACATCTGCGGCAAACCGTCGCAGTTATGAAGAAGAAAAAAGATTGCAAAGGGAAAAAAGAAAAAGGGAAAGAAAAATTAAAGAACTGGAACAGCAAATTGAAGATAAAGAAGCGGAAATCATTTCCCTTGAAGAAGAGATGACGAAACCGGAAATTTACGGAGACCATGAAAAAGCCTTTGAATTGATGAACCAAGTGGAAATGTTGAAAGAGGAAGTCGAGGATTTGATGGTGGAATGGGCAGCATTGCAAGAAAACTAGATGCGAACTCTTGGAGGGAAACTTGATGGCAATTGCAATCCTGACACTGATCATACTTATTTTCATTAATGCATTTTTTGCCGCATCGGAAATCGCGCTGATTGGTTTGAATGAAAATAAAGTGAAACAACAGGCGGATGCAGGACATAAAAAATTCATCATGCTCTACAATTTAATTTCCGAACCGAGTCGATTCTTAAGCACAATACAAATCGGAATCACGTTAGCCGGTTTTCTTGCGAGTGCATTTGCAGCTGACTTTTTCGCTGAGCCGTTAGCGACATGGTTGGACTCTCTCGCCCTTCCGATACCATATACGACATGGCATACAACAAGCGTCATCGTCATTACGATCATTTTATCTTATTTCACCCTCATTCTTGGGGAGCTTGCACCAAAAAAACTGGCATTGCAAAAATCCGAACAAATATCGTTGGCGGTTGTGCGGCCTCTTACCGGGTTGTTCAAATTGTTCTCGCCACTTGTAAAAATCTTGACATGGTCCACCAATGCGGTCGTTCGTTTATTGGGTGGTGACCCTCATGCGAAAGATGATGACGTCACAGAGGAAGAAATCCGGATGATGATCCAGGTAGGGGAAGAACGAGGAAACATCGATGAAGATGAAAAGACGATGATCCATCGGGTGTTTGAATTTGATGACAAAATTGTATCGAATATCATTACCCACAGAATGGACATGACCGCCATTCCGGTTGATGCCACTTTGCAAGAGACGATTGCCATCATCAACGAGAATCCATACAGTCGTTATCCGATTTATGACGGGGATATTGATCATATCGTCGGAGTGCTTTACGTCAAAGATTTGTTCCATTTTATCGATGGGCTGCAAAAAGATGATTTTTCTTTGGAAAAAGTGATGCGGAAGCCATATTTCGTCATTGAAACACGAAAGATCGACGAATTGTTCGCCAGCATGAAAGAAAGCAATATCCACATTGCTATCGTCCTTGATGAATACGGCGGGACAGAAGGACTTGTCACAATTGAGGATATCATTGAAGAAATTGTCGGGGATATTTCCGGTGAAGACATCATTTTCCAGACCGAACAAAATGGGAATGAGGAAATTCGAGAAATCGCCGATAACAAATATGAAGTGGCCGGCGTCATCGGACTGTATCAACTGGAGGAAACCCTTGGACTCGATCTTCCAGTACGGGAATTTGATACATTGAATGGATTTTTAATCGATGAAATCGGTGATATCCCGACTACGGATGAAGCGATTTCCATCACATACAATGGAGCGTCATTCACCGTATCTGAAGTCTTTGAAAAACGGATTGAAAAAGTAATCATTACACTTCCGGAAGAAAAAACCAGCACAGATTGACGTGCTGGTTTTTTCTTTTATTTAAATAAATAATCATTCTGTATCGAGTATTCAACAGCTATTCGATAGATGACCCCAATTCCGAGCATGGTAGCCATGACAGAACTCCCACCGTAACTGATCAATGGTAGTGGTATCCCCGTCACGGGCATGATTCCAATCGTCATCCCGATGTTTTGGAACACGTGGATCAATATCAAACTCAAAAACCCGAAACAGAAATAAGAAGCAAATGGAACAAATTGATAAATATTCAGTCCTAATGTCACCAATTTATAAAGAAGCAAGAAATATAATAAAATCACAATGGAAGCTCCGATAAAGCCGGATGTTTCACCAATGACGGAAAAAATGAAGTCCGTCTGTGCTTCCGGATAATAAACTTCCACGCCTCCAATTCCTTTTCCGAACAATTGCCCGGAGCCGAGTGCCATGTATGCCCTTTGAAAGTGCCAATTGGCTGAATCCGCGGATTGAGCAGGATCGAACCACGTTAAAATACGGTCAATCTGGTAATGTCTGCTCGTTCCGACGATGAGTTTCGCCAATTCAGGGAAGTTGACAATGAAAGCCAGTACTCCACCGATGAAAGCACCGCTCACGGCTACAAGACTGAGAATAATTTTCCAACTGATTCCAGCGAAAATAATCATCATTCCCAAGATGAAAATATAAACCATCGCCGTTCCAAAATCCGGTTGCAACAAAATGAACACGACCGGTATTAGCGTAATCACAACTAATTTGATCAACAACATCGTATCTGTCCGTAAGTCGCTTTGCTCAAATTTTTCTTTATGTTTACTGATAATGACCGACATATAAAGGATTGTCGACAACTTGACAAATTCTGATGGTTGTAGAGAAACACCCGGTATCAAACGGTTGAACCAGCTTTTTGCACCATTCACCGGCCAAGCGATGGATGGTGGACTGATATATAGAAGAACGAGCAGTAAGACACCGCCGATATAAATGTATAAACTCGCTTTGTTTAATTGTTCCATGTCTAAAAATTGTACAGATGCAGCCAAAAGAATTCCGACAGCATACCAAATGATTTGCTTGAAAACAAAATTTTGATCCGCATACTGCTCGAGCTGCTCTGCATTATAAATCGCAAAGAGACTCGCCAAAATAAACAAAACGATTAAAATCAATAAATCAGCCTGCATATAGTAGGACTGTCTTTTTGTCATTGTTGCATCACCAAACTTTTTCTGATTGTAAAGATACCATTACTTATCCACAAATAAATATTTACAAAACCCTTCATACACCAATTGTCAACAAACCCATCCACATTATCCACAAAATCCAGGGGGATTTCACTCGGTATTATCCACAAGATAAACATAGTCGTATAAAGGTTCCACAATGTTACCCACATAGCTGTGTATAAACAGTCCATATTTTCAACAGAAGACTGAGGATATTGAATGATAGGAACTTCAAACGAGCTCGAGAGAAGGGTTTGCATTCAAGTCAAGATCAGAACGTTTTTCTTGTTCAAAGGCTATGGTACCTGCAGCAGCAATCATTGCGGCGTTATCTGTACAAAGCGATAAAGGTGGGATAAGTATTGGAATATCAGCTTGTGCAAATACCTTTTTCATATGATTTCTCAAGCCTTGATTTGCAGCGACTCCTCCTGCAACAATGACTTGTTTTACGTTGAATGCTTTTGCAGCACGGAATGTTTTCGTCGTCAACACTTCAACAACACTTGCTTGAAAACTTGCTGCGACATCTTCTTTTTTCAACGTTTCACCACGTTGTTTTGCATTATGGATTTTATTGATGACAGCAGATTTCAAGCCACTGAAACTGAAATCATAACTGTCTTCACCTAGCCAAGCTCTTGGGAAATCAATTGTCTCTTCTCCTTCTTTCGCCAACCGATCGATTTCCGGACCACCGGGATACGGCAAGCCCAGCATACGCGCCACTTTATCATAAGCTTCTCCTGCTGCGTCATCCAACGTTTCACCTATCAATTCAAACTGGCCATGATCCCGCATGAGAATCAGTTCTGTATGGCCGCCGGAAACGATCAGTGCAAGTAAAGGAAACGCAAACTCTTGTTCGAATCGATTCGCATAAATATGCCCGGCGATATGATGCACGCCGATGAGCGGCTTCCGTTTCGCAAAAGCCAATGCTTTCGCCGCACTTACACCGACAAGCAGCGCCCCGACTAATCCCGGCCCTTCTGTAACAGCAATCGCATCAATATCTTCCCAAGCGACTTTTGCTTGTTTGATCGCTTCTTCAATTACAATCGTCATTTGCTCCACATGGTGACGGGAGGCGATTTCAGGAACGACTCCTCCAAAACGCTTATGACTTTCCACTTGAGAGGCGACGACATTGGAAAGGATTTCTCTTCCATTTTTCACAATTGCAGCTGCTGTTTCATCGCAACTCGTTTCTATTCCCAAAATGATTGTATCACGTTTCATCTTAAATTCACCCACATTACGAGGGCATCTTCCTGATTATCCGTATAATAATTTTTACGGATTCCTCCAGGAACAAGCCCGAATTTCCGGTACATTTTTTGTGCTACGATATTGGATACTCTTACTTCCAAAGAAAGGCGTTCTGCTCCTAACCTCAGTGCCGTAAGCATCATATGCCCAAAAAGTCTTTCCCCAATTTTCTTTCCTCGGAAATCAGGCAAGACGGCAATGTTCGTTATTTGCGCTTCGTCAATGACGACCCACATGCCGGAATAACCGATGACTTTTCCGGCGTAATCGACGACATAATAATGGGCGTGCATATTGTCGTTCAATTCTTGGTGAAAAATATTGGATGTCCAAGGTTCGGGGAATGATGCTTTTTCCACTTCCAAAACTTGCGGTATATCTTCCAATACCATTTTACGTATTTGCAGTTCAACCATTTTCTTCTTTTTCCTTCTGTTGTTTCAGCCAATTCGCTTCGGCCTCAGCCAAGCGCAAATATTCCGGCGTCATAAAATGGACTTCTTCCGGTTCATGCTCCAAACTTGCAAGCCCCAAGTGAGCTGGATCCGCAATATGATACGGTCCATCAGGTATGACCGCCAATTCTCCTATCTCTTCTTTGATTTGTCGCTCGAATGTTTTAACATCAGGACTGAGAAATAAAACCGGCTTTCCTTCTGAACGCAAAAAATCAAGGACATGGGAAAATAATATATTCCGGTCTTTCCGGATAACCGATAGTCGATCGCCGGTCGTCCATTCGTAGATGCCTGCATAAACCAAGCCTCTTTTCGCATCAAAAAAAGGACAAATATAACCATGAAAGAATCGCCCTTGATAGGCGAGTACTTCCAAGCTGGAAACACCGACAATCGGGATATCCAGTGCCCAGGCTAAAGTTTTCGCCGTTGTCAGCCCGATTCGGACACCTGTATACGAACCAGGTCCCTTCGCAACAGCGATTCGATTCAATTCTTCCACTTCCATCCCGACTTCCTCCAGCAATTGTTCAACAGCCGGCATTAACCGTGTCGAGTGGTTTTTCTTCAAATTCGTCACGATTTTTCCGATCAATCGATCGTTTTTCATGACACTGACACCTAAGACATGATTTGATGTATCAATGACAAGTGTATACATAGAAATGCTCCTAATCATTCATCGCTACCAAAATTTTTTTGAAATGTTCACCATACGCATTGAATTCAAGTTTCCTTCGATCCCCTTCCATATGGCTGATGACGATTTCCAAACGTTCGTCAGGTAAATAATCTTCAATAAACTTCGCCCATTCGACCACCGAAACACCTTCTCCATAAAAATATTCGTCAAAGCCGATATCTTCACCCGAAAGTTCCAGACGGTAAACATCCATATGGTAAAGGGGAAGTCTGCCTTTATATTCTTTCACAATTGTAAACGTTGGACTGTTCACATTTCGTGTGATGCCGAGCCCTCTTGCCAAGCCTTTTGTAAAAGTCGTTTTCCCGGCACCTAAATCACCTTCCAATGTTAATACATCACCGTGTGATAGATATTCGGCTAATTTTTCGGCAATTTTTTCAGTTTCTTCTGCTGATTGGGTAATCATGTCGATAGACTGCAAAACATTCACCTACTTCAAATGGGTATACCCCGCTTTTTCCAATGGGGACAGCGTTCCTTGTTTATTTACATATACCGCATGTTTATTCTTGTTCGTGACAAAGCCGACCCGTGAGATAAGCAAATTCATCTGTTCGGCCGTTTCTTGTACGGTCGGCCAATCTTTTTCCGGCACCGTTCCGACAAGTTCAAAATCTTCCCCACCGAAGTACTTCCAATCCTCTTGCATTTCTTTGGAAAACTGTTTCAAACATGGATGAACAGGTATTTTTTCATCATATAAAACAATAGTCACTTCCGATGCTTCTGCAATTTCATGTACCTCATTTCCAACTCCATCACTTATATCATTCAAGGCCAATCTTTCAATCCGTTTCAATGCATAAGCAAAATCAATCCGCGGTTCCGGCATTTGATGACGCTTGATGAAATAATCCCCGTCTTCCATTGATACTTTGTTTTGTAAAATATGAAGACCGGCGCGGGAATCTCCTAATGTTCCGGTGACAAATACGACATCTCCCGGCTTTGCGGTGTTTCTATATCTAGATTTGCCTTTTTCCACCTCTCCAATCACTGTTACTGACAAAACTAAGCCACTTCCGGAAACGGTATCTCCACCGATTAAATCTGCTCGATAATGATCGGCAAGAGCAC
>CALKWU010000106.1 GCA_938004015.1 uncultured Oceanobacillus sp.
ACTAGTCATGACTGCGGTCGTCACCCTTTCGAAGCCTTCCACGATGAGTGAATTGAGACATTCCTTTAAAGTGAGGAATTCATTACATATTTTCACGATGGTCGGCGGCATGTTGCTTCTCGTTTCGGGCTTGTTGATGGGGGCTTTGAATCCATATTGGTTCAGCCAAGGTTGGTATTTGACGAGTCTAATTCTTTTCCTTGTCGCGCTTGCGATGGGACCATTCGTCCTCACTCCTCGTTCCAAACCGATCAAGCAATTGTTCGTCGATGTTGAAGGGGAAAAAATCCCTGATGAATACTATGATTTATCAAAGGAATTATTCTTTTATGAACGGATCATCAATGTCATTTTCTTGATCATCATCGCTTTAATGATTTTAAAACCATTTTAAACATGCTGTAACCTTCTATCTTGATTCAGACTACCACTTGTGATATAATCTTAAAAATTTACTTAAAATAAGTTGTGTCAACTTGTAATGGAATGGATCATCAAGATAGGAGGGAGAAAACACCATGAAAAGAGTCACATTGGAAGAGGTTTTTCTGCATCCCCATGCTCAAAAATACCTCAAACGTTCTGGAATTGCCCATGCGGTAGCTGTAGCTGAATATGCGTATATTTTCGCCAAACGTTTTAACGTGAATGTCGACCTTGCTACGAAGGCGGCTCTCCTTCATGATATCGGACATTACACGTGGTACCGTGATGGAGAGTGGGATTATGAGCTTTATCAAGCGAATGATATCCATGCAATCAAAGGAGCGAGTCGTGCCCATGAACTGTTGATATCGCTCGGTGAAGATGCGCAAGCGGCAAAAGAGATCGCCATTGCGATTTTGCTCCACACGGATTCTTATTTGCCGAATGGAGATTTGAAATTGAAGCCACTGCAACAAGTGGTCGCACTTGCTGATGAAGCGGATGAGGAAGCCGGTGGGAACCATCATTATAAACAGATAGATATTCCGGAAGCGTTAGAAAGGATTCGAGCGATTGATGCACAAATCTCCCATGAATATAAAAAAGAAAAACTCAGGGTATCGGAATGATGATGTGATCCCTGAGTTTTTTGAATCATTCGTTAAAGTATTCTTCCAGTGTCCAATCATTTTCTTTCATTTCCGTTGCGGCCCTCACACCGACATAACGTAAGTGCCATGGTTCATACTGATATTGTGTGATGGCTTCTTTCCCTTCCGGATAACGGATGATGAATCCAAAAAGGTGGGCATTGTCCACAACCCATTTCCCTTCAGGAGTATCTCCGAAATCAACGGTCAGCTGATACCCAACGGCCTCACTCGTGATGTCCATGGCGAGTCCGCTTTGATGTTCGGATTCACCAGGTCTAGCGCTGAATAGATTAGCTGCTTCTTCACCATGTTCTTCTGCATACCTTTCGAACAATGAAACTTGAGTGTCATAAGAACGGTAACCGGATTGGGCAAAAAGGATGTGTCCCGCCTCCTCAGCCGCATCAAACAATTGCTCTAAAGCTCTTGCTGCTGGAGCGCGCAGTTGTTTTTTCGGCGAGTCTTCAGTGAATGGAAATCTCACATTTGGAACGACGAGGTCGTCTGGCTCATAATCACCTGGCAAGGCGGCATGTTTATTGATGACGGCCAATTGGTCATAAGGATTTCCGATCACTTCGGAGCCGGCATCGGTAAATACCGGTTCAGCAAGGGGAGGCAAGCCTGCTCCGGCCTCAATCGTTTCGCGTTCTTCCAAGAAACGTTCCAGTGCTTCTTTTGTTTTATCATCAAATACTCCCGTTGCATCCAAACCGTCTACCTGTAATTGGAAGTCGGTGATGGCCCATGTTGTGCTATCGGAAAAAATTCCATCTTGAGGTATCGTATAGCCGATTTGTTGCAAGGCTTCTTGAAGTTGGAGAACCGCATCGCCCTCTGCTTTCTTTTGCAACTCTTCACTCGGAAGCATGATGTTCACCTCGTCATCAGTCGGGCTTTTAGTGTTTTCCTCTGTGACAGACGGTTGTTCTGTTGATTCTTTTTCTGTCGGTGCTTCACTTTCTGTACAAGCTGTCAGAAAAACAGCTGTCATGATCATTAAAATTGATTTCCAATTCATGTTATCCCTACATTCCAACAATTATACTCTTCATTGAGGTTTTTCATTCATCCCCGGCTTGTTCCGCATACAATTTTGCGATTTCGATGATCACGTTCGTTGCTTTTTCCATATGATCAACAGAGATGTATTCAAATTTTCCATGGAAATTTTCTCCGCCGGTAAAGATATTTGGAGTTGGTAGTCCCATATAGGAAAGTTGGGAACCGTCCGTACCACCGCGGATTGGTTCAATGACTGGTTCAATATCGTGGTTTTTCATTGCTTGGCTGGCGATCTCCACAATTTCCATGACCGGTTCGATTTTTTCCCGCATGTTGTAGTATTGGTCGTTCAATTCGAGAACGACATTTTCTTCGCCGTATTTTTCCTGCATTTCTTTTACGAAGCTCTTTACCGTTTCTTTTCTTGCTTCGAATTTTTCCCGATCATGATCCCGAATGATGTAATAAACTTTTGTTTCTTCCACATCACCTTGGATGGAAATCAGATGGTAAAATCCTTCATATCCTTCTGTATATTCCGGCGCTTCTTTTTCTGGAAATTTGTTGACGAATTCGGTTGCCATTTTTCCGGAATTCACCATTTTTCCCTTTGCAGTGCCTGGATGGACGCTATTTCCTTTGAATGTCACCTTTGCAGCAGCCGCATTGAAGCTTTCGTATTGTAATTCTCCAAGGGGGCCACCGTCAACGGTATAGGCGTATGTTGCGTCAAAACGTTCGACATCGAAATGATGCGGGCCACGTCCGATTTCTTCATCCGGAGTAAATGCAACACGAATCCGGCCATGCTCGATTTCCGGATGGTTTACAAGATAGTTCATCGCAGTGATGATTTCCGCTATCCCTGCTTTATCATCAGCGCCGAGTAAAGTCGTACCGTCCGTCGTAATCAGCGTATGTCCTTTATAATTGGAAAGTTCGGGGAAATCTCTCGGTGATAAAACAATCGCGAGCTCTTCGTTCAACATAATATCTTTTCCATCATAATTTTCAACGACTTGTGGATTTACGTTTTTTCCAGTCATATCCGTTGCGGTATCCAGATGGGCAAGAAATCCGATCGTCGGCACATCTTTTTCTGTATTGGCCGGTAAAGTCGCCATCAGATAGCCATTTTCATCGATTTCGACATCTTCCATGCCAATTTCTTGCAATTCTTTCTTCAGCAATTCGGCTAGTTCCAGTTGACCTTTTGTCGTTGGAACAGTAGTGGATTCTTCATCGGATTGTGTGTCGACTTTTGCATATGTAATGAATCGTTCCATTAATTCTTTTTGCATCATTTCCGCTCCTTTATGCCAATTTAAACTGATTTATGTTATCGTTATGGATACCTAGTATTCTAACACAAAATAACAGTTCCTGAAATTGATCGTGCAAGAATGAGACTGGAAAAATCAACCGTCAGAGTAAAGGATATTCTTCAATGTTTGCTTTACAACGTATACAATGGGGATAGAGAATCAGATGAGGAGGGGTTGCGATGACAAATTTGATCAGTGTGGAACGTTTAAAGAAGCGGTTGGCGAACGGGCAAGGTAATACCGTCATTGTCGATGTGAGATTTAAACTGGATGATGAAGATGCCGGGAGAAAAATGTACTTGGAAGATCATCTCCCCGGTGCGGTTTATTTGGATTTGAATCGTGATCTATCCGGTAAGGTCGGGAAACACGGTGGAAGCCATCCACTACCGGACATGCCCACTTTCGCCGAAAAATTGGGAAACATCGGAATTGATGAGGAGACAACCGTCGTCGTGTATGATCAAGGGAATGAGATGTATGCTGCAAGATTTTGGTGGTTATTGGAGGCGCTTGGTCATAAGAAAGTGTACATTTTGGAAGGCGGTTACAAGCGGTGGGTCGAGGAAGGCAACGAAGTGAGCAGGGAACTTCCCGATTTACAGGAAAAGGAGTTCAAAGGGGAATTCGATGAGGAAAAAATCGTCGATATGAAAACGGTGAGGGAAAAATTGCATTCGAATACCGTCATCATTGATTCGCGTACGAAAGAAAGATACTTAGGGGATTATGAACCGTTTTACAGTAAAGCGGGCCACATACCGGGAGCAAAAAATTATCCGTGGCAAGCCGTCCTTTCCGAAGATGGAAAATGGCTGAAAGGAAAAGCTTTGCAGAAACATTTTTCAGACTTGGATAAAGACGATGAAATCATCGTTTCTTGCGGTTCCGGTGTTTCTGCCTGTGTGAACATCTTAGCATTGAAAGCAGCCGGATATGAAAACGTCCGTCTGTATCCGGGCAGTTTCAGTGATTGGATTTCCTATGACGAAAATGAAATTGAAATCGGAGAAGAGTGACATATATGTCCAAAAAAGTGGAAAAAGCAGACCTGACGTTTCAGGCCTGCTTTTTCATCGTCTTTATAGCTTAAAGACACCGATTTCTTCATTGAGTTGCTCGGCAAGACGTGCCAGTTCATCTGCATTTGTGGAAACTTCTTCCATCGAACTTGCAGTTTGTTGGCTGGAAGCGGCTGCTTGTTCCACGCCCGCTGCAGACTCTTCAGAGATGGAAGCGATTTCCTCTATCAGATGATTCATTTTATCACTATTATCCGCAACTTCATTTAGATTGTTTGAAATCGTCGTCAGTTTTTCCGTCATCGTACGGACAGCATCTTGAATGGCCTCGAATTGTTTTCCCGTCATCTCGATCTGTTCCGTACCTTCACGTACCTCTTCGTAACCGCTGGAAAGTGAGTCCACGACTTGACCGGTTTCCGCTTGAATGGCTGTGACGATCGTCGTGATTTCCCCTACAGAAGCAGAGACTTGTTCGGAAAGCTTCCTCACTTCATCAGCGACGACGGCGAACCCGTGTCCATGCTCCCCAGCACGGGCAGCTTCTATTGCCGCATTCAAAGAGAGCAAGTTCGTTTGATTAGCGATATCCTCAATGACATTCACCAAATTGGAAATTTCTTCTGATTTTTTGTCGAGTTCTTTCACTTTATCAACGGCCTCGTAAACGATGCCGTCGATTTGCTTCATTTGTGAAACGGACGTCGTCATCAATTGCTTTCCTTCATTTGTGATGTTCAACACATCTTTCGAACTTGCTTGGACTTCATTCCCGTTTTCATTGGATATATTGACGAGCTCAATGAAATCGGTCATTGATTCAGTCAAGTTGGAAGCACTGTTCGCTTGATTTTCCGCTCCTGAAGAAAGCTCTTCCATCGTAGCGGCGATCTGTAAATTCCCTTCTTTCACTTCATTTGCAGCTTGGTTCAATTCTTCGCTCTGACTCGACAGATTGTTGCTCGCATCGGTAATTTTCGTCAAGATATTTTTCATGTTCCGTTTCAATAGATTGATGGCGAAAGAAAGTTGTCCGATTTCATCTTTTCCGACATAATCCGAATCTTTCACCCGAAGATTACCATGGGCGACTTCCGTAATCAGTTGAACGACACGGTTCAATTCCCGTGATATTCTCCGACTGATCAAGTAAATCAGGACGATTCCGACGATCATTGCGGACAAGTTCGCGACAGTGAGCACCCATTTGCTTTCATTCATGTTAGTAGCGGAGGCCTCCACCGCCTCATGTTGCTGTGCAGCTGAAATCGAAGCTAATTCTTCAATGATTTCCACATTCTCAACCCGGTAACGATAGGTCGTTTCCCTTAATCCCCGCGCAATGGCTACTTGATTGCTTTCCACTGATGGGATGATCCGCTCGGTGAAAGTGTTATTGATGATTTCGTCATTGCGCACCAAAGCTTCGAGAAGATTTTTCTCCCGGTTCGTCTGCAAATTCGGCTTGATTTTTTCGATAAGGCTTTCAAACTGGTGTTCATATTCCCGGAATGAATCGATGAATGTAGGGTCTTGTGTCAACAGATAATCGGCGATTTGGACATCCTTCCCCTGGACGGCGGAAGCGAGTTCCGCCATGTCATTCATATGTAGACTCGCACTTTGCACGGATCGCGTATATTCATCGGCCTGGTTCAACTGGAAGTAAACGATTCCACCTGCTATGAGAAAAATCAACATCATGATGATATAAGTCGTTGTATACTTGAAACCGATGCGAAAGTCATTGAACCTGGATGCTCGTTTTTTCTTAGTGCTCTTCTTCATTTTCTGTCTTTTCCGCTCTTTTTTCTTCATCTTTAGAATCCCCCCCTGTTTCCTTTACAAGAAACTTGACAAATACTGGTATTTATTCGTATTATACATGGATTTCCGGGGAAAAGGTACTAAAAATTAAATGGAGTCTTTTTTACTGGAAGTTGTCGAATTCTCTGTTTATTTTACCATAAAAAGGACTTAATGATTAAATATCCGTTTCACAGCTGATTCGAACGAACGGAATAAATCGGGCTGTTTTTCTTTTGGTAAGCCTGTGTTCATATGTACCATGATTTCTTCGTTATACCATTTCTGTTCCTCGTAACCTGCATTGAACATCCCCCAGACAGAAGGGCCGGTTTTTTCCAGGCTTCTTTCTAAGGAGAGTAAATTGTCGAGTCGATCGGCAACAATCAACATTTTCAAGTCAAGTTCCGCACTTTTCAATGTGTCGATCGTTTGTTGTTTCCGCTCCATCCAGCTCTTCGTCTTATCTTCGGTATGGGCACACACCAAGTCAGCGACTTTCACACCAAATTCCTTCTCAATTTCATCGATTCCCACTGAGGTGTCTTCCACAACGTCATGTAAATAACCGGCACAAACCAATTCATCTTTTGCCCCGGCTTTTTCCAACATTTCCGCGACCCGGACAGGGTGGACGATATAAGGAAGGTTTCCGGTTTTGCGGAATTGACCACGATGAGCATTTTCGGCAAATTTCTTCGCTTTCTCCTTCATCACCGTTCTCCTTTCACGAATTCTCTTTCTGTTTCGGTTTGCCAATCAGCAGCTAACATTTTTTTCAACAAGTCAAATGCTTCATGTCCGATCGCTTCTCTTACGTTATCCTCGAGATGTTTTCTCAATGCTTGATTCGCCTCATAACAATCGAGACCTAAAGGAGTCAACCGGACAAATTTGCTCCGTTTGTTGTCCTTTGGTTTCTCAGTTACTACGAGACCGTGTTCTTCCAGTTTTTTTACCAGTTTATGTGTACCTTGACGTGTGATTTTTCCATTTTTAGCGAGATCAGCCAGCAGTATCTCTTTATCGTTGATTAAATTCAAAATGAACCATTCGGAATCGGTCAAGCGGATATCGTTTTTTTCGTTCCAGTTTGTTTGGATCCATTCCTTCATCTCTTCATTTTTGTTGTCGATCAAGTCGAATAAATCCAATGTGGGCATCTTCCCCATGAATCACACCTCTTTCTTTTCTCCAATGTCCTACGAGGCTACTATACAAAGCTCCCTATACTTTGTCAACTCGTTGACAAATTGTTGAAAAAGTAGTACAATTAACATGTGCTCAGTAGTTTGAGTGATAGAAAATGGAGGTTGGCAAATGTTTAAAGTCGGCGATTTGATTATTTACTCCACTCATGGGGTGTGTAAAATCGATGATATTTGTGAAAAGAAGTTCCGGGATGTGACACGGGAATATTATATTCTCCACCCTTTGGATGATCCGGAGTTGACGATAAGTGTTCCGGTTGACAATGAAAAGGTCGTCATGTTGGAAATTATGGATAAAAAAGAAGCGAGAAGCATCCTGAAATCGTTTGAGGAGCCTGGAATTGAGTGGATCGACGATGCGAAACAACGGAATCGGAAATATTCGAGCTTGATCAATAAAGGTGATCGAGATGCCATTGTCAAGATTGCCAACACCCTGATGCGAAAACAAAAAGAAGCGAAAGAAAAGAAAGAGCGGATGTATGATCAAGACAAAAAAATGCTTGAACAAATTCAAAAGGTCATATTCCAAGAGCTGGCCGCTTCGCTCGATACGACAGTGGATAAAATCATCGAACGGATCAATGAAATCATTCCGTCCAAAGTTTCCTGATATATGATGTTTAAAATTGACTTGGTGTTGCCGAAGCATACCAAGTCAATTTTTTTGGGAAAATTAATCGTCGTTGGGGGACAGGAAAGTTGCTCTTTCTTTCTTTTCAACGAGGAAACAAGTAAAATAGCTAGTAAGCACATTTATATTCGGAGGTACCATTGACATGGATAATGGAATAAACCAAAGAAAGACGGAACATATCAGATTATGCTTGACGGGCAATGTGGAAGGCGTCGACAAAACGACGGGGCTGGAAGGGATCCACTTTATACATAACGCATTGCCGGAAATCAATTTCGAATCGATTACGACGGAGACGAGTTTTCTCGGGAAAAAATTGAAAGCGCCTTTCTTGGTCAGTTCGATGACGGGCGGTTCGGAATTAGCGATTGAAATAAACCAAAATCTTGCCATTGCTGCCGAAGAAAGAGGGTGGGTGATGGCGATCGGCTCCACAAGGGCTTTTTTGGAAAGCGATCGGTATAAAGAATCGTTCCTTGTCCGGAAGCAGGCACCATCCGTACCATTGATCGTCAATATCGGGGCAGTGCAGTTCAATTACGGTTACGGTCCGGAAGATTGTCAACGGATCATCGATAAGACCGATGCGGATTCGATCGTCCTTCATTTGAATAGTATTCAAGAAATCGTCCAAGACGAGGGCGATGTGAATTTTGAAAATCTTCTCCCTGAAATCGAACGAGTTTGCAAGACATTGGATGTCCCGGTTGGAGTGAAAGAGGTCGGTTTTGGCATTGATGGGGAAGTAGCCCAAAGATTATATGACGCAGGCATCAGTTATATTGATGTGGCGGGGGCTGGCGGAACATCTTGGAGTCAAGTGGAAAAATTACGTTCACGAAATAAATTGAAAAAAGCAGCTGCAGAAGCTTTCAATAATTGGGGTATTCCAACGAAGGACTGCATCGTTTCGGTAAGAAGTAAGCTTCCGGAAGTACCGCTCGTTGCAAGTGGCGGTATGAAGACAGGAGTGGACGCTGCGAAGGCAATTACAATCGGAGCGGACTTGATCGGTTTTGCGCGGCATTTGTTGCAAGCAGCCACCGAGTCGCCCGAAGCTGTCATGGAAACGATGGAACAAATCGAGCTGGAATTGCGGATGACGATGTTCGGAATCGGCGTGAAAAACTTGGAGGAGTTGAAAAACACAAAACGCGTCAGCATAATGGGTACCTCACTCATGGACATGTAGGGACAAATAGGGACAGACCCTGTTTGTCCCATTTTTCTTGAGGCACTTCATTTCATTCTCTCATGTTGCTATGATAAAATAAACGCAGCTTTAAAGACTTTTTCATAAGATGGTTAACTGAAGTGCTTGAAAAAGGAGTACAACGGAATGAAAATCGAAATTTGGTCCGATTTTGTTTGCCCATTTTGTTATATCGGTAAACGGAGACTGGAAAACGCATTGGCGGATTTTCCCCATAAGGACGCTGTCATGATTGAATATCGGAGTTATCAGCTTGAACCTGAAGCAGAACATGTGCCCGGGAAAGATTTCTATGAAACTTTTTCCGAATTGAAAGGAATCCCATTGCATGAAGTGAAAACGTTGAATGAACAAGTGGCTGACCAAGCAAAGTCCCTTGGCTTGGATTATCGTTTCGATACGATGCAATATGCGAATACATTCGATGCTCATCGCTTGTTCCACTTTGCAGAGCGTTATGGAAAAGGGGAAGAGATGACGGAGCGGCTTTTCTTCGCTTATTTTACAGAATCGGAACTGTTAAGTGATAGGCAAACATTGGTGAAGCTCGCTGGCGATATCGGCTTGGATGAAGAGGAAGCAAAACGTGTGCTGGAAACGAAAAAATTTACTCAAAAAGTGAATGAAGATATCGCTGTTGCACGTCAAATCGGGGTTCAGGGAGTTCCGTTTTTTGTGTTCAATGAAAAATACGCTGTTTCCGGTGCTCAACCGACGTCCATTTTCCTGAAAGTGTTGGAAAAATTATGGGAAGAAGAAGGACCGAACGACAAACGGCATAGAGGGAAAAAAGCCAAAACATCCTATTGCACGGATGAAGGTTGTATCGAACAATGATTGTCAATACTGCGTTGAACGCAGTATTTTTTATTTGTATGAGATTTTTTCTTTTTTTCATTTCAGTAATTGACTAGCTTTACAAATCTGTTATACTATAAATAGCACCTAATTGATAATGAATATCATTCTTATTTAGAGTGATTTGCAGGTGATAATTATTATTGACATAGTGAAAACGTATAAAATATAAGGGATATGGAGAAACATGATCCATCTAGAACCTGGAGCTTGTTTTTCAAAGAGAAGGGCAGTCTATGAAAATACGGTACTTACTTTTATTATTGCTTGTTTTTTCTTTCCTTTCCGTATTTATCGGTGTTTCGAATGTATCACCGCTTGATTTGTTCAATTTGACGGAAACACAAAAGCAAGTGTTGTTGGTCAGCAGGATTCCCCGCTTGATCAGCATCATCATCGCAGGGATGAGCATGAGCATCGTCGGCTTGATCATGCAGCAACTCAGCAGGAACAGGTTTGTTTCACCTACGACTGCAGGAACGTTGGATTCTGCGAGATTAGGAATTCTCGTTTCCATGATGATTTTCACTGCGGCAAGCCCATTGCAAAAAATGCTCGTTGCTTTTGTTTTTGCTTTGCTCGGCACTTTGTTATTTATGAAAATACTGGAAAAAGTGAAATTCAAAGATGCCGTTTTCATCCCCCTCATCGGTTTGATGTTGGGGAATATCATCAGCTCGATTTCCACCTTTTTCGCTTATCAGAATGACTTGATTCAAAACATGTCATCCTGGTTGCAGGGTGACTTTTCGATGATTATGACGGGAAATTATGAGTTGATGTTCGTTACTGTCCCCCTACTATTTATAGCATATCTCTATGCGAATAAATTTACGATTGCAGGGATGGGGGAGGATTTCTCCAAAAGCTTGGGATTGAATTACCGGCAAGTCGTCAATGTCGGTTTGATCATCAGTGCACTCGTCACGGCGTCTGTCGTGTTGGCGGTTGGAATCATTCCGTTCCTCGGGTTGATTATACCGAATATCGTCGTCATCTATCAGGGGGATCATTTAAAAAACACACTCGTGCATACGGCATTATTAGGTGCTGTATTCGTACTGTTTTGCGATATTGTCGGCAGGGTGATCATCTATCCGTATGAAATTCCAATCAGCTTGACGGTTGGGGTGATAGGTAGTGGGATTTTCATCTACCTATTGATGAGGAGAAAGAAATATGGGTTATAAATCAAAAACGATCATCCTGGCTATCGTATCCTTGTTGCTTGCACTACTGTACATATTTTATGATCTCACCGGCAATATCGATTACATCCTCCCGAGAAGACTCATCCGTGTGGTGGCGATCATCCTCACAGGTGGGGCGATTGCTTTTGCCACTGTCATTTTTATGACGATTACGAACAACCGGATTTTGACACCGAGTGTACTTGGATTGGATTCGCTCTACATGTTGGTTCAAACGGTCATCATTTTCTTGTTCGGTGCGAATTCAATCGTCATGATGAATAGCAGTTTGAATTATGCAATATCCATTTCAGTAATGATTTTGTTTTCGCTTGTCCTGTACCGTTTCCTATTCCAAGGGGAAGGCCAGAACATTTATTTCCTCCTTTTGATTGGGATGATCCTCGGTACATTCTTTGGAAGTTTCACCGAATTCATGCAAGTGTTGATTGACCCAAATGAATTCGGGATGGCGCAGGACCGGATGTTCGCAAGCATCAACAACGTGAACAGAGAGCTTGTTTATATTTCCATCGTCATCATCGTCCTAGTGTTGCTTTATTTTATAAGATATTACAAATACTTGGATGTGATTGGCTTAGGAAGGGACAATGCAATCAATCTCGGCGTTCCGTTCTATCCGGTCGTGAAACGATTGTTGGTCATCGTTGCGATTCTCATTTCGGTTGCGACGGCACTGATCGGGCCGATTACATTCCTCGGTTTGCTCGTTGTCAATGTCGCTTACGAAATGATGCAGACATATCGGCATTTGTACATTATTTTAGGATCTGTCTTCATCAGTATCATCGCCCTTTTAGGCGGACAGTTCCTTGTGGAGAAGGTCTTTGCATTCAGTACGCCTGTAAGTGTCATCATCAACTTTATCGGTGGAATTTATTTCATCTATCTTTTGTTAAAGGAGAATAAATCATGGTGAATTTGAAGAATGTGTTCAAGTCGTTTGGCGAGAAACCGGTTATCGAGGATGTCTCCTTGAAAATTGAAAAGGGTACCATCACGTCGTTCATCGGTCCGAATGGTGCCGGAAAAAGTACGCTCATTTCCATGATCAGTCGTTTGATTGCAAAGGATGAAGGGGATATCACGATTGATGGAAAAGATATATTCAAAACGAAAAGCAATGAACTTGCGAAAAAGATTTCGATTTTGAAACAATCGAACAACATCAATTTGAAGTTGACGGTTCGGGAACTTGTTTCCTTTGGCCGTTTCCCATACTCACAAGGAAAATTGACAAAAGAAGACTGGGAAAAAGTGGACGAAGCGATCGCTTATTTGGAATTGGAGGAAATCCAGGATAAATATTTGGATCAGCTTTCCGGTGGGCAACGTCAACGGGCACATATCGCCATGACGGTTGCTCAAGATACGGAATACATTTTGCTGGATGAGCCATTGAATAACCTGGATATGCGTCATGCGAATCAGATTATGAAGACGTTGCGCCGTCTCGTGGATGAGAAGGGGAAAACAGTCGTCATCGTCATTCACGATATCAACTTTGCGTCTTGTTATTCCGACCAAATCGTAGCTTTGAAAGACGGTAAAATTGTGAAACAAGGTCGGGCGTGTGATGTGATCGACAAATGCGTCCTTCGGGAACTTTACGATATGGATATCGATATTAAAGAAATCGATAATAAGCGGATTTGTTTTTATTACTAATGGCAATATCCGACATGTGGAAGGGTATAGAAATAAAAAATCCCCCCTGGCATGGCAGGCGGCAACCTGAAAACCATGTCCAAGGGAGACCCATTACATTAATCTTACCTTACTTTCAACGTTTGGTAAATATATTTGCTTAAATTGAATGCAAACTCCTGTTCAGAAGCAAAAACTTAGGACAAGGAGGGCAGTGTGACTTGATCTTTGTCTTCGAACGTGGAGTCGGATATGATAGAACGATTCATGCCCAAAACATGGAAGGATATTGCTTTTAGTCCATATAAAAAATAACTTTACAAAAGGGAGTAACAGCTTATGAAAAGATTCACATACATGATCATTTTCAGTTTTATCCTTCTAATGTTGGCCGCATGCGGCTCGGAAGGCAGTGATACCAGCTCGGAAGAAACCAATGCGAACTCCGGGCAAAACGGGGATGCAGCATCCCAAGAAACTGTCGTTGTCGAACATGAATTGGATACGACGGAAGTTGCGAAACATCCGGAAAAAATCGTCGTCTTTGATTTTGGAATTCTTGATACATTAGATAAATTAGGAGTGGAAGTTGCCGGTATTCCGCAATCCGGTACGATCCCAGCCTATTTAGATAAATATGGGACAGACGACTATGAAAATGTCGGAAGTTTGAAGGAACCTGATTTTGAAAAACTAGCTGAAATTAATCCGGACTTGATCATCATATCCGGTCGCCAAGCATCACTGTATGATCAACTGACCGAACTTGCACCGACGATTTATCTTGCAGTGGATACAACGAACTACATGGAATCCTTTAAGAACAACATGAATGTCATCGGGGAGATTTTCGGTAAAGAAGCGGAAATTGAAGAAGAACTTGCGGCAATCGATGAAATGATTGCCGAGTTGAATGAACGGGCGTCAGCCAATGAGGAAAAAGCGCTCATCATTTTAGCGAACGATGATAAAATCAGTGCTTATGGTCCGAATTCCCGATTTGGCATCATCCATGACGTATTCGGTGTAGAAGCGGTGGATGAAGGAATTGAAGCTTCCACCCATGGAATGAACGTCACTTTTGAGTACGTAATGGAACAAAATCCGGATATCTTATATGTCATTGACCGAGGTGCAGTTGTAGGTGGTGAGGCAGCTGGAACTGCCAAACAACTCGTTGAAAATGAATTGGTGGAAAATACAAATGCGTACAAAAATGACAAAATCTTTTATTTGA